>JBCDIS010000054.1:0-41254 GCA_038748685.1 Acidobacteriota bacterium | reverse complement strand
GTGGGGGAGGAGGCGGGGGGGGCCGCCGTTCCTGCTCGATCTTCGCCAACTCCCGACCCACCGCCTCGCGGTAGGCGACCAGCTCTTTCTCCGCCCGCTGGGCCAGGGCCGCAACGTCACGGAAGGCACTCGCAGAAGGTGTCTTGAGACTCCTGTCGTAGGCGGACCGCGCATAGCCCAAGAAACGCTCAGCCTCCGCCAGACGTTCACCGAGGCGGGGGGAACGGCGGTTGGCGAGGGCGAAGTCGGTATGTCGGGCTAGGGCCCGCGCCGCCGTTTCCTCCAGCTCGGCCCCCTCGAGGGCCGCGGTGGCCTGCTGACGCGGGGAAAGCGCGCCGTCCTGGGCCGACACCGCCATCGCCAGCGCCGCCGCCAGGAGGCAGACCAAGATCACAGACAGGGCGGGTCGCCCCGTCTCGGTGCGACGACCTTCACCAGCCGACACGGCGGAAGTACTCCTCTACGTCCATCTTCGGGAACCGAGCCACTTCTTTGGTCGAGGCCCCGCTCTTCACACTCAGCTCCAGGGTCCGTCGCCCCCCGTCGGGGTGGACCAGCTCGACCCGGTAGACCCCGGGGGGAAGCTCCAGCCGCAGGGGGGTGGAGCGGGCCCCGTTCCACGGCACCTCCACCCCCGCCTGGTCGGTGACCCGCCGGACGTTGGCCCACGGCACCGCGTCCACCGTCAACCAGCCGGTGGCCAGCTGGGAGGGGGCGACGTCCTCCGCTTCGGGGGCGGCGTCCGGAGCGGGGGCTCGGTCGAGGAGACCGGAGCCCGACAGCATGTAGCTCAAGACGAAAACCAAGACCAACGCCGCCCCAACCCCCACGAGCACCGCCGCCCGGCTGGCCCCCCCGCCGGGTGGGGAGCTCCGCCCGACGGACCCTCCCCCGCGGCGATCGGACCCGCGTGGGTCGGGCCTGTGGGGGGCGGAGGTCGCCACAGGGGGAGCGACGTCGTCTCCGCCACCGAAACCCAGATCCTCGAGGGCCAAGGGGGTCCGGGGTGGCTCCGGCGAAGGCCGCGCCTCGGCGGCGGGGGCCGGACGTCGCGGTGGGGTCGGTGGCACCGCGGGAACGGGGGGCGGCTCCTGGGCGGCCCCAGGGGGGCTGCCGGCGCCGGGTCGCTGGTCCAAACGGGGGGCTCTTGCCCCGGCGGGCTCGGGGAGGACATCGCCCGGCGCGGCCCGTTCCATGGCCCGGCGACGGGCTCCTTCGATCGCCTCCATCGGTAGGGTGACGCTACCGATCGGAATCGACGACGGCTTGGGCTGCACCGTCTGGGTTTCAGCCAGTTCCTCGGTCCCGGGGGAGGGCGACGGCGCCGAGCTCGGCCGTCGATCGGGGGCCGGAGTCCCCGGACCGTTCCCAGCCCCGCCGCCGCGGCGACGGGCCCCTTCGATGGTGGCCATGGGAATCGTTCGGCTGCCGGGAAGCTCTATACCCGCCTCGGTCTTCGGCTGCGCCCCGTCTTCGCGAGCAGGCTCCCGCCGAACGGGGATCGGCCGCGTGGTGGACGCCTCCGTCAGGGCGCCGGTCTCACCGTCGGCGATCCCCTGGGGGGGAACGGCCAGGTGAACCGTGTGGTTTGGATCCGGGGCTTCGGGCTCAAGGCGCCGCTGCGCCATCTCGAAGCGGAGCCCGTCGAGGCTCCCCTGTTCGCCGAAACGATCCGTGGCCCGCTCCAACTGCACCGTCGCATCGGCGGCCCGCCCGTCGTCGAGGAGCTGACGGATTCCGGTGACCGTACGTTCGACGTCTGACGCCTGCTCCGCCTCTTCGTCGCGGATCCGCAGGCAGGCGTCCACCGAGGCCAGGAGCATGAGGGCTTCCCGATGATCGGGGATCTGCCCGAGGACCTTCCGCAGACGCTCCCGGGCGCCGGCGAAATCCTCCCCCTGGGCCAGGGCCCGGGCATGCTCCAGCAGCACCTCCGGCGACGCCACCGGGGCCTCCTCTTCGGGGATCCCGGGGACCGCGGAGATGGCGATCTGCCGCGTCGCCTCGACGGCGTGGGCTCGGCTCCGGGCCCGCTGGCGGGTGTGCTCCAGGAGATCCTTGATCTCAGGATCCCCGGCCGCCAGCTCGGACGCGCGCTCCAGCAGCGCCACGGCCCCTTCAAAGTCCTCGGCGGAGGCACGAGCCTGGGCCTTGGCGAGCAGCCCCCTCGCCTCCCGCCGCTGGGAAAAGCTCTCAACCTCCCGCAGCCGCCCGTCCATATCGAGCAGCGCCGTTCGATCGCCGTGCTCGCGGCGAAGGTCCGCCAGCCGCTGCTGCGCGGCTTCGAGATCGCCGTCCTCCACCCGGGATTCGACGTCCAGCAGCCCGGAATCGAGATTGGCCCTTGGGGCGGAAGGGGGCCCGATCCCGTCGACTTCGGCGGGTCCGATCCGCGCCTGAGCCACCGCGGCGGCGAGGGCCTCCGCCATCCCCCAGGCGTCGCTGAACCGCTCGGAGGGCTCCTTCGCCAGGGCCCGCAGGACCAGCTTGCGGAGGGGTTCCGGCACCCGGCCTTCGGGGTCGGTTCCGTCGAACCCCAGGGGCGGCCGGAAGAGGTGCCCGGCGATGAGGGACGACGGGGTCTCGGCGTGGATGGGATGGCGTCCGGTGAGCAACTCGTAGAGCACCAGCCCGAGGGCATAGAGGTCGCTGGGGGGACCCAGGGCTTTCTGATCGTCGAATTGCTCGGGGGAGGCGTAGCGCAGGCGACCGAAATAGAGGCCCTGGGCCGTCGCCCCCACTTCGTTCTCGAAACCTCGACCGAGGCCGAGGTCCGTCAGCACCACCCTGGCGCCGGAGGGGTCCGCGGCGAGCACCAGGCTCGACGGCGCAAGGCCCCGGAGCAGGTGCCCCTGGCCGTGGACCGCACCCAGGGCCGCCAAGATCTGGCGGGCGATCTCAACGACGAGGGGCACGGCGGGCAGCGGCCGGTCGGAGACCAGCTCCCCTACGCCGCGCCCGGCGACCCGCTCCCGGAGCCACCAAACCTTCCCGCCGTCGGCGCCGTGGGCGAAGAGCCGGGCCACGTGGGGATGCTGGAGATCGTCGAAGCCCTCCGCCAGCTGTGAGAAGCGGCGGGCCAACGACCCCGGATCCCGTACCGGACCCACCGAGGCGACCTCCAGCACCCGGGTCTCCCCCGACGGCAGGTGGAGCACCCGGTGGGCTTCGGTCTCCGCCCCGACCGCGATGGGCCCGAGGATCTGGTGGCCGGTGGGCAGGGACGGGAGCGAGAGGCTCATGAAACTCGGGGGGGACGCTTTCACTTGCGCCTGAAGGCTTCGATCGAGATGACTTTGTTGTCGTCGCCGCCGTCGGCCTGATCGTCGGCACCCACGGCGTCGGCCGCCGGGCCATCCCCGTCGGGGACGTCGTCTTCCTCGAAGGCGTCGAAATCGAGGGCGCCGCCGGCGAGGTCCGGCTCGAAGCGCAGCGCGAACGGCACGGACGGGTCGTAGAAGGTGACCAGGGCGGAGAAGGGGACGTAAAGCCTTTGGGGGACGCCGCCGAACCGGAGGGTGACCCCGAATCCCACCGCGTCGACCTCGAGATCCCGATAGTCGTGCTGGATCACGATCGTCATCTCTTCGGCGTAGCGGGCCTTGAGGGACTGCGCGATGGCGACCCCGCGGGCGCCGGTGGCGAAGGTCAGATAGAAGTGATGGGAGCCCGGCAGGCCCTCGTCCGCGACCTGGGACAGGCATTGACGGGCGACACCCCGCAGCGCGTCTTGGACCATCGAAGGATAGTCGAGGGGATCGTGGTCGTCGGTCGCATCCGTCATGGGTCTGTCCTTAGGGTTGGCGCTGGAGCGCAGGTTCCCGCACCGCTTTTTGGGGCAGGTGACTCCGGCGGCCACCGTATTCCGGTAGCCTATCACCGGACCCCCGAAACCCAGCCGGCGTCACAGGCGCCGTGGACCGACCCGGAGAACCGTACATGACCCCGAAACGCCTACTCACGCTCCTCGCCTCGGCGGCAATGGTCCTGCCCCTTTTGGGTCCGACGCCGGCCAGTGCCGAAGCGGACGCCAAAGCCCGAGTCATCGCCGAACGCACCCTCGAAGCGATGGGCGGCGCTGAGGCTTGGGAGTCGAGCCGCTATTTCCGCTTCGACTTCTTCGGCTTCAGAACCCACCACTGGGACCGCTACACCGGCCGCCACCGCCTTTCCGGCAAAACCCGGGACGGCAACGCCTACGTGGTGCTCCACGACATCGACAGCCGCGAAGGCAGGGTCTGGCTCGACGGCGAAGAGCTCACCGGCGACGACGCCTCCCAATGGCTCGAACGGGCCTACGGCGCCTGGATCAACGACACCTACTGGCTCCTGATGCCCTACAAGCTGCTGGACCCCGGCGTCACCCTCACCCACGACGGTGAGGCGACCGTCGACGGCGTCACCTACGACAAACTGAAGCTCACCTTCGAAAGCGTCGGCCTGACCCCCGGGGACACCTACTGGGCCTGGATCGACCGGGACTCGGGCCTGATGGGCCGGTGGTCATACGTGCTGCAGGGCTGGGAGGAAGGCCGCGAAGCGACGATCTGGGAATGGCAGGACTGGCGGCGCCACGGCGCCATCATGCTGTCCAGCAAGCGCTTCAACGCCAAGGACGACCGCACCGCCGAGCTGGGGGGAATCGGGGTCTTCGACAACCTGCCGGATTCCATCTTCGAATCCCCTGACCCGGTGCGATGACGCCGATTCACCGCCGAAACTGGAACGGCCCGCGGCGGACCCGATGAGCGTGCTGCTCTTGGTTCGCCACGGTCAAGCGTCCCTCGGGGCCGACGACTACGATCGCCTCTCGGATCTCGGCCACGAGCAGGGGCGGGCCCTGGGCCGTCACTGGGCCGACCTGGGACTCGACATCGACCGGGTCTTCGTCGGCCCCAGGCGACGTCACCGGGAGACCTACGCGGCCGCCGCCGAGGCCCTTGGGAACGGCCGCCGCGCCCTGCCCGAAGCCACGCCCCTACCGGAGCTCGACGAGCACCAAGGGCCTCAGGTCCTAGAGCACCACCTGGGCCGCCCCGACAAAGGGGAGGCCGCCGCTTACCTCCGCCGCTACCAGCAGGGCACCCGGCGGTGGATCGAGGGCAGCTTGCAGACCCCTCCGGGCCTAGAGTCCTGGTCCCAGTTCCGGCAACGGCTGGACCGGGGCCTACGCCGGATACGGGAGGACGTACGGGGCCGCGGGAAGACCGTCGTCGCCTTCACCAGCGGCGGTCCGGTAGCGGCGGCCGCCGGCGCGGTCCTCGGCCTCGACGACCCCCAGACCCTGGAGCTCAGCTGGCGGGTCCGCAACGGGGCGGTCACACAGCTGCATTTCTCAGACCGAGGCCTCGGCCTGGCCACCTTCAACGAGGTGCCGTTCGTCGATCCCCGGCTGATCACCTTCATCTAAGGCGATGTACGGGAGCCGGACGGCGTCCGGCTCCCGCTGCGCCCTCAGAGCCGAACCGCGTCGTCCCCCAGGAGGACCCAAGGACCCTCGGGGCCGCCGTCGTGGCCGACGTCCTCCAGGGTCACGCCGAAGCCGCGGGTGCCGTCGGGCATGTCCGGCGATTCGACGGTGGCCATACCGCCGCTTACGTCAAAGCTGCCTCCGTCCACCTCACCGTCGTCGGTGACGAACCACAGTCGGTACTCCTTGCCCGCCGGCGCCGACTCGAGGCCGCCGAGGGTGAGCAGCCACTGTTGGTGCCGACCGCAAACGAAAACGATGCCGTTGGCGTCCGCCCCCGCCACCGGGGAGCCGGTGGAAACGGGGACGACGTCCATCGGATAGGCCTGGCGGGCGACGGTGGTGACCATCTCGAACCGATCGTGCATGTCCACCAGGTCTCGACGGGCGACTTCGAGGTCGTCCCGAAGCAGGTCGGTGGCGACCAGCTCGGCGCGCTGGCTGGCGATGGTCTCGTTCTTCCCCCGCAGCTGCCCCAGCAAATAGCCAACGGCGACGAGGCAAAGCACCAGGCTGGCGGCCATGGCCATCATGCCCCGTCCCCATCCGCCCCGATCGATGGGAACCACCTGTGCGCCGCCCTCCGAGCCGAGGCCGACGAGGGTCCGGTCGGCGGGGTGGTCCCCTTCCCAATCCTCAGCGGTCGGCGTGACCGCGACCCGGCCGTGGAGGGTCCGGTCGACGAGGGCGTCGTCGCCGCCGCGCTCGAACGTCAGTACCGAGGCGCCCCCACCCAGACTCGCCAGCAGGCGCTCCCGGACCGCCGGCGACGGCGATTCGGGCTCCAGGTCATAAGCCATCAGGGCCGCGGCCTCCACCACGGCCCGGACCGATTCGTCTTCATCCCCTTCAACGGGGCTCGACTGGGGGTCCCACCCCGACTGCAGGCGACCCAGCGCCCGCTCTACGACATGTTGTTCGTGCTCTTCGGAATCCCTGAGCATCGTCTTCGTTCCACCTCTGTCCTTCAGAGAAAGTCTCCGATCTCGTCCTGGAGCGCCTTACGTAGCTTACGCATCGCTAGCAGCGTCCGGGTCTTCACCGTCCCCAGGGGGATGTCGGTGGCCCCCGCGATCTCGCTTTGGGTCATCCCGGCGAAGAACGCGAGCTCCAAGACCTGGCGCTGTTCCGGCGGCAGGGCCGACAGCTCCTCTTTCAGGCGTTTACGCCTCTGGTCCAACAGTACGGAGCTTGCCCCCTCGGGGGATGTATGGGACCGGGGTTTTTCTTGCTTCAGGGTCTCGACCGTCCGCTCCTTGACCTGGCGACTGCGCAGCCGATCGATGGAACGGCTGCGGGTGATCAGCACCAGCCAGGTGGACACCGAAGACCGGGAACGGTCGTACCGCCCGGCCTGGTTCCAGACCTGGAGGAAGACTTCCTGGAGGATCTCCTCCGCCTCCGAAACGTCGTTGAGCACCCGGCGGGACAGGGCCAGCAGAAGGCCGGCGTAGCGGTCGTAGAGCTCCGCCAACGCCATCTCGTCGCCGCGGGAGATCCGCTCCACCAGGGCCGACTCTCGGAAGTTCTTCTCGGCAGGATTCTCTGAGCCCATAGGGACCTCACCCTAACACGGGCGCCGAAGCTCGGATCCCGTGCAGGTCGTAGTTCGAAGCCGTCAATAGCGCGGCGTCGTCGGATCGATCTTCAGGCTCCAGTGGTCGATCCCGCCGCCGAGGTTGATGGCGTGGGTGATCCCTTGGGACCGCAAAAACTGGACCGCCTGGGCCGACCGACCGCCGTGGTGGCAGTACACCACCAGGGGTACCCCTGGGTCGTCCGCCCCGAGCTCCGAATAGCGGCGGGGCACCTGCTGCAGCGGCAGGAGCCGGCCCCCTTCGATGCGGCAAATCTCATATTCGAAGGGCTCGCGGACGTCCACCAGATCGATCCGGCGGCCCTCGTCCATCCACCGCTTCAGCTCCTCGACTCCGATCTCGAACGGCCACTCGTCGCTCATCATTTCCTCCTCGGCCCGCCCCACCGGAGGGCATGTCGCCCCGAGATCCACCAGCTCCGGCCGCGCGCCGTCACCACAGGTGGGGCATTCAGGATCCTTCCGCAGACGCACTTCCCGCCACTTCGACGCGAGGGCGTCGAAAATCATCAGCCGCCCGATCAGCGGCTCACCGGTCCCGAGAATCCATCGGATCGCCTCATTGGCTTGAAGTGCCCCCATGATACCCGGCAACACCCCGAGCACGCCCCCTTCGGCGCAAGAGGGCACGCTCCCCGGCGGCGGGGGCTCCGGAAACAGGCAGCGGTAGCAGGGCCCCCCGGGGGCACCGAATACGGAGATCTGGCCTTCGAAGCGCAGTACCGCCCCCCACACCACGGGTATCCCCATCAGCACGCAGGCGTCGTTGACCAGGTAGCGGGTGGCGAAGTTGTCGCTGCCGTCTAGCACCAGATCGTACCCTTCGAGGAGGCGCCGAACATTGGCAGCCACGAGGCGCTCCCCGTGCCGGACCAGATCCACGTGGGGATTCACGTTCCGCAGACGATCCGCCGCCGCCTCTACCTTGGGCCGGCCGAGGTCCCGCTGGTCGAAGAGCACCTGCCGCTGAAGGTTCGACAGCTCGACGTCGTCGAAATCCACCAACCCCAGGGTGCCTACCCCCGCCGCCGCCAGATAGAGGGCCGCCGGGGAGCCGAGGCCGCCGGTCCCCACCAGCAGCACCCGCGCGGCCTTCAGGCGGCGCTGGCCGTCCATCCCTACCTCCGGCAGCACCAGATGCCGCCCGTAGCGACGCAGCTCCTCCGTGTCGAGGTCCACGCCTTCGATGCGGTCGTTAGGGGACGGGGCGGGGTCGCCGGTGGCCACGGGGGTCATCCGAGGCCGACGAAACGCTCGAAGTGCGGCAGCTGCCGCAGGCCGATCCAGATCGACATCCCCACCGACGCCAGGGACAGGGCCACCGCCAGGACGCCTAGCAGCAGGTGGATGGGCGTCTCGTCGTGGAGGGGACGCAGGGCCATCGCCACCAGGTAGCCGCCGACGAAGCCGCCGAGGTGGGCCCAGTTGTCGACCCCCGGAAGGACCAGGCCGATGATCCCGAGGAAGATCGCCATCTGCGCCAGGCGCTGGGTCATCATCGAGTGGCCCGTCTTCCGCGCGTAGTAGAGCAGCGCGCCGAGCAGGCCGCACAGCGCCGCCGACGCCCCGAGGGTCAAGGGGGCTCCGTGGAGGAACCTCGGCAGCCCCGAGAGGGGTTGGTTCGGGGCGGTCAGGAGACCGAACCCGGAGGTGACGATGAAGCCCGCCGCCGAGGACGCGACGTAGAGGATCATCGCCCGCCCGACACCGAAGATCTCGATCACATTAGGCATCAGGAACCGGAGGTAGTACATGTTGAAGCCGAGGTGGATCAGCCCGCCGTGCAGCCATCCGGCGCTCAGGACCGTCCACCAGCGTCCGAACACGAAAACCGGAATCCACCCGCTATCCCCGAAGACGAAGGCCGCCTGCGGGCTCGGCGACAGCATCGAAAGGAGACCGTTGAAGCGGATGCCGTTGGGATCGAAGGCGAGGGAGAACACGTAGAGGATGCCGCAGCCCCACAGCACCACGTCGCCGAACGCCAGATCCCGGCCGAGCTGGTTGAGCAGCGGCGTGAAGCCGAACAGGCCCGGGTAGGGACGACCGCAGTTCAGGCACTTCTCGTCACGAACCCCCACCAGTCGCCCGCAGTTGGGGCAGACGACCGAGCCCGTGGTCTGTCTCTTGAACATCTCGCCTCCGACTCCCGCGGACCACCGGCGGTTCCGCGTGACGGAACGATAGCAGAGCGGAACCGGGAAGCTCCCCTGGGAACCGGCGGGCCAGGCCGGTCCCAGGCGGCTCCGGCGTCAGGGCAAGAGGCGGATGTGCCGCAGGTGTTGGCGTCCGAACTGACCCGCCCCGAGGCTGCTCTCGGCGTAGCGCAGCTCGATGGCCACCACCTCGTCCACCAACGCGCTGTTGGCGGGGAGGTCGAGGGCGGTGACGCCGCCGACGCGGAAACCCAGGCTGGTGGCGCCGGAGGTGGCGTCGACGACGAAAGCCTCGTAGACGAGGCCGCCGTCCGCCTTGATTTCCAGCTGGGAGGCGCCGCTCCAGTCCTGGGCCGGATCGAGATCCAAACGATAGGTGGCGTAGCTGGTGGCGGTGCCGTCGTTGCCGACGTCGAAGTAGTTGATGTCGTCCTGGGGGTCCGCCCGGCTCGCCACCGGATCGCGGGTGCCCCAGGCGAACTCCGGTAGGCGGTAGGCGGTGAGGCCGGCGTCGCTGGGGGTCAGGGAGCCCCGCCGGTCGAGCCCGTCTTCGAAGTCCGCCACCATGCCGTTCTCCATGCTGTAGACGGTGACGGTGTCGTTCATGGCGGTGATCGTGCCGTCGGCCTTGGCGAGGGCCACCCGGATCTCGTGCTTGCCCTGACTCAGCCCGGGCACCGAGATCGGGGTGGTGGCGTAGAGCGGGCCCTGGTCGACGCCGTCGATCAGCCAGCGTAGGTGGGTGCCGCCGCCGGTGACGGTCCAGTTGTGGACATCGAAGGCGAGGGGGATGGGGGCGGTCGCAACGAAGGTCTGGTGGTCTTCGATCGACGTGATCTCGACCCGCGGCCCCGGCTCCCCCACGAGGAGCTGCTGCACCTGGGTGTAGGTCTGCCCCGTGGTGTCCTCCACCACCAGCTTCAGCGGATAGCTCCCCGCCGGCACGTTGGTCAGGGTGAAGCTGTAGGGAGGGGCGGTGTCGGTCCCCTTGCGCACCAGGCCGAGGTAGAGGCGGGCCGCGGCGATTCCCTGAGTATCGGCGAGGTCGGAGGTGACGGTGATCGGGCTCCCCGCCGGCACGCGGGCGCCGTCGGCGGGGGCGGTGATCGCCACCGACGGCAGATCCAGGGCATGGACCTGCCCCTGGTTGCAGGTCCCGGTCATGCAGACGTTCACCTGGTCCAGGGCGTGCCAGTCGTCGCCGCTGGCCTGCATCTTTAGAAACAGGGACCCGTCGCGGTAGAAGTAGCGGTTCCCCGCGGGGTCGTCGAACAGGCTCCGCAGGGTCGGCGCGGCGGTCCAGGCGCCGTCGTTCACGACGAAGGTGGAGGGGACGTCCAGGAGCTCGTAGACGGAGGTGTCCCCGGCGAAGGCGTTGCGCAGCTGGACCTGCACCACCTCGTGTTTCATGCCGCCGGTGTAGCGGTAGGTGTAGTGGTAGCCGCCGTCGACGATGAACTGGTTCAGGAAGCGGGCGGTGATGTGGGGCGCGGTCTCGTGGAAGCCATCGGACCGCAGGACGGTGACGGGGTCGATCTGGGAGTAGTTCTCTGTGCGGAAATGGGCGTAACGGTAGGGGCACGCGTAGCCGTCGAGGCGGAGGTCCGTGGGCTGGTGGCACGTACCGTCGAACATGAGGGGATGGCGGGAGACGATCGCATGGTCGAGGCCGACGAAGCTGCCGTCGAGGTCGTGGATCACATCCCCCCACCAGGCGGGGCCGTTCTCCGGGCGCTGGGCGAAGTTGTCGGGGTCGAGGAAGACGTGGGGGGAATTCTCGAAGCTGAGACCGTCGCCCCGGTTGTTGGCGAGCTTGTGGGCTCCGGCACCGGGATAGAAGGCGGTCATGGCGGGGCGGTCGTAGTTGACGAAGTGCACGTTGTCGAAGAGGAATCCCTGGTCGTACACCTGGACCCCGCGCCAGTTGAGGCCCGAGCCCAGCTGGGCGCCGCTCGGGGCATTCGCCGAGTACGCCACGAAGAGGGTGTCCTCGAAGGTCATCGGGTTCGGGGCCTGCATGCCGTTGAGGCTATTGGCGACGATGGTCCGCACGAAGCGGTGGTTCTGCTTCGTCTGGTGCGGAGTGCAGGGCCAGACCCCCTGGCCGGTGTTGCTCACCGTCAGGTCCTCGATGAGGGCCTCGTTGGGTGGATCCATGCCGAAGGGGCCGCCGGCGTCGCGGCAGGAGGAGAAGCCTTGACGGCTCGTGTGGGCGCGGTTGTCGGTGAACGTGCCGAAGGTGGAGGTCCGCGGGTTGATGTCGCCCCCCGGGAGATCCACCGAGGGGCCGGTGACCTCGTCCACCATGCCGTACCAGAAGCCCGTCCCTTCGGATCCGGCGGCGGCATTGCGGGTGTAGGAGTTGTCGGGGTGGGCAATCCAGAACACGGAGGGTCCGTTGGAGGCGGTCCCAACCCGCAGGTCCGTCTCCAGCAGGGCCTCACCGGGGGCCGGCTTGCGGGCCCAGATCCCCAGGTTGTGGTCGAACGTGTTCCGCTGCTCGATGCCGTCCTCGAGGAAGTAGCCGTGGCCTAGGAAGTCGTAGCAGACGTTATCCGCCACCAAGGTGTCGTGGGTGCCGTGGACCGTGACGCAGCGGTTGAAGCTGCGGTGGACGCTGCTGTTACGCAGGTACTGCCCCGGGGCCTCCTGCACCAGGTGCCAGTGGAAGGGGTAGCGGGCCAGCACCCCCTTCTGCCCCATCCGGAACAGCTCGATCCCCTCGGCGTGGACCGTGGTGCCGTACATGCTCATCATGTGGCCGCCGAAGCCGGCCGCGGTGGCGGCGGAGTCGTCCCCCTGGATCTTGATGTTGCGGCTGAGGAGCCCCACCTCCCCCCGCTCGTCGAGGGTCCAGGTGGTGGAAGTGTTGCTGTAGTCGGTGGTCTCGCCCCAGTGGGCGTGGGAGAGACCCGGCGTGATGTCGACGGTGAGCCCGTCTTCGCTGACGTCGGTGACCGTGACGGTCTCCCCCTCGTCGTAGGCCTCATGGGTCGGTGCGAGGACGATCTCGTCGCCATACCGCCAGTCCACCGACTCCGCGAGGGTGAGGGAGGTGGCGCCGACGGGGGCGGTGGCCGCCAGCTGGGTCCACGACAACCGCGGCTCCCCGTGGAGCTCCAGGACGCCGCTACCCATGACGGCGAGGAACTTGTCCCCCATGCCCATGACGTCGTCCCCGTCGTCGTCGCCGACCAGGGTGATCGTCAGCTCGTCGGTGAACGGGCTCAACTCCGAGCCGCATTCGAGACGCCCGTGGACCAGGATCCACTCCGCCGCCAGAGAGATGTCGTCGTCGGCGCAGTGGAGCTCACCGTCGACCCGCAGGGACTTCACCTGCGCCGCCGTGTCCAGGATCACGATCTGGTCGGCGGGGATCACCACGGCGCTCCCCGGACCCGGCGGCGTCCCGCCCCAGGTCGCGTCGTCGGACCAGGGATCACCGATGGCCGCGAGTCTCTCCAGCCGCAGCGCGTCGAGGAAGAGGGTCTGGCCGCCGATGAGGGGATCGGCGCTGGCGATCTCCAGCGTGTGGAAACCCAAGTCGAGGAGGAAAGACTGGCTCGCGAGCTCGACGTACGTGCCGTCGCTCGGGCGTACCTGGAGCACCTCCTCGCCGTCGATCCGCAGACTGACCACCTGATCTTCCGGGCCGGTAGCCCGCACCCGCTGGGCCGCCTCCACGGAGAGACGGTAGCGGCCGGCGGCGACGGCGAAGGTCTGCTCCGCCTTCCCGGCGCCCCCCTGGATGAACAGCACCTGGTCCCCCTGGGGGGCCGGCGGATTGAGGGAGGTGAACGCACTGCCGTTGCCCGCCAGCCCGGCGCCGCCGGCGAACGACCAGGCGGACCCACTGGGCCGGTACTGGTACGCCTGCGTCCCGGTCCCGAGGTCCGGTACCTCGAAGCCCCCCTGGCGAAGGGGGGCGTAGGGCACCGGCTGGGAGATGGGGCCCGAAGGATTGACGGAGGTGGCGGCCGCGGCGGTACCGGGCTCAAAGCACGGGACTACGGCGGCGACGGCGAGAGCGAAGACGACGGAAAGCCTGGAACGCATCGGCGACTCCTCGGTGGGCGCGCCAACCCCGGCGCGCGGGTGGAAGGGGACTATCAGGGAACGTCCCAAAGCCACCGAAGGCGGATCATCCGGCCGACGCGAACCCCTACTTGCGAAGCCTCTTCAAGATCGCCTCGATGGCGAGGACGACCCCTTCACACTTGCTCGGATCCAGCGCGTCGGGGTGGGGGTTGGCGAAACGGCCCGAGTCGTTGTCGAAGTACTTCCCGGAGGCCGCAGCGAACGCGTCGTCTAAGGACGCTGAGCGGAGCACCTCCGCCCCCCGCCGAACATCCCCACCGGCGACTCCGAAGGCCTGCTTCACCATCTTGGTGGCGAGCAGGGACCCCGGATTCACCGCGAGAATCACGGGGCCGCTGTCTCCGAGGGCCTGGGCCAGGTGGCGGGACCACATGGTGATGGCCAGCTTGCTTTGGGCGTACGCCGTTCCGTCGGCAAGGTTCACGTCCCCCGCGAGCGCCCTGAGATCGACCGATGCCTGGGCGGCGGAGGACAGGTTGACCACACGCCCAGAGGTCCCGAGCAGCGGCAGGAGCCGCTGCGTCAACAGGTAGGGGGCGATCGTGTTGACGACAAAACGAACGTCGAGGCCGTCCTTCGTCATGGGATCCGCGGCGTTGTAGACACCCGCGTTGTTGATCAGGACGTCCAGCCCGCCGCTGTCTTTCGCCACGGCTTTCGCCACGGTCTCCGCCAACGCCTCGACGTCTTCGATGCGGGAGAGGTCGGCGACATACTTCCCGAGCGGTCCAGCCTCCGGAACGTCCCCGACGGCCCCCGCCGCCGCATCCAGCTTCGCCGGGTTGCGCCCGTGAAGAAGAACGCGGTGGCCCAGGGCCGCCAGGGTCTTCGCCGTTTCCAAGCCGATGCCGTCCGTCGAGCCGGTGATCAGAATCGTTTTCTGCACGGTCGGGGTCTCCTCAGGTGGGGTTGGGGCCGGGGAAGTCCGGCAGAAGGTCCCGGGCGAGACGCCGGAGCGTCCCCTCGATCTCGGCCCGGTTGAAGCGCAGGTTCAGCGCGACGTGGTTGACGCCGCTCCTCTCCAACGAACGCAGGTAGGCCCGGAGGTGGACGACGCCGAGCCGCAGCCCCAGGTGGATCGGCTCCGGCGATGCCTCTGGGTCCTCGGTCAGGTCGACATAGAGGGGCTGCATCACGGGTTTGCCGGGACCGCCGGCGGCCCGGACCCGGTCCCTCCAATCGCCGATGATCCGCGCCTGGGCGGGGGCGCTGCGGGGATAGATCATCCAGCCGTCGCCGTTGCGGGCAAGCCACTCGGGCCCCTGACGGCTGCTACCCGTGACGAGGAGCGGTAACCTTCCGGACGACGGCTTCGGCAGCATGTCCAGACCGCCCCGCAGGTTGCCGTACGGGCCATCGAAGGCCGGAGCGTCCTCCCCCATCCGCCGGATGTAGTCGTAGCTCGCTCGGAAACGCTCCCCCCGATTTTCGAAAGGCATACCGAGGGCCGGGTACTCCTCCGGTCGATCCCCCGAGGCGATCCCCAGGAGGAGCCGACCGCCGGACAGGGCATCGGCGCTGGCGGCGGCCTTCGCGACGTGCGCAGGATGGCGCAGGGGAAGGATGATGCTGGCGACGCCGAGGGCGATCCGCTCGGTTCGCCCCGCCAACAAGCCGAGGTAGACGAACGGATCGTAGACCTGACCCGCGTCCCCGAAGGACGGCACGTTGAAGGGCACGTCCCGCAGCCAGATGGAGGAAAACCCCAGCTCCTCGGCCAGTTGGACCCGCTCGAGGTGTCGGCCCATCGTCGGTACGGGGCTGGCGCTGTAGCCCTCGAGGGGAATGACCAGCCCCAAGCTCAGGCGGTTGGGGCGGAACACCGAGTCGAATCCCCGATTGATCGACGGGAATTTCAACGCCTCGGTGGGGGGGCGCACGTCCGCAGCATCCATGGAACGGCTCCGTGGCTTTCGGTTGGACCCGCTCGCCGATCAGGCGAGGTCGTCTTTACCTTCGATCAAGAAATGGTGGCTGTCCGAGCCGGCGGTGCGGGCCTCGAGGTGGGGCACATAGGCGGGGTCGTTCATGAAGGACACCGCGGCTTCCCGCGACGGCCATTCGATGACGATGCGCAGTGCAGCGTCCTCCCCCTCCCCTTCGAGTCGCTCGTGGCTGGTGGTCCGGGCGAGGTACTTGCCCCCGTGCTGGGCCACCAAGGCGTTGGCGGCACCGATGTAGTTCGGGATCCAGTCTTCGCGGGTGGGTGTGACGGCTAGCACCGAGTAGTAGGCCATGGTCGCGGTCTCCTCAAGTGTCATGGTTCGATGGGATGGACCCCGGGAACCCCCGGGTTGATCATTGGCCCCTGTTCGCGAAGCAACCTACACCCAGCCTACACATTCGACAAGTACCCACATTTTTGTAAGTATGAAGACTCCTCTGAACCTATCGGAGACCCACATGGCTCGAAACTACTGCTGGAAAACGGGTTGCGACGTTGAAGCGACGCTGAGCGTGATCGGCGGCCGATGGAAGCCGGTCCTCGTCTGCCACCTGCTGGACGGACGGAAGCGGTTCGGTGAGCTGCGGCGCCTCACCCCCAACGCGACGGAGCGCATGATCACGCTGCAGCTCCGGGAGCTGGAGGCGGACGGCGTCCTCTCCAGGCACGTCTTCGCGGAGGTACCGCCCCGGGTTGAGTACGAGGTCACCGATTTCGGTCAGTCCCTGGAGCCGATCCTCGTTCAGATGCGGGAATGGGGGCGCTCCTTCAAGGAGCGTCGGTTCGCCGAAGAGCCCGAAGCGGTGGCGGCCGCGGCAGGCGGACTGGAAAGCAGCGGTTGATCCGGTATCCTCGGCGGAACATGACGCCGGAGGTTTCCATGCCCGCTCGCCCTGCCCTCTCCGTCGACCGTCCCCCCAACGCGACGTCCCTGAGCACCACCGCCCGCCTGGTTCTGGCCCTGGCCCTTCCCCTGGTCCTGGGGTCTCCTGGGGTGGCCCCGGCGGGGGACATTTTCGACGGCCCGCGCCTGGATCCACGTCAGCCCGTCGAACGGCTGGCCTTCGGCTCCTGCGCCGATCAGAATCGACCCCAGCCGATCTGGAATGCCGTGGCCAGCACCCAGCCCCAGGTGTTCCTCTTCATCGGGGACAACATCTATTCCGACACCGTCGACATGGACCGTATGGCCGAGGACTACGAAACCCTCGCTGCGGTTCCGGAGTTCGCCGCTCTGAGGGCCAAGGTGCCGATCCTCGCCACCTGGGACGACCACGACTACGGCGCCAACGACGCCGGGGCCGAATACCCCAAGAAGGCGGAGGCCGCCGAGCTTCTCCTCAACTTCTTCGGTGAGCCCCCAGACTCCCTGAGGCGCCAGCGCCCGGGGATCTACGACGCGCAGATCTACGGACCCCCGGGGCAGCGGGTGCAGATCCTGCTACTCGACGCCCGCACCTTCCGCAGCCCCCTGACCCAGGACCCCAGCCCCCTGCGGCGCTACCGGCCTAATCTCGACCCCGCCGCCACCATGCTCGGGTCCGCCCAGTGGTCGTGGCTCGCGGAGCAGCTGCGGCGGCCGGCGGAGCTGCGGCTGATCGTTTCCGGGGTGCAGGTGCTCGGCTATGCGGCGGGATTCGAGAGCTGGAAGACCCTACCCCTCGAGCTCGAGCGTCTCTACGGGGTCATCCGCGACGCCGAGGCGGATGGGGTCGTTTTCCTGAGCGGCGACGCCCACTTCACCCAGCTCAAGCGGACCGACGGGGGCGTCGGTTACCCCGTCTATGATTTCACCTCCAGCGGCCTGACCCACTCACGTCCGGGGTCCGCCGACCGCCCCTCCCCGCTGGCCATCCACCGCCCCTACGGCGGACTCAACTTCGGCACGATCACGATCGACTGGGACCGCGAGGATCCCGAGATTGTGCTCGCCGCCCGCGACCGCGACGCCAGCGTCGTCTTCGAGCACCGCCTCCGGCTCTCGGAGCTGCGCGCCTGGCGCGAGGATATGGACCGTCCATGACCACCACGACCCTAGATTCCAAGCCCACCGGCGCCGATCCGGCGGCGGACTTCGACACCGTCCCCGAGCTTCCGGTACCCGGCAATCCGCTGCTGGAAAGCCACGTGCCCGGGGACTTCGGCACCCCCTTCGGCGCCGTTCCCTTCGACCGGATAAGGCCCGAGCATTTCCCCCCCGCCTTCGCCGTCGGCATCGCCCAGCAGCGGGCCGAGATCGAAGCCGTACGGTCAAACCCCGAGCCGCCGACCTTCGAGAACACCGTCGTCCCGCTGGAACGGTGCGGCCTCCGGCTCCGGCGAACCCGGGACATCTTCTTCCACCTGCGGTCCTGCGACACCAATCCGGCGATCCAGGCCATGGCCCGCGAGGTGGCCCCGCGCCTGGCCAAGGAGTTCGACGACGTCCTCCTCGACCCCCGGATCTACGCCCGCATCGAGGCGGTTTGGAACGCCCGCGGCGAGCTCGACCTCGACGGGGAAGACGCCCGGCTGCTGTCGGAGACCCACCGCGACTTCGTCCGCGGCGGCGCCGGCCTCGACGACGCCGGCCGGGAGCAGCTTCGACGCATCCACCAAGAGCTGGCGGGCCTCTCCGTGCGCTTCGCCGAGAATCTCCTGGCGGAGACCGCCGAGGTCCAGATCTGGGTCGATGACGAGGCGGGCCTCGACGGCTTCCCCGAGGCCATGCGGGAGTCCGCTGCCGAGGCCGCCAAAGCCCACGACGCCCCGCAGGGGCGCTGGCTCTTCACCCTCCAGGATCCCGGTCTGGGCCCCTTCCTGCGCCACGCCGCTGACCGTGAGCTGAGACGCCGCATGTTCGAGGGCTACATCGGCCGCGGACGCAAAGCCGCGGAGGACGGCGTCGACAACCGCGCCATCGCCGCCCGCACCGCCGCGCTGCGCCAGCGCCGGGCGCGTCTCTTGGGCTACCCCAGCCACGCCCACTACGTGCTGGAGAACAACATGGCCCAAACCCCCGAGCGGGTGGAGGAGCTGCTCCAGCGTCTCTGGACGCCGGCCCTCCGGCGGGCGGAGGCGGAGGCGGAGGACCTGCGGGAGCGAATCGCCGCCGAAGGCGCCGACTTCGAGCTCGAACCCTGGGATTGGCGCTACTACGCCGAGAAGGTGCGCCGCCGGAAGTACGACCTCGACGACGCCGAGCTGCGCCCGTACCTGCCCTTGGACCGGGTGTGGGCCGGGGCCTTCGAAGTCGCCCGCAGGCTGCTCGGCGTCCGCTTCGAACCCCGGCCGGAGCTGCCGGTCTGGTACGAAGGGGTCCGCGCCTACGAGGTCCTGGACGGCGACGGCAGCCACCTGGGCCTGTTCTACGCCGACGAATTCGCCCGTCCCTCCAAGCGGGCGGGGGCGTGGATGGACGACCTCCGTCCCCAGTGGATCGAGAACGGCGTCGACACCCGCCCCCACGTGGTGTGCGTCCTCAACCTGCCGCGCCCCGTGGGCGGACGGCCGGCCCTCCTCGACCTGACCCAGGTGGAGACCCTCTTCCACGAATTCGGCCACGTCCTCCACGGGCTCCTCACCCGCGTGCGCTACCGCAGCATGTCGGGGACGTCGGTGCCGAGGGACTTCGTCGAGCTGCCGTCCCAGGTGATGGAAAATTGGGCCCTGGCGCGGGAAGTCATCGCCGACTACGCCGGGCACCACGAGACCGGCGCCCCCATGCCCGCCGAGCTGGTGGACAGGATCCGCGCTTCGAGCCTGTTCAACCAGGGTTTCAAGACCGTCGAGTACCTGGCTGCGGCCTTCCTCGACCTCGCCTGGCACCGCCTCGAGGACGACGACGAGCGGGACGTGGACGGCTTCGACGCCGAGACCCTGGGGGACCTCGGCGTGCCCCGGGAGATCGTCGTCCGGTACCGCAGCCCCTACTTCGCCCACATCTTCAGCGGCGGCTACTCCGCCGGCTACTACAGCTACATCTGGGCCGAGGTCCTCGACGCCGACGCCTTCGAAGCCTTCAAGGAAACCGGCAACCTCTTCGACCCCCAGCTCGCCCAGCGCTGGCGGGACCACGTCCTCGAACGGGGCTTCACGGTCCCGCCGGACCAGCTCTACCGACAATTCCGCGGCGCCGACCCGAAGATCGAACCCCTGCTCGAACGCCGCGGCCTGGCCTGAACCAGGGCCGCGCCGAGCTCCGCTCAAGGGGTCCGGCGGACCGTCTCCAGGGTCTCCTGCAGGCGGTGGAGCAACAGATCGGCGCTCAGGTCCGTCGGCGGGTCGGCGACGGAGTAGGCCAGGCTGAGGGACAACCTCAGCCGGCCGAGGCCGTGGTCGATCTCCTCGTCCTCCACCGCCTGCTCCAGACGGCCCGCGACCCGAGCGGTGGCGTCAGCGTCGCAGGTGGGGAGCACCACCAGGAACGAGTCGCCGCCGAAGCGCCCCAGGGTGTCGTAGGGACGAACCAGGCTTCCGAGCCGGCGGGAGACCTCCCGCAGGACGTCGTCCCCCTGCTGCTGGCCGAGCATGGCGTTGACCCGCTTGAAGTCGTCGACGTCCGCCAGGATCAGCCCGAGGGGTAGGGAAAGCCGCTGCGCCCGGGCCAGCTCGGTCCGCAGGACGCCGAGGATGGCGTCGCGGTTGAGCACCCCGGTGAGAGGATCGTGGGTCGTCAGGGTGAGGGCGTGGTCCCGGGCGGATTCCAGATCCAGGCGGCGCCGGCGCGCCAGGTGCAGCAGGGCCAGGTTCGAGGCGCAAAGGCCGACGCATAGCAGCATCGCCAGGTTCAGGGCTCCCCAATGCTCTTCGAGGCGACCGTGGAGACCGTCCACCTGTGCCTCCACCTGGCGCTCCAGGTCACCGGCGGCCCGCAGCACCCGGAAGGACGCGTCCCACCGGCGCTCTTCGAGACTCAGGGCGCCGTCCACCGACGCCGGATCGGCGCCGGCTGCACCGTCGACGGGGTCCCCCTCCCCATCGGGTCCCAGCAGCTGGCGCAGGGCGTCGAGGCGCCCCTTCAGCTCCGTCACCGCCGGCTCGAACCCGGGGCCGCCGTCCCCCGAGAGCAGCTGCCGTGACGACCGCCGGAGCCCCTCCAGCTCCGGCCACAGCGCCGCGGGGGGCTCGCTACCCGGGGGCTGCTCCAGTTGCCGCCGCACCCGGTACATGTCGTCGAGCCAGTCCCGGTGGAGGTGCAGCTCCTGTTGAAGCTCCAGGGAGCGCAGCAGATGGGCCACGCACCACGCCGAAACCAGCACCAGGCAGACCGCCAGCAGGGGCACCAGCCAGCGCTGCCCCCAGCGTCCCAGGCCGCTCCGTCCCGAGGGGCCTCTTCCCGAGGGGCCGCGACCCTTCGGACCCCTTGGGCCGAGCTCAGCGGCGGACAACGGCTCTCCGTCGGCTGGGGGCTCTCCGTCGGCTGGGCTCTCGAGCCTGGAAAAAAGATCCCATGAAGGCAACATTTAACCACAGCTCGTTTTCGCCACCGTTGGGGCATAATACGCGCCATGTCCAAGGGTCCTGATCTCCAGGGTCTCCGCGAGGAGATCGAAGCCGTCGACCGCCAGCTCCTCTCCCACCTCAAGCACCGGATGGGCCTCGTGGAGCGGGTCGCCCAGTCCAAGCTCGAAGCCGCCTACCCCTTCCGTGACCAGCAGCGGGAGGAGGTGGTGCTCCAGAGGGTCCGCGGCCTCGCGGTGGACCTCGGTCTCGACGCCCACGGCGTCGAGCGCCTCTACCGCCAGATCATGGAGATGTCGATCTCCCATCAGCAGGCCCATGTCCGCTCCCTGGAAACGGTGCCCCTGCGGGTGGCGTACCAGGGGGTCGAAGGCTCCTACAGCCACCTGACGGCGCAGCGACGCTACGCCCAGCGCAAAGGGGGGGTGCTACTCACCGGCTTCGCCTCCGTGCGACAGGCGGCGGAGGCGGTCACCTCCGGCCAGGCCGACGTCGCCCTGCTGCCGATCGAGAACTCCACCGCCGGCAGCATCAACGAGACCTACGACCTCCTCGCCGACGACAGCCTGGTGATCAACGCCGAGGAAGTCAGCCGCGTCGTGCACTGTCTCATCGGCCTCCCCGGCGCCCACCTGGAGGGCCTGAGGCGGGTCCTCTCCCACCCGCAGGCCCTGGCCCAATGCGAGGCTTTCTTGGCCACGCTGCCGTGGGTGAGGACCCAGGCGGAGTTCGACACCGCCGGCTCCGCCCACAAGATCAAAGAGACCAACGACCCCACCCTGGCGGCCATCGCCAGCGAGTCGGCGGCCCGCCTCTTCGGTCTCCAGGTGCTGCAGAAGGGCATTCAGATGCAGTCCGGCAACGCCACCCGCTTCGTCGAGGTGGCCATCGAGGGCTCCCCCTGCCCCGCCGACGCCGAGTGCAAGACTTCCATCGTGCTGGGGCTGGACCACAGCGCCGGAGCCCTCGGGGAGGTCCTCCTCGAGTTCGGGAGACGGGGCATCCAGCTGGCGAAGCTGGAATCCCGCCCCGTCGGGACCGCCGCTTGGAAGTACCGCTTCTACCTCGACGTCGAGGCCCACGCCGACTCGGCGTCCCTGCAGGCCGCCCTCCAGGCCATCGAACCCCTCGCCGGGGAGCTGAGGCTGCTGGGCACCTACCCGAAGGCCCAGGAGTCGGCCCCCCTGCCGTCCCTCGGCGTCACCTGAGGCCCCGCGCCCCCGGCGTCGTCAAGGGGACGCCTCCGGCGGATCGGAACGCAGCCGCGGATCGAAGGCGAAGGGCTCCGGCTCCCCCACTTCGACGCGAGGGAACTCCGGGTGCCGGGGATTGAGCAGCACGTTCTCCTCCCCCGGCATCACCACCGACGGTACCCGCAGGGCCAGGGTCTCTGCGGCGCGGGCCCAGGCGGTTCCCAAGTCCTGGCTGGCGGCCTCCGGGGGCATCCGCTTCCAATCGGCTGGCAGGGACTCCGCGGACACGCCAAGGATCGAGTCGTCCGGAACGTCGGCGGAGATGAGCACGAAGTCGGCGGGCACCAGGTTAAGGTCCACGTGGACCAGCAGCTCCAAGGCCGCCAAGGATCGGCTGGTGGAGGTGTAGACGACCGGGGTCCCGGCGCGGTGCCAGCGCCCCGAATAGATCCGGGCGCCCTCGCCGTCGAAAGCCGTCGCCGCATAGCGGGCCTTGCAAATGCGCCACACCCGCATTGACGGATCAGCCGAAGATGCCGTGCTCGATTCGGCCCAGGGCGTCGTCGACCTCCTGGACACCAATGTCGGTGTCCAAAAGATAGATGGGCTCCTCCCCCCCGAGGGCGCGGTTGGGTCGGGTCATCCACTGCGCCGCCAGGGGCATCGTGCCGAGGACCGCCCGGGCGTGGGCCAGCACCCGGGCCACCCGGTAGAGGCGGTCGGACTCTGTGGCCTGGAAACGTCCCTCCGTCCTGCGGCGGCTGAGGGTCCTGGGCTGGATGGAGAGAGCCCGCGCCAGATCTTTCTGCGACATCGAAAGGGCAGAAGTCACGTTTTCGAAGGCAGAGTAGGGCAGGCCGGACCGGACGGCCGTGCGCACGCCCACTCGGTCTTCCATGGCGCCCATGACCTTCGATCCTCCCAAGACGTCGACCACGGCGCTTCTGGTTTCCATTTCAGCTCCTGGCTACACTCTTAAGCCTTCGACCCAAGCCTTCGACCCAAGCCTTCGACTCTCGGCTTGACCTCCAACGTTTGGCGAAGTCTCCTGACGAGAAGATCGCCACTTGGCATCTACAATAACGCCAAATGGCGAGACCAGCAAGCCGCCAGGCTGCCAGTGGAACAAGACGCGTCTTTCGGGCGTAGTGCTTTGCGGACGGGCGAAACACCGGCGACACCATGCGACGACGACACAAGATCTCTCTCCTTTGGGCCGGCCTCGGCGCCACCGGCGTTCTGCTGCTGGCGCTCTCGATGCCCCATCTCCACCCCCTGCTGCCGTCCGGCCTGGCGTTGACCCGGGCCGACGCCGAGGCCATCGCCCGGGCACGGTTGGCGGACTTGGGGGAGATCGACGCCGACGCCTACGTGGTCACCCGCCTGGAACCGGAGCCCCAGCTAGAACGGCGGCTACAGGTCCTGGCGCCGAGCTTCGGACGGACGGTCCTACGCGACAGCCACCTCGCCGACATGCAGGTGACCTGGGAGTTCACGGCCTGGCCCGAAGGCGCCCAGGTCGGCGAATGGTCCCACCGCGCCCTGGTGACCCTCGAGGGTCTGGTGATGATGCTCCGCTACCGCACCCCCGCCCCGGAGGGCAACGCCCCCCAGGCGGCGGTCGGCGGGGGCGATCCGCCGACCCGGGCCCCCGACGACGCCACCGCCGTCCGGGTGGCCTCCGAGCTTCTGGCCGCCCAGGGCTTCGACCCCGCTTTCTTCGAACCGGTGCCGGAGATCCAGCGGGACGAAGGGACGACCCGGACCGTCACCCGAGTTCGATTCAGGACGCGTGAGGCGATCCTGGGGGCGGATTACCCCTACGGCCTGGAGATTTTCTTCGAGGATAGCGAGGTGAGGGGCTTCGCCCCCTGGCTGGACGATCCGAATCGGGCCGACCTCGAAGATACGCTGGCCAATCGCCAGCTGGTGGACATGGTGCGAACCATGGCCACCTATCTCCTGCTGCCGCTGATCGCCATCCCCTTCCTCCGTCGCTATCACGAGGGGGAGCTGGGGGTTCGCCGGGGGGTCCACATCTTCCTCGTCTGCAACGCCGCCGCGGTGCTCTGGCTGGTTCTCAACGCCGGGTCCGTGTCCTCCGGGACGAATTTCGGCTTCATCCCGCGGCAGCAGACCACCTGGCTGATCGTCGCCTTCGCCTGGGTGTTCCAGTTCTTGGGCTTGGCGGTCATCGGCATGATGTCCTGGTCCCTCGGGGAGGCGAAGTGTCGGGCCCGGTGGCCCCAAAAGCTCGCCGCCCTCGATGCCGTCTTCGGCTGGCGGTGGACCAACGCCACCGTCGCCCGATCGACCCTCCAGGGTTTCGGAGGCGGGCTGCTGATGGCCGGGATCCTATTCGCCGCCGGCGTGGTTTCCCAGGATCACGGCGCCTGGCCCATGGCCACCTTCACCTACGACCAGGGAATCGACGGCCCCCTGCCGGGCCTGTCCGCCCTGTTGCTGGGCCAAGGCATGTTGGTGCCCCTGCTGCTCTTCACCTGCTTGCTGCTCCCGGCCTGGTCTTTCGGACGACTTGGCACGTTGGGGGGCCTCGTGGTGTCGACGGCGGGCATCGCGACGGTGATTCCGATCTTCACGGTGCTGCCACTATCGGCGGCCTGGCTCCTCTGGCTGCTGGTGGCGCCGATCCCGCCGATCCTCTTCCGCTGGGGTGACGCCCTGGCGTCGCTGCTGGCCCCCCTCACCGCCTTCGTCGTGTTCACGGTCACACCGCTGCTGCTGTCCCCCGTCCCGGGCCTCGAAACCCGGGGCTGGCTCGCCCTGCTGGTGGTCTCGGCGCCCCTCTGGGTGGGCCTGCGCCACCTCGGCACCGACCGGGAGTTCGTCTATCGCTGGGACGACGTACCGCCCCACGTTCGACGCATCGCCGAACGGGAGCGGCAGCGGGTGGAAATCGAGACCGCCCGCAACATTCAGAGCTCGATCCTGCCGGAGCTCCCGCCCCAGCTCAACGGCGTCGAGCTCGCCCACAGCTACCTCCCGGCGTCGGAGGTGGGGGGCGACTTCTACGATGTCCTCGCCCTCGACGACGGCCGGGTAGCGGTGGCGGTGGGGGACGTCGCCGGCCACGGCGTCGCCAGCGGTTTGGTGATGTCGATGGCGCGGTCGGCCCTCGCGGTCCAGGTCACCTTCGATCCGGCGGTGGAGGCGGTGATGCGGACCCTCAACCGGATGGTCTACCAAAGCGCCCGCCGCCGACTCCTTTCCACCCTGCTCTACGCCGTGGTGGACCCGCGGGAGCGCCACCTCCTCTACGCCAGCGCCGGCCACGTCTTCCCGTATCGCATCGGCAGCGGGGGGGACGTCGAGGAACTGGAATCGGTGGCCTATCCCCTCGGGGTGCGGCGGGACCTCGACGTGCGGGTGCGGAGTCGCCACCTCGCCGCCGGTGACACCGTCTTCATGTTCAGCGACGGCCTGGTGGAGGCTCGGCCGGAGGGCTCGGAGCAGCCCTTCGGGTTCGAGCGCCTGGAGGACAGCCTCCGCCGGCACGCCCAGCTCCCGCCCCGGGGGCTGCGGGATGCGGTGCTCGCGGACCTGCGTGACTTCACCGGCTTTGGCCCCCAGGACGACGATCTGACGGTCCTCGTGCTGCGCATGCCGGCGGCCTGACCCCCCGCCGACCGCCCCAACGACCTCGGAGGCGCGGACGCGCCGCACGTATACTCTCCTTTCCCACTTCCACGACGGAAAGGACAGCCCGATGCGACGTCTCCCCGTTCTCGCCGCGGTTTCTGTGGCCGCCGCCTGCCTTTCGCTCTACGCCGACGCCCAAATCCACCGCGTCAGCGACGAAGTCCGGCGGGCCGACCTCTCCCGCCGGGCCGACGTCCAGGAGCTCGTGATGGTTCCGATGCGGGACGGCGTCCGGCTGGCGACGACCGTCTACACCCCCAAGGGGGAGGGGCCGTGGCCGGTGATCTTCTGGCGTACCCCCTACAACTTCAGCCCCCTCGCCCCGTCGAACCCGACGCGCCCCAACGCCCTGCTCAAATATGCCCTCGACGCCGTCGACCGCGGCTACGCCTTCGTGGTGCAGAACGAGCGGGGGCGCTATTTCTCCGAGGGGGAGTGGCGAATCCTCGGCCACCCCCGCACCGACGGCTACGACGCCCTCACCTGGCTCGCCGAGCAGCCCTGGTCCACCGGCAGGGTCGCCACCCTCGGCTGCTCCTCCACCGCCGAATGGCAGATGGGTCTGGCGGCGATGAACCACCCCGCCCACGCCGCCGCCGTGCCCATGGCCCAGGGGGCCGGCATCGGACGCATGGGTCCGTTTCACGAGCAGGGAAACTTCTACCGCGGCGGCGCCGTCCAGATGCCGATGGCGGTTTGGCTGTACGGCACCCAGAACACCCAGCGGCCCACCCTGCCGGCGGACCTCTCCCCCGAGGACCGACGCCGCCTCGGCACCTACTTCGACCTGGCGCCGAAGATGCCCCCCGTCGACTGGTCGAAGGCCCTCTGGCACCTGCCGGTGGCGGACCTCCTCGACAGCGTCGGCGGTCCGGCGGGCCCCTTCGCCGACATGATCCGCCGCGGCCCCGACGACCCCGCCTGGTACGACGGCGGCCTCTACCACGACGATGAAGGCTTCGGCGTGCCGGCCCTTTGGGTCAACTCCTGGTACGACCTTTCGGTGGGCCCCAACCTCGCCCTCTACCGGCACGTGCGGACCCGGGCCGACGAAGCCGTCCGGGACCACCAATACCTCGTCGTCGCCCCGACCCTCCACTGCGCCATGTACCGCCTGCGGGATCCCCTCGTGGTGGGGGAAGTGGACATGGGGACCGTCGACTTCGGCTTCGACGATGTCGTCTTCGACTTCCTCGATCGGCACACCAAGGGCGGCAGCGACGACGAGCACCGGGACTACGACAGCCAGACCCCCAAGGTCCGCTACTTCGCCATGGGGGATCGCGCCTGGCGGGAAGCGGATAGCTGGCCGCCGGCGAACGCCGAGCCCCTGACCCTCTACCTGGACAGCGGCGGCGACGCCAACAGCCTCTTCGGGGACGGCCGACTCCGCACCGAGGCGGGGGACGGCGCCGACCTCGACCGGTTCACCTACGACCCCGCGGTGCCCGTGCCCACCCTGGGGGGCAACTTCTGCTGCCTCGGCGGCGAGCCGGAGGGGGCCTTTGACCAGCGCCCCGTCGAAGCGCGGCGGGACGTCCTCGTCTACACCGGGGAACCGCTGGAGCAGCCCCTCGACGTGGCCGGCTCCATCGAGGTGATCCTCCACGTGTCCTCCGACGCCAAAGACACCGATTTCACCGTCAAGCTGGTGGACGTCCACCCCGACGGCCGGGCCATCAACCTCGACGACGTCATCCTGCGGGCCCGCTACCGGGACGGCTACGACCGCCGGGTTCCCATGGAGCCCGGGGAGGTCTACGAGCTGCGTCTCGGCCCCCTGTCCACCGCCAACGTCTTCGGCGTCGGCCACCGGGTGCGGATTGAGATCTCCAGCAGCAACTTTCCGCGCTACGACCGCAACCTCAACACGGGAGGGAACAACGTCGACGAAAGCAAAGGGGTGGTGGCCCGCAACGCCGTCCACCATTCGCCGACCTACCCCTCCCGGATCGTCCTCCCCGTGCTGCGGTGAGGCGGGCCCCGGTGTACGGGGCCTTTGGGATCAGGCGCCCCGTTCACCGGCCTGCGTGGCAGAATCCCTCTATGCCTGAAATGGAGTTCCCCCACGTCGCGGTCGACGGACGGCTGCAAAGCGCCGACGGCACCGAGCTGTACTGGCGAGGCTGGCTGCCGGAGGGTTCGACCCGCGGGGTCCTCGTTTTCGTCCACGGACTGGCGGAGCACTCGGGTCGCTACCTGAACCCCGTCGCCCATTTCGTGCCCCTGGGGTACGCCTGCTACGCCGTGGACCTTCGGGGCCACGGCCATAGCGGGGGGCTCCGGGTCCACGTCGACAGCTTCGACGACTACCTCGACGACGTTTCGGCCCTCCTCGCCGAGGTCCGCCGACGCCACCCCCATCCCCCCGCGCTGGTGGGACACTCGATGGGGGGGCTCGTGGTTCTCCTCTTCGCCACAGGGCGGGGGGATGCCGTCGCCGCAGTCTTGGCGTCGTCCCCGAGTCTGGCGGCCCACCCGTCCGCCCGCCCGTCGCTGCCGGTGAGGATCATCGCCGGAGTGTTGTCGAGGCTGGTGCCCCGGATCCTCATTTCCTCGGACCTCGACCCGCGGGCCATCAGCCGGGATCCGGAGGTGGTCCGGGGCTACCTGGAGGATCCCCAGGTATCGTCCAAGGCGTCCCCACGGTGGTACACCAGCTTTCTCGCCGCCCAGCGCCGCGCCTTCGAAGGGGCTCCGTCCCTGGGGATACCGGCCCTGGTGATGCAGTCGGGGGACGACCGGCTGGTGGATCCAGCCGCCGCGGCGCGCTGGGCCGAAGCCGCGCCGCGGGACCTCGTCACCTACATCGAATGGCCCGGCCTGTTCCACGAGATGTTCAACGAACCCCAACGGCGGCGGGTCTTCGAAGCCATGGAGCCGTGGCTCGATCGACATCTCAGCGGCGATCCCTAGGGGAGCGAAACCAAAAAAAGACTCGCCGCGAAGGCGAGTCCCGGTTGGAGATAGGTGCTTATCGCTGAGCGTCCCGCCTCCGCGGAACCAAGATGAGGCGTTCTTGGCCGGAGCGGGCGGCGTGGGGGCTGGGCGCTGTGCTGTCAGAGGAATGCAAGCTGCGGGCCAGCAAATGGGGGGTCGCCGGCGCATCTTTGAAGGCATTTTGGCCTCCACCGACTCCGATTAGGCCTTTCAGCTGACCAACGGCGGACACTTCTGACCGCTGGCGGTCAGGACCCAGTCCGCACTCCGCTGTCCCGCGGAGTCTCCGGCAGCAGCAGCCACAGCAGCAGGTAGAGGGGGAGCCCCGGCAGAATCGGCACCGCCGCCAGGAGAGCCCAGAAAAGGCGCACCCAGCCGACCCGCCAGCCGAGTCGCTGCGCCACACCGGTGCAGACTCCGGCGATCCAGCGGCCGTCGCGGACCCTCCGCAGCGGTTCTCGGACCTGCGGATCCGTCGCCGGCGGCGCGGGGATCTCCTCGATCTCGGGGGAAGGCTGCTGAATTGCATGGGCTTTGTTCATGGTCGGCACCTCGCGATAATCTTCGGTCTCGATCTACAAGACGAAGGCCAGCCGTGGGATGTTCCACCCTACCTTTTCGATCTCCTCGGATTCCGGCGAGCCGAAGCGCTCAAACAGGCACCGATGGCCGTGAACCAAGCAACCGGCGGGGACCCTCCCTCCGCAGGACCGTCCACCGACCGGCTGGCCGTCGCCGATCGGCCCCTGGTGATCGCCCACCGGGGCTTCTCCGCCGCCGCTCCAGAAAACACCCTCGCCGCCCTGCGCATGGCCCTCGAGCTCGAGGAAGGGGGCCGGCGGGTGGACATGGTGGAGGTGGACGTCACCTCCACCGCCGACGGTCATGTGGTCCTGCTGCACGACGCCACCCTCGACCGCACCACGGACGGCGCCGGCCCCGCCATGGCCGCCGACCTCGAAACGCTCCGGCGCCTCGACGCCGGCGCCAAGTTCCACCGCCGCTTCGCCGGTGAACGGATCCCCACCCTCGGCGCAGCCCTCGACCTGGTTCGGGGGCGGACCCTGCTCAACATCGAGATCAAGCCGGAGGCGGTCACCGGTCCCTTGGCCCCGCGGGACCCCGCCGACGGCATCGTCCCCAGGGTGGTGTCCGAAGTCCGGGCCCGGGGCATGGAGCGGCAGGTGGTGGTGTCGTCCTTCGAGCCGGAGGCCCTGCGAAGGTTGCGGGCCGAGGATCCCGAAATCCGGATCTCAGCCCTCTACGACCGCCGACGCCACGGTGAAATGGGGCCCGGGGAGGTGGCCGGCGCCGTCGGCGCCCGCGGTTTCCACGTCCACAGCCGGTTCGTCGACCGCCCTTTGGTGGAGGCCAGCCATGCCCACGGTCTGCCGGTGTCGGTGTACACGGTCAACTGGCCGTGGAGGATGGAGCGCATGCTGGACCTCGGGGTCGATGCCCTGTTCACCGATCGGCCGGACCGCATGCTCCAATTGCTGGAACGCCACCCCGGTCGCTGGCGACGTCAGCCGACGAATTTGTAGCCGCGTCCGTGGACCGTCAGGATGTGCCGCGGCTTGCCGGCGTGTTCCTCCAGCTTCTGGCGCAGGGAGGCGACATGGACGTCCACGGTGCGGGTCTGGGGGGTGGCGTCGTAGCCCCAAACCTCGTCCAGCAGCTCGTCCCGGGACAGGACCCGGCCGCGGTGCTCCAGGAAGTAGGCCAACAGCCGCAGCTCCAGGGCAGAGAGCTCCACCGGTCGGCCGTCGCGCAGTACTTCAGCGGCGTCGAAATCCACCCGCACCTCGCCGAAGGTCGCACGGCTGACCCCGGCGCCCCCGAGGCTCGGCCGGCGACGTAGCAGCGCCTCCACCCGGGCCAGGAGCTCCATCATGTCGAAAGGTTTGGCCAGGTAGTCGTCGGCGCCGAGCTTGAGGCCCACCACCCGATCTACCACGTCCCCCCGGGCGGTCAACATCAAGATCGGGGTGTCGACGCCGCGCTGCCGGAGATCCCGGCAGACGTCGAAGCCGTTCTTCCGCGGCAGGTTCACGTCCAAGAGCAGCAGGTCGTAGTCGCCTTCGGTGGCCCGCTCGAGGCCCGAGACCCCGTCCTCCGCCACGTCGACGCCGTAGCCCTCCGCCCGGAGCCGATCCTCCAGGGTCATCACCAGGCTCGGCTCGTCTTCGATCACCAGCAGCCTAAATCCGTCCGTCGTCATCCCTTGCCCCCCGGGGTTGTCGGCCACCTCAATTCAAAGGCGGCCCCCGACGGGGTGGACCGCGCGGTCACCGAACCGCCGTGGGCCTCCACCATGCCGCGGACCAGGGCCAGTCCGAGGCCGCTGCCGGGGACGGCGCTGGCGGCCATGCCGCGTCCGCGGTAGAACGGTTCGAAGAGGCGCGGCAGATCCCGCCGGTCGACGCCCGGTCCCCGGTCCCGGACGGCGAACACCACGGCGGGGCCGTCCCGCCGAGCGCGGACGCCTATCCAACCTGGCCCGTCCCGCCGCTGGCCGTACTTGACAGCGTTGGTGACCAGGTTGCCCAGAGCCCGCCCTAGGGCCTGGGGGTCCGCGTCCACCGGCGGCAGGTCCGCAGGCACGTCCACCTCCACCTCGATCCCCTCCGCCGTCAGCAAATCACGCCGATCCTCCAATATCGAAGCCACCGCCGTCGCCGGATCCACCGGCACCCGGGCGAAGCTGGGGGACCGGCCCGCCAGCCCTGCGTAGGCGAGCACCTGGCCCACCATGTCCGAAAGGCGGCGGCCTTCCCGGTCGATCAGCCGGCCGTAGCGGGCCACCTGATCCGGCTCCGTCACCACCCCGTCGGCGAGGTTCTGCCCCGCCGACCGCAGAGCCGCCAGGGGGGTAGCCAACTCGTGGGTCACGCCGGCGACGAAGTCCAGCTGCTGGCGGGCCAGGGAGCGGGTCCGCGCCGCCGACGCCGCCAGGCTGAGGACGCTGACCCCCAGCACCCCGAGGATTCCCAGGCCCAGGGCGAGGTTTCGACGACGGGCGCGGGCCACCGCCGCCTCCAGGGACCCGGCGGCGTGGGTGACCTCGAGGAGCCAGCGGCCCCGGTCGAAGCCGCCGAGGGCCGCGAGGGCGCCGGCGAACCGATCCCCCAACCCTCCCCGGGCACCCCGCGGGGGGCCGAACCGCCCCGGGCCGAACCGCCCGGGGCCCAGGCGGAGGGGGCCGTACAGGGGCACGGACACGTCGGCGCGCCCCTCAGCCCCGGAACCGGGGGGTGCCCCCGCCGTCAGCACCACTCCAGGCCGATCCGCCTCGGCGACCCGGATCGACAGGTCGAGCCCCTCCAGGCTGGATAGGTGCTCCTCCACCGCCGGCCCCAGGACCCCCTCCAACAGCACCCCACGGTCGAGCTGAACGACATAGAGGGTCCTGAACCGAAGTCGCTCGTCGAGGCGGGACCTTCGCCTCGCAGCTCGCTCCTCCGCGACGCCATCGGGGGTGCGGCTCACGAAACGTTCCCCGCCCCGGCGGCCCCGGCGGTCCGGAGCCGGTCCGCGATCCCCCACCGGTCCCGCCAGGGTCTCGAACAACGCGTGGCTCGGTATCGGCAGCACGAGCGCCGGAATCTCGGAGGCCAAGAGCTCGAAGGGCTCCGGCGGGCCGGTCTCCCCCCGCGGAGCCCCGGAGACCCCTTCGGCGTAGGCCCGTAGCGAGGCCATTTCCGGCGGCCACTCGGCCGGGCGCCAGTCCCCCCGGTCCGGATCGACGCGGATCAGCCGGGGCACGGTTCCGTCATGGGTCGGCTCGAACACCAGCAGCCAAAGCCCCGCCACCAGGTCTGGGTAATCCGTCCCGCTCCGCCAGGTCCGGAAACTCTCCGCCAGCAGGGCCACCGGGGATTCCGCGATGTCGGCGGGACGGCGACGGTGGCCGAGGCGCCTCCAGTCCGGTTGGACAGCCCGGAGCAACTCCTCCAGCTCGCCGTTGAAATCCTTGGCGACCCTCTGCGCGGAGGCTTCCAACGTCGCCCCCGTCCGCTGGCGGTCGGCCTCGCTCACCTGATCCAGCCAGCGATACTGAAGCCAACCCAACACCACCAGCAGGGCCAGCAGACCACCCCCCGCCCACCAAGGCGCGGCGTCGACGATCCGGCGCCGCCAGCCGCCGCCGGTGCGCTCCGGCGACGAAGGATGCTGAGCGCCGCTCCCACCGGCTGACGGATCCCCAGGGTTCGACATCGGCGCAGTATAGCCCCGGCGGATGGGGCGGGGACGCCCCCGGAGCCGCTTCAGGCAAGGCTTTACAAGCCTTACAAAGACCTTGCTCCCGCTTGAAGTCTCGAACGCGGGGGGAGATCTACGATGGTTTCACGACGGGCGGCAGCGCCGGTCGACGAGCTTTCGAAACCTTCGCTCCACCGTGAGCGATCGACCCTAAAAGGAGCACGACATGCGAAAAGCCATTCTTTGGAGCGCTGGCCTGGCCATCCTGCTGACCCTGCCCTGGCTGCCGGCGCAGGCTCAATCCGACGCTGGGACCTCCGCCGGAGCCGAACACTGGAACCGCCTCGCCGAGCGTTTCGACGCCGACGGCGACGGCCGCATCAGCGCCGAGGAGTTCAACCCCGGTGCGAAGCGCTTCACCCATTTCGACACCGACGGCGACGGCGCCCTGACGGAGTCGGACTTCGAGAACTTCCAGCCCCGGGCGGGGCGTCACGATCGCAAGGGCAGGGTCCGGATGGCCCTGGCCGCCGACGCCGACCGCAGCGGCGATGTGACCGCCGACGAGTGGCGGACGTTCCTCTCGGAGCTCGACGCCAACGGCGACGGCATCATCGCAGAGGACGAGGTGCAGGCCCACCGCGAGGCGCGCATGGGTGACGGCGCGTCCCTGCGGGGTCGCCGCGGTCCCCAATCCCGTAGCGCCGGTCTGCCGTCGGTCCTGGACCGCGACGGCGACGGTGCCGTCGGCACCGACGACCTACAGACCGTTTTCGCCGAGCTGGATCGCGACGGCGACGGTGCCCTCTCCCGCGCAGAGCTCCCCCGCGGCCAGCGGCGCAGCCGGGGGCATCGCCCCGGTGGCCATCTGGTGAAAATGGCGGATATCAACGAAGACGGTCAGGTGACCCTCGACGAGTGGAACGAGTCCCTGGCCGCCCTCGACGCCGACGGCGACGGCCAGATCCTCGGCAGCGAGATCGCCGCCGCCGCCGAGCGCCGTGGCAATCACCGCGGAGGTGCCCTCGAGGTCGCGGAGCTCTCCAACCTCTTCGAGACCCTCGATGCGAATGCCGACGGCGTGATCACCGAGGACGAGGTGCCGAGGCGTCCGCGGCGGGGTCACCGGGGCGGCGGCCCCGGGGGCCCGTCGGCCCGAAACTGAACGACGGCCCTTTCACGTGGCCAGGCGCCGCGCCGCCCTTCTCCTTTTCGGGGCGGAGCGGCGCCCTTTTTTGTTTGCCTGCCCTTCGCCTCAGCGCCGGGCGGCGCCGGCACCACCGCCGGGGCGGGAGGCCTGGTTCCGGGTCCGGGTCCGGCGACGCTTTGGGCCCTTGAGACCGCTGGGGCGGTCCCCCCGCGGCTCTCCGCCGCCTTGGGCACGGGCCTTCCGCGGCCGATCCGACCTCGCTTGAGCTTCCTGGGGTCGGCCTTTGCGACCAGCCCCCTGCTGGGTACGGCCCGCGTCGGAACGCCCTTCGGCCCGACGCGGTTCCCCGCGGCCGTGCTCCTTGGCGCCGTGGGATCGGGACCGCTCCCCCTGGGCAGCGCCCCCCTGCCCCGCGCGACCGCGGGACGGGCGCCGGCGCCGGCCCGAGCCACCGCCGGCCTTGCCCTGGGGGCGGGCCTGCCGGTGATTGGACGGCCGCTGGGCCTGCCGCTCCGGTCGCTGGGGCTCCGCCGGGGCTTCCATCGGCACATAGGTTTCGAAACCGTCGAAGGCCTCGCGGGGGAGACGCTTGCCCAGGGCCCGTTCGATGGTGCGGATCCCGGCCTCTTCGGACGGAGAGACGAAGGTATAGGCGTCGCCGGTGCGGGCGGCCCGGGCGGTGCGGCCGACCCGGTGGATGTAGTCCTCCGCCAGGTGGGGGACATCGAAATTGACGACGTGGGTCAGCTCGGCGACGTCGATGCCGCGGGCGGCGATATCCGTCGCCACGAGGATCTGCGCCTTGCCGCTCTTGAACGCCGCCAGTGCCTTGGTGCGCTGGGCCTGGCTCCGATTGCCGTGGATCCGCTCGGCGGCGACGCCGCGGCGCACCAGGTATTGGGCCAGGCGGTTGGCTCGGTGCTTGGTGCGGGTGAAGACCAGGGCGTTGTAGATCTCCCCCTTTTCGATCATCGCCAGAAGTAGATCCCGCTTCCGATCCTCGCGAACCGGCCACAGGGTCTGGGTAACGCCGCTGGCGGGTTTGGAGGGGCGCTCCACCTCGATCGGCACCGGATCGTTCAGGATGTTGCGCGCGAGGTCGGCGATGGGGGCCGGCAGGGTCGCCGAGTAAAAGAGGTGCTGATCCACATCAGGCAGGTGACGCAGCACCCGCTTGACATCGGGCAGAAAGCCCATGTCGAGCATGCGGTCCACCTCATCGAGCACCAGAATTTCCAGCCCGCGGAGACGGGCGTAGGGGCGGCTGAAGTGGTCCAGGAGCCGGCCGGGGCAGGCCACCAGGACGTCGACCCCTTTGCGGAAGGCGGTTTCCTGGGGCCCCATGCCGACGCCGCCGTAGACCGCGGCGGCCCGCAGCTGGGTAAAGCGGGCGAGGGATTGGAAGTGCTCCACGATCTGCGCCGCCAGCTCCCGGGTGGGGGTGAGCACGAGGGCCCGGGTGGTGCCGCGGGGCTTGCGCATCAGGCGCTGGATGATCGGCAACACGAACGCCGCGGTCTTGCCGCTACCGGTCATGGCGCAGGCGAGCACGTCGCGGCCGTCCAGGGCCGGCGGGACACCCTTGCCCTGGATGGGGGTCGGGCGATCGAAGCCCATCTCGTCGATGGCGCGGAGGATCTTGGGGTCGAGGCCGAGGGAAGAAAAGGTCTGGGGTTGCATGGATTCCTTGGGAGGCGGCGACCGGCGACCGGCGGTCGGGCGGCACACCCGCAAGGGCGGGGCCCGAAGACACCTGGAAGCAAGGCCCCTAAGGCCATGCCATCGAACGCTGAAGACAGCGCCCGCGCCGGAAAATCCGCTCTCGGATAAGCCCGGCTGCTGTTCGAATCGGAGGAAGTAACGGGGACTAGCCGGCAGGCCGCCGCTGCTTGGGCCAGGATGGCCCGGTGGGTGAGCCCGTCACCGTCTCGATTCAGGCCACCTTTCGGGCCGTGAGCTGGGTCGGGCTGCGTCGATCGGAACCGGTTTCGAACCGTCGACGTCACCGCACCCTTTCACAGTCGACCCACCCTTGCAAGCAAGGCTGGGGGATCGAGTCCGCCGCCGCCTCGGGTCTCAGGCTTCCCGAGCGATCGTAGGCCGCATGCGATAGTCTCCCGGCCGGGCCTTTTCTTGGCCCGTTCACGACCCATCCCGCGCCCACCCATCGCCCCCCCGCCGTCCGATGAAAGCGACCCACGCCCTCGAATACTACGCCCTGCTGATCTTCGCCCATGCGATGCGGCTGCTTCCGAGACCGCTGGCGCTGGCCTGCGGTGGCGCCATCGGGCAGGTGGGCTGGTGGCTGGGACCACGCCGGCGCCTGGTGCTTTCGAACCTCGCCCAGGCCCTGCCGGACGCCACGGATCGGCAGCGGCGGCGGATCGCAGCCCGCGCCGCGCGCAACTTCGGGCGGACGGTCACGGAGTTCGTCCGCTTCGACGGCGGGGATCGCAGGCGGGTGGGGGATCTGGTGCGGTTCTCCGGCGTCGATGAGCTGGCCGCAGCCACGCGGCCGGACCTGGGGGCGCTGGTGATCACCGCGCACCTCGGCGCCTGGGCCCTCTACGTCACCGGCCTGGCGGCGGCGGGTATCCCCGTCGCCCTGCTCATCGGACGACAGCACAACCCCAAGGTGGACGCCTTCATCCACTCCATCCCGGGGGACGCGGTGACCTTTATCCCCAAGGGCCGCAGCTCGGTGCGGACGATCCTGAAATGTCTCCAGGCCGGCACCACGGTGGTGATGGTGGCGGACCAGCACGCCGGCAAGCCCGGTACAAGGGTGCCGTTCCTCGGCAGGCGCACCTCCATGCTGGCCCTACCTGGGGCGATCGTCGCCAAATACGGCGCCCCCGTCTTCCTGATGAAGGGGCACCGCGCCGAAGGGGGGCGTCACGACGTCCACCTCCGGCGTTTGGAGATCCCCGAAACGGACGACAAGACCTCCCTGCGCCGCGTCGTCGCCGAGTCCTACTCCGAGGCCCTCGGCCAGGCGGTGCTGGAGCACGCCGACCAGTACTTCTGGTACCACCGCCGCTGGCGGCCTGGTGACGAGGACTAAGGATCCGACCCGCGGTCGGCCCAGCGGACCCGCAGCACCTTGGCGACGACCCCGCGGTCGTTCAAGTGGTCGATCCACGCCCCCTGCTCGGGGCGGATCTGGTCCCCCGGAGCTTTCACCTCCCATAGCTCGAAGCCCCCCGGAGCGTCGGGTGCGACCACGAAGAGATCCGGGAAACCCCGTCCGTACCGGCCCGGATCCCGGGACAACCGGTCGCACACCACCGCCAGCTCCGGCCCCCGAAGATGGCGCAGCACCGCCCTCAGGGGCGGTTCGAGGACGGCCTGCCAAGCCACCAGGGTCGATACGGTGCCGCGCTTGGCGCGATAGACCGAGAGGATCCTGCTCTCCAGGTCCCCCTCCTCCGTCAACTCCCGCAGCCGCTCGGCGACGGCGGCTTCCCGCGACGCTCGGAACTCGGGCCCGTGGAGGTCCAGGGGCCCCGCCTGGAAGGGGTGCTCAAAGGCACCGGACACCGGCGAGAAGATGATGTCCCAGAAGGCCAGCCCGAACAGGCTGCGCCACAGCCAGTTCTCGGTGTAGACGGCGCAGCGGCCGTCCCCTTCGAGGGCCGCCAGGACCTGCCACTCCACCGACACGTCGTCGTACCGCACCGGCATTTCCAAGTCGACGGTGGGCCGCTTGGGGCGGCGCCAGGGGGTGTCCACCTGGCCGAGGCGACGGGCCACCCGGTGGGCGAAGGCGGGGGCGAAAACCGCCTCCGTCTCGTCCCGCGGCGACGCCTCGATCTCCCGGGCGAGGGCCAGGGCCTCCTCGTCACGATCGAGCCGCAAAAGCACCCGGCAGCGGCGCTCCCGGGCCGGCGGGCGGTGGGCCGGACCGTAAAGCTCCAGGGCCGCCTCCAGACGTCCGGCCCGCTCCAGGTCCCGGGCCACCGCCACCAGGATGCGGTCGACATAGCGGCGGGCGGACGTATGCCAGCGGTCCGCCGACTGGGCCACCCCCCTCGCGAGATCCCCAGCCGCCCCCAGCTCCCCTGCCGCCAGCAGGTCCGTGGCCTGGTCCCGCAGGAGCCGAAGGCCCAAGCCGTGGTCGATGGCCTCCCGGCAGTCGAATAGCCGAAGCTCGCGGCGCAGCTCGTAGGGCTCGAAGCGCAGGACCCCGAGATCCCGCAGCAGGAGCTCGGTCCAATCCTGGCCGAGGTTGCCGAAGAAGAGCAGCCGGTAGACCAGTAGATACTCCTGCCCGAGGGGGCGCAGCGCCCGTACCCGGGCCTGGACCGCTGACGCCAGGGCCTCCGGCTCCAGGCCTTCGATCAGAGCCAGCAGCAGGTCCCCGCGCCGGGCCGACGGGGCCCAGCCTCCAGCGCCGGGAAGCTCGTCGAGGGCCAGCGCCATCAGCTCCGCCCGCAGCAGGAGATCCACCCACTCCCCCGCCGGGGCGTCGGCACCGAAGTCGAGCAAGCCCGCCGAGACCAGGGCGTCCACCGCTGCCCCTAGATCGCCGATCTCGGGGTAATCCAAGCGGTCGAGCCTCACCAGCGGCCCCCGACGGGACACCAGCCGCACGTACAGCCTCCGCGGCGCCGGATCGAGATCCGAGAAGGCGCGGTGGTAGGCCACCTCCTCCTCCGTCAGCAGGTCGTGGTACCGCCCGTAGGCCGTATCGATCACGGACTGAAAGTTGTCGGCGTAATAACCCTCCGCCAGCGGTGGCATGGGACGAGGGTACCGAAGGGACCCCACACCCTCAAGGATCTCGGGCATCGGCGTCTGCTAGCATGGAGGGTTATCACTGCAATCCACTGAAGGAGGGACGCCATGCGTACTTCATCTCCACGATCGGGCCAGCAGCCCCCGAGCTTTGTCTTCATCATGGCCGACGACCTCGGCTACGGCGATATCGGGGCCTACCGCGCTGAGGCCGGACCCAGCTCAGGGCCGCGCCCCGAGACTCCGCACCTGGACCGCCTGGCCGCCGACGGCCTGCGATTCACCCAGTATTACGCCATGGCTCCGGTGTGCTCACCGACCCGGGTTTCGATCCTCTCCGGCCTGTACCCCCAGCGCTTCGGCATCCGCGAAGCGCTGGCCATCGGCCGCCCCTGGTCCCACCGCAGGGTCAGCCATCGGGGCCTGCCGGGCCCCGCCGCCGTTCTGCCCACGCTCCTCCGCAATGCGGGCTACGACACGGTCCACGTCGGCAAGTGGCACATCGGCGACAGCCGCGTCAACGACGCCTTCGGGCCCGCCGCCGCCGGTTTCGACGACCACGTGACGGTGATCCCAGAGGCCCGGCGCCAGGGCTACTGCGAGGAGAGCCTCGCCTTCGCCGACGGCACGGTCCGCAGCACCTTGGATCCCGACACCCCGGGACACCTGACCCGCTGGCTGGTGGACCTGGCAATCGAGCGCCTCGACGCTCGGCCCCCAAGCGGGCCACCCGTCTTTCTCAACCTATGGCTGCGGGCGCCCCACGTCCCGTGGTACCCACCGTCCTCCTGCGGAAAACCGATCCTCGACTACCTCGGCCTGGTCCAGGAGGCGGACACCCAGGTCGGCCGCCTCCTGGACCGACTCTGGCACCGGCCGAACACCCTCGTCCTCTTCGCCAGTGACAACGGACCCGGTGGCAACGCCATCGGCCCCTACGACAGCGCCCTGGGGTTCGCCGGCGGCAAAGGGGGAGCCTACGAAGCCGGTATCCGGGTGCCGCTCCTCGCCCGCTGGCTCGATCACCAGGGCGATCCCGTCACGCCGAGGGGGGCGATCACTCCCTACCCAGCGGCGTCCTTCGACCTTTCCCCGACCATGGTGGAGGCGGCGGGCGGCCGGGAGCCGGTAACCGACGGCGAGAGCTTTCTGAGGATCCTCAGGCGGCCCCGGCGACGGCGTCGCGCCACGCCCCTGATCTGGGAAGTCCACCGCATCCCGACCGCCGCCGAGCCGCCGACGGGTCCCGAATACGACGCCGCCGTGCGACTCGGCCGCTGGAAGCTCCACCTTCGCAGCGGAGTGCCCGACAGGCTGTTCGACATGGACGCGGAGAGCTGCGAGAAGCCCGGTCGCCACGACGGCTGCGAGTCCGCCGCTTCCGACCTGCTGAACGACCCCGCCCAGCGCAACCGGGTACGCCGGCTGAGCCGGCTCTACAGGTCCTGGAGGCTCGACGTTTCCGAGGTTCCGCTCTTCCAATGGACCCGGGTCGACGGGGCGGTGACGTTCCACCCCATCCACCTACCCGCGGGAACCGCAGGCAGTGAGATGCTCTTCGAGGGCGGCTTGGTCCGGCTCGGTCCCCATCCCCTTTTCGATTTCCACGACGGAGACGCCACGTTCTGCGTCGACGTCGATCCCGACCCGACCCTCTTCGGCGCCCAGGCGGCCATCGCGGGTCGAGCCGGTGCCTGGCGCCTGCGCCTGATGGAGGACGGACGGATCCGCCTGGTGCTGCGATCCCAGCCCCAGGGTCAGGTGCCCCAGGTGTCCACCGCCCTGACCAGCGACGAGCCCCTGGCCCCCGGAACCTTCACCCGCGTCGCCTTCGTCGTCTCCAGCGGGCGGGCGGGAAACTGCCCGTGCGACAAGGGGTCGGACCGGGACTGCACCCCGGGCCGAGAGTCCGAATTCTGCCAAGCGGTGCGTCTCGTCGTCGGCAACCAGAAACCGGTGGCGACCCGGGAGATTCCGGATGTCGCCTCCGTCCCGGGGCCGCTGGTCCTAGGGGGACAGCGGAACACCGACGGCAAGCTGATCTTTCCCTTCCGTGGACGGGTACGGCAGCTGCGAATGTTCGTCAACGCCCTGAGCTTCGAAGAGGTGACGTCTCTCTGAGGCCCGGGGCCGAAACCGTCAGCGCACCTGTTCGCGGGTCTTGAGGAACCGCACCTGGGGCCAGTCCTCTTGGGCGCACTGTAGCTGCCAGGCGCTTTTCGCCAGGAACACCGGCAGGCCGTGGTGGTCCTCCGCCATGGCCATGTCGTTGCGGTCGACGAAACGTTTGAGCTCCTTGGGGTCCTCGGCGTCGACCCAGCGGGCGGTCTGGTGGGGCGTCGATTCGAAGCGGACCGGGATGTTGTATTCGGTTCGGATCCGGTCCGCCAGAACCTCGAACTGCAGGGCGCCGGCCACCCCCACCACCCAGTTGGAGCCGAGGGTGGTCTTGAGGATGAGGGCGGCCCCCTCCTCCGCCAGCTGCACCAGGGCCCGCCCCAGGTGCTTGGCCCGCATCGGGTCGTCCGGCCGGACCCTCTGCAGCAGCTCGGGGGCAAAGCTGGGGATGCCGGTGAAGTGCAGATCCTCCCCCTGGGTGAGGGCATCGCCGATGTGCAGCTGTCCATGGTTGGGGACCCCGAGGATGTCTCCGGCCCAGGCTT
>JBCDIS010000053.1:0-41605 GCA_038748685.1 Acidobacteriota bacterium | reverse complement strand
GAGGAAGCTCCTGCATGCGATGCACGGCATGCTCAGACACGGCGAGGATTTCGATGGAGACAAGTTCTCGCCCGCGGCGCTTCCGCCTAAACCAGCTTGACAACCAACAGAGTATCTACCCCAGAGACGGTTCCACCCCCAACCGCTCGGCCGTCTCCCGCCAGATCCGCCAGCGCTCCCTCGGGTCGAGGGCGCCCGCGAACGGAGTGCACTGGCGAAGGGCCCGCATCTCCTCCCCCGGGTCCCCCAAGCGCTGCTCGATCGCGTCGAGGGGCTGGCCCAGCAGGTCGCGCCAGCCTTCGGCGTAGTGAGGATGCACCTCTCCGGTTTCCAGCCAGTGCTCGACCCGCTGTCGCGCCTGTCCGAGAATCTCAGCATCGCCACAGAGCTTGGCGGCAATTGCCCGGTGGTAGGCGAGACTCCGCTCCTCCGCCAGACGGTGCGGATTCTCGGGGGGCTCAGGGACGTGGATGGCGGAGCGCATAGGCCCATGATTTCACGAACCCAACAACTCACGTTCTCTCAGGGGCAGGACCTTGGGCCCTTTCAAGCGACCGCGGGCACCTGGCTCCACTGATCGATCCTGCGCTCCAGGAACCTGGCCAGGCGCCGCGGGTCCCGGAGCGTGATGGACGCCGTCCTCAGGATGTCGGCGGCGAGGGGCGACGACACCCCCAGTTCGAGGCGCAGCTTGATGCGGAGGTAGCGCTCCAGCAGGGCGGGGTCGGCGAAGTAGCGCTCGGTGGTCAGATCGTGGCTCAACGTTTCGGCGACGGATTCGATGGACATGACGTTCTCCTTGGCCGTGGGCCGTCGTGGGTCCTAGGAGGCGGAGTAGCCGCCCAAGTTCCCTCAACGATCTCGGGCCGGTTTCCACTCACGACCTACGTCACCGGAGGCGGGAACCCGACATCCACGTCATGAGCTACCCACCTGTGGGAGCCCATCGCCGAGCCGTCAGTCGTCGAAGCTCACGACCACGATTCGGCGGTCGGCTCCTTCAGGCATTCGAGAGATCCTGCTCCAGGTCCTCCGGATCGACGCCGATCGGGGAGAGGCCAAAGCGACCCAGGGCGAACATGAACTCCACGCGACCCACGCCGGCTAGCTCCGCCGCACGACCCGTGGTCAACCGACCGAGCTCGTAGAGCTTGACGGCGAGGAGCATCCGGGCCTCCGCCTCGAATTCTTCCGGGCTCTCCTTGAGCGAAAGCAGGAGGTCGTCCGAATAGGGGATCGTCAGTGCGTGGGTCATGGCTCCTCCGAATTCGTCGTCACCGAACTCAGTCTATACCCTGGGCCGATCCCTACCGGCGCCCCTCAGGGGTGGGCGATGACCATCACCGTCTGGCTGCGGCGTAGGGCGCACTCCATGGCCTGGCGCAGGTTCTCGGGGTCGAGGGCGGCGAAGCTCTCGTCGAGGATGAGGAGGTCGGCGTCCTGGAGGAGGGCGCGGGCCATGAACAGGCGGCTGCGCTCGCCGTGGGAGAGCTGCCAGCCGGTTTCCCCCACCATCTGCTGCAGACCGGCGGGCATGCGCTGAAGGAGATCCCCCAGGCCGAGCTCGACGCAGAGCTTCTCAGCCTCCGCCAGGTCGTCGAAGGACGGTGGCCAGCCGCGACCCATCAGGAGGTTGAAGGCGAAGGTCTCGGTGAGGACGTGGTTGTCGTGGAATTGGGGCACCATGACCACCCGCCGGCGCCAGGTGTCCAGCCCCACCGACGGGCGATCCATGCCGGCGAGGCGCAGGAGGCCGCTGGTGGGGGTCCGCTGACCCGAGAGCAGGGCGGCGAGGGTGCTCTTTCCGCCCCCCGAAGGCCCTTCCAGCAGCAGGCGATCCCCGCGGCGGATCACCAGGTCGCAGCCGTCGAGCACCGGTCGTCCGCGGCCGGCGTAGCGGAAGGAGACCCCCCGGGCCTCCAGCAGGGTCGACCCCACCTCCTCCGGGCCGGCCTCCGCCAGGGCGCGGAGGGCCGGTAAGCCCAGCTCCGGCTCCCGTCCGCCGGCGCGGAACAGGGGGGCCACCTGACGCCAGCTGATGGCGGCGGTGGCGAGGGCGGTGAGCCCCTGGCCGAGGGCCGCCAGGGCCTGCTCCACCAGCAGGACGCCGCCGAGGGCGACGGCGATCGTCGCCTCCCCGGCGCCGGAGGCCAGGGCCGGCACCAGGGCCGCCAGGGCCAGCACCAGCCAGATCCGCGGCAGCAGCAGGAGGACGACGGTCCTGCGGTCGAGGTCTTCGAGGCGGGCGCGGTAGGTGTCCAGCTCCGCCGCCTCCCCGGTGTGGCGCTGCGCGGCCGGCTCCTGGGCCAGGCGGGTCTGGTGACCCACCATCTTCTCCACCAGCCGGTGGGTCATCCCCAGGCGTTTCTCCGTCCACCGCTCGCTGGCGCGGTACACCCGCACCGCCCACCCGCAGGTGAGCAGGAGGACGCCGACGAACAGCCCCAGGTGGACGAGGCCACCGGCCCCCTGGGTCAGCACCCAGGCGGCGAGGGGAAGCTCCACCACCGAGGTGAGGGCCATCAGCCCGCCGGAGAGGGCGAGGGCCTCCACCGCCTCCGACTCCAGCACCCGGCCGAGGGCGCCGCCGGCCCCCTGGCTGCGGCTCGTGTCCCGGTCGAGGCGCAGGGCGCCGTAGAGGAAGCGTCGCTTGAGCTCGGCGCCGGCGCGGATCGACAGATCCCCCATGAGCCAGCCCGACAGCATCCGCAGCGGCACCAGGGTCACCAGCAGCAGGGCCCAAGCCGCCATCCACCCCGGCGCCAGGTCGCCGCCGAGGGCGCCCCGGCCCACCAGCCACCACGCCGCCAGGAAGAGGACGTACTGCAGGGCGTGGACCCCGAGGAGGCCGAAGCACCGCCGGCCGAGGCCGGCCCGGGCTAGACGCTGGGGGAAGGCGCTGTGGGGGGCCTGCCGCAGGAGCCAGCCGATCTCCACCAGGCGGTCCGCCAGGCCGTCCCGCAGGAGGGTGTCGAGGGCCCGCTTCCGCCGCCGCGGCGACACCTCCGCCCCGTCGAGGATCGCTTCGAGGCGGGGGCATTCCTTGCCCACGAGGGGGGACCTCAGGTGCGCCACCAGGTCCTTCGCGGACACCCGGTGCCGGGCCAGGTCGCGGCCGAGGAGCTCCGCCTTTCCCCACCGCTGGCGGATCAGCAGCAGGTACCTGCCGTTGCCGAGGTGGATCAGCATGGGGCCGCCGGAGCGGACCACCTGGTCGAGCTCGCCGAAGCGGGCGGTCACCTCTTGGGCTTCGAGGTCGAGCCAGTCCGCCGACGCCTGCATCCAGGTGGCGAAGAGGCCCTTGGCGGGATCGAGGGGCTCCCCCCGGCGACGGACCGGCAGCCCCGCCGCCCGGGCCAGGGGCTCCAGGCCCTCCCCCAGCTCCCGGACCGGCCACACCAGGCCGGTGAGCCTCATCGCCCCGCTCCCCGGGGGGCTTCCGCCACGTCCCCCGACTCCGCCCGCAGCCGTCGCCACCCCTCACCCCCCCACAGCTTCCGCACCTCCAGCTCCGCCGCCAGCAGGGCGCCGTAGCGGGAGTCGGGGCGGGCCAGGAGCTCGGCCGGGGCGCCGTCCTCGACGACCCGGCCGTCCTCCACCACCAGAATCCGCGGGAAGACGTCGACGTCGTCCACGTCGTGGGTGACGCACAGCAGGGTGGAGGAGGACCACAGCCGTCGGGTCCGTGCGAGGAGGGTGCGGCGGGTGTCGCGGTCGAGGCCGCGGAAGGGCTCGTCGAGCACCGCCAGGCGGGTCCCGGGGGTGAACAGCGCCCGCCCCAGCCGCACCCGCTGACCCTCGCCGCCGGACACCAGGGCGCCCCCTTCGCCGAGGGGGGTGCGCAGGCCCTCCGGCAGCTTGGCGAGGACGGCGTCGAGGTCCGACTCCGCCAGCAGCTCGTCGAGGGGCAGGCCCGGCGCCCCGCCGGCGGCGGTGGCGTAGCGCAGGTTGTGGAAGAGGGAGCGGTTCCACAGCTGCACCGCCGGATCCACCCACGCCGCCTCCTGGCGCAGGGCTTCGAGGGCCGCGGCGTCCAGGGGGGCGCCGTCCACCCGCACCTCCCCCGCCATCGGCCGATGCCAGCCGAGGAGCAGGCCCACCAGGGTCGATTTGCCCGCCCCCGACGGTCCGACGACGGCGACGTGCTCCCCCGGCTTGAGCCGCAGGTCGACGTCCCGCAGGATGACGTGGCCGCCGGCCCGCACGGAGACGTTCCGCAGCTCCACTTCTACGCCCCGAAGGTCGTCGCCGTCGGAGGCGTTGTCGTCAGGGGAGTGGTCGTCAGGGGCGCTATCGGCGGCGGCGAGCGGGGCCCGTGCGCCGTCCGCGGTCTCCTCCGCCGTCCCCAGGAGGGGCTCGTCCTCCGGCGCCGTCAGGGGCTCCATCAGGCGCAGCACGATGCTCCGGATCATCGGGTATTGGCGCGCCGCCATCGCCACCTGGCGGCCCAGGTTGGGGAGTTGGAGGGCCCAGTAGACCAGCAGCAGGACGCCGCCGGAGGTGCCGGCGCGGCCCAGGTGGTCGGTCAGCAGCCACGCCGCCAGCAGGAAGCCGAGGAGGGACTGGGCCCCCTGGGCGACGACGCTGGCCCGCAGCAGGTCGAAGCTCGCCCCCCGCCATTCCTTGAGCAGGGATTCGTGCTCCCGGCGCAGGGCCGTCTCGGCGCCGTGGCTGCGCAGGGCGCCGAGGCCGAGGAGGCCGTCGAGGTAGAAGCGGGACAGGGCCCCGGAGTGGCTGCGCAGCCGCAGGTCCCGCTCGGCGAGGACGGGGTGGGCCAGGAGGGGCACCCCGAGGCAGACCACCGCGGCGAAGATCGCCAGGGGGGCGCTCGCGGGGTCGAGGATGGCGATGCCGACGGTGGTGAAGACCAGCTGCAGGCTGGCCTGGATCAGGGACTGGCCGAGGATGGGGAGCTGACGCAGCCGGTGGACGGCGTGCCCCCGCTCCGCCATGTCCGACACCAGGCGGCTCTTGAAATAGCGGTGGGCCAGCCGGGGGATCTTCTCCAGCAGCGTCGCCCGCAGGCGGATCTCGAGCTGGCGGCCGAGCCGCAGGGAACCTTCGAGGATGGGTTTGCGCAGGCCCAGGCCGAGGGCGAAGAGGAGCACCAGCAGGACCCCCCCGACGAGCCGCGAGGTGGTGGACCCGAGGGCCAGGCCGAGGTCGAGGAGACCCCGCAGGACGAGGGCCTCCAGCAGCACCAGACCCGCCGCCACCGCCGTCGCCGACGCCAGCACCAGGGGGGAGGTCCAGCCGTCCGCCCGCAGCAGCCGCAGAAGCTCCCTGCCGGCGGACGGCGGCTCCTCTTCGAGGGCCGCCACCAGCTCCGGCGGCAGGGACCGGGAGTCCGGCGGCGGAGCGACGTCGTCCCCCCCCTCCACCTCCGCCGGGGCGTCCCCCCGCATCCCCAGCACCCGCACCGCCACCGCCCCCCGCAGCACCAGCTCGGTGGCCTCCGGGCCGGCGGACCCGCCCTCCGGCGGCCGCACCGACCAGCAGGCTTCGGTCACCGTCCCGGTACCCCCGTCGCGGGTGGATTCGACGAGGGACGGCAGCAGCCGGCCCGCCTCCTTTGGCCTGAAGGCGCCGGCCTCCACCAGGCGACGGGCCAGCCGGGTGGCGGCGTCGAGGCCGGCGATCCCCAGCCATCCCCGATCCTCCAACGCTCGGCTCCACAGTTCCCCGGCCCGCCCGCGGGGGACGCCGACGCGGCCCATGCGCTCGAAGAGGGGAAGGCGGAATTCGTCTGATTCAGCCCACCGCCGCCACGCCGCGGCGGGCACCCGATGGGTGTGGACGTAGCATTGGGCAAGGAAACGGGACTCCACCGGCCAGCGGCGGCCGGTGGCCGGGTCCATGACCTCCACCCACGGCCCGATCTTGCGCCAGGCGACCACGAAGTGGGTGTTGCCGTCCGCCAGCCGAACCACCAGCAGGCAGGGCAGCATGTGGGCGGCGGGCAGCAGCAGGTGGTCCACCGGCACCATCACCTGCTCGGCCCGCAGGCCGAGCTGCACCGCCACCGTTTCGAGGCTGTCGATGGAGGTGCCGTCGACGTCGGTCTGGCAGGCCTCCCGCAGGCGGCCGTAGCCCACCCCGACGCCGTGCCCCTCCAGCAGGGCCTTGAGGGCCGCCGGGCCGCAGTCCATGGCCGAGCTCTGGATGACCTCGGGGACGAGCCAGGGCTGACGCCGGGTCTTCGCCATGGTCAGCCCGCGGGGCGCAGGGTTCGGCCGGCGGCCCGCAGCACCAGCGCCGCCGGGGTCGTCGTCTCCACCTCCACCTCCACCTCCCCCCGCAGACCGCTCTGCAGCGGGATCGACGGCGGTGCGCCGCCGTCCTTGGGCAAGAGCTCCACCCGGACGGCGTCGTCCGACGGCTCCGAGCCGACCCGCACCGCCACCGCCCGCAGGGTGCCGAATTGGGTCCAGGGGAAGCCGTCGAAGCGCATCCGCGCGTCCTGCCCGGGGCGGATCCGGCCCACCGCGGCGCCGGGGTCGAAGTCGGCGACGATCCGCAGCTGACCCTCCGGCACCACCGTCGCCACGGTGTCCCCCACCGCCACCGCCGCGCCGGGCCGCAGGTCCGCCAGCTGGGCCAGGGTGCCCGCCACCGGCGCCGTGACGAGGTGCCGCCCCAGCTCGTCTTCGAGGCGGGCGATCTCCGCCCGGGCGCCGGCGGCGGTGGAGCGCAGGCCCGCCGCCTGGACCCCCAACTCTTCGATCGTCGAACGGCTCTGGGCGGCGGCGGAGCCGAACTCGCCGCCGACCCGCGTGCCCCCCCGCTCCTGGCTCCGCTCGGCGGCGGCGAGGCGGGCCGCCTCCCCCTCCGCCCGTTCGAGCTCCGCCTCGGCGGCGATGCCCTGTTCCACCAGGGGGCGGAGGCGACGGACCTCCGCCTCCGCCACTTTACGGGCCTCCTGGGCCTCCTCGAGCTTCGAGGCCGACTCCCCACCGGCGGCGGCGGCGGCGCGGCGCAGCTGCGCCAGGCTCGCCCCCTCGGCTTCGATCTGCCGCTCGACGGCGAGGAGGGATTGCTCCGCCCCCGCCAGGCGGGCCGGCTCGGCTTCGAGGAGCCGGCGGGTCTGCTCCCCGTCGAGGGTCATCAGCACGTCCCCCGCCGCCACCGACTGGCCGAGCTCCGCCGTCACCCCCGCCACCCGTCCCGCCACCGGCGCCGCCACGGCGTGGGGACGCCCCTCGGTCACCAGGCGGGCGTCCCGGGAGGTGGCGTGGACCCCCACCGGCGCCGACAGGAACCAGACCATCCACGCCGCCAGCAGCAGGAGCACGAGCCCCAGCGCCGCCCAGCGGCCCGTCTTGGGGCCATGTTCGAGGGAGCGGAGGGTGTGGGCGAAGGGGCTGGGCACAGAGAAAAACTACCATAGGCTCTAGGTTCGAAACGGTGTCCCGAAGACACCCCGGCCGAGGGTGGACCCGGTCGAACGACGGACCGACGGAGGCTCGACGCACGATGAAACGCAGGGAGTTGATCAAGCTCGGGCTGGGCACCCGGGAGCTGGCGGACCTGGCCGTCGAGGCGGTGCGCCGAGCCGCCGAGGGGGGGATCCGCAAAGCGATCCTGCGGCGCCGGGTGAAGGCCCTGGTGGAGCGCCCCCAGCCCTTCTTCGGCGACCCCCACTTCGGCGACCTGGCCCGCCGGCTGGCGGAGATCCGTACCCGGCGGGATCCGGGCGCAGAGGCCTGGGTGCCGCGGCGGGAGGGCGCCCCCTACCGGCAATGGGGGAGCGACCTCGACCGCCAGACGGTGGAGCAGATCGAGAACGCCTGCGCTTTGCCGATCTCCGTCCGCGGCGCCCTCATGCCCGACGCCCACATCGGCTACGGCCTGCCCATCGGCGGCGTCCTCGCCACCCGCGACGCGGTGATCCCTTACGCCGTCGGCGTCGACATCGCCTGCCGCATGAAGCTGACGGTCCTCGACCTCCCCACCAAGGCCATCGACGGCCAGCGGGACCGCCTGCAGAAGACCCTGGTGCGGGAGACCCGATTCGGCATCGGCTCGGAGTTCCGCCACCGCCGGCAGCACGACGTGCTCGACGAGGATTGGACGGTCTCGCCGGTGACGGCGCGGCTCAAGGACAAGGCGTGGCGGCAGCTGGGCACCAGCGGCTCCGGCAACCACTTCGTCGAGTTCGGGGAGCTTGAGATTCCTGAACGCAGTGAGGGCGAACGCAGCGACGGCGAGCATCCCCTGGGGCTCGGGCCGGGCGTCTACCTGGCCCTCCTCTCCCACAGCGGCAGCCGCGGCACCGGCGCCGCCGTCTGCAGCCACTACAGCAAGCTGGCGATGGACCTCCACCCGGAGCTGCCGAAGCACCTACGGCGCCTGGCGTGGCTCGATCTGGGGGACGAGGCGGGCCAGGAGTACTGGCGGGCGATGGAGCTCATGGGGCGCTACGCCGCCGCCAACCACGCCCTCGTCCACCGCCACATCGCCAAGGCCCTCGGCGCCGACGTGCTGCTGGACGTCGAGAACCACCACAACTTCGCCTGGAAGGAGGAGCACGACGGCGAGACCCTGGTGGTCCACCGCAAGGGGGCGACGCCGGCGGGGGAGGGGGCCCTCGGCATCATCCCCGGCTCGATGGCGAGCCCGGCCTATGTGGTCCGCGGCTTGGGCGAGGCCGCCTCCCTGGACTCCGCCGCCCACGGCGCCGGCCGGGTGATGAGCCGCAAGCGGGCGAAGGCGTCGTTCACCTGGTCCGAAACCAAGAAGCTCCTCGCCGAGCGGCGGGTCACCGTCCTCAGCGCCGGCCTCGACGAGGTCCCCATGGCCTACCGCGACATCGACCGGGTGATGGCGGCCCAGCGGGACCTGGTGGAGCCCCTGGCGTCGTTCCTGCCGCGCATCGTCAAGATGGCTCCGGCGGGGGAGCGGCCCGAAGATTGACGACCCCGGCGACGGTCTGTGAAAGACTAGGGACCTCTACCAGCTCGGGGTGCGAACCCGTTGCGGCCTCCAGCGCCCGACGTCGCGTTCCTCGTACACCCCATGCGCTCCCGGGTTACCGGACCGACCCCCGTCCTCGGCACCCGAGCGCGACCAGCCATGAACGGCGGAGCCGCCCACGCTCCGCAAGATGGAGACTTTGATGATCCAGTCACGCTGCCGCCTTCTGCTACCCCTCATCGCCTGCGTCCTGGTGGCCACCGTCGCCCCGGCGCTGGCGGACGATGCCCCGGTGCCGTCCCGCACCCTCCGCGTCACCGTCGAGCCCGGCCTCGGCCCGGCCACCCCCGCCGCCGAGATGGAGATCTACGACGAGGCCCACCTCGACCGCCTCGAGAAGCATTGGGAAAAGCTCATGCGCAAGGGCATGAACCCGCGCACCTGGAAGACCCTCCCCGACGCCCCCGGCGTCAACGTCGAGGACATCCGGCCCCGTAACGCCCCCACCACCGACCTGGCCCGGGGCGCCAGCAACATCGTCCTCGAGGTCAACACCCAGCCCAGCGACGCCGCCGGCGCCGGCTTCCGCTCCACCGTCCAAGAGCCGAGCACCGCGGCCGGCGGCGACGTGGTCTTCTACACCGGCAACTGGTACGCCGCCCGCTCCGACGACGGCGGGAACACCTTCACCTTCGTCAACCCCTTCGCCGGTCCCTTCGCCGATCCGGCGAACGAGGGCTTCTGCTGCGACCAGGTGAGCGTCTACGACGAGGACAGCAACACCCTCTTCTGGCTCCAGCAGTACATTCCGGACCCCGGCCCCAACGGCACCCAGCGTGTGAACGTGGACCAGAACAACGACGGAACCTGGGACTGCTTCTACGACCTGACCCCCCAGGACGCCGGCTTCCCCAACAACAACTGGGCCGACTACCCGGACATCGCCCTCTCCGATGACCACCTCTTCGTGTCGTCGAACGTGTTCGCCACCGCCGGCGGCTTCTCCGGCGCCTTCGCCGGCCGTATTCCCCTGGCCGAGGCCAGCACCTGCGCGCCCGCGAACATCGATTACCACACCGAGGCCGGGAACGGTTCGTTCCGCTTCACCCGCGGCGCCACCGACACCATGTACTTCGCCGACCACAACACCACCGCCGAGATGCGGATCTGGACGTGGCCGGCGGCCAACGCCGCCCCCACCGCCGTCAACCGCGCCGTCACCGCCTGGTCCAACGCCGGCCGCGTGTGCCCCGGCCCGGACAACCGCGACTGGTGTGGCTTCATCGACTTCCGCATGATGGGGGCCTTCCTCGCCGACGGCGTCGCCGGCTGGCTGTGGACCCCGGCCCAGACCGGCGCCGGCGGCTTCCCCTTCCCCTACACCCAGATCGCCCGCTTCGATACCACCAACAACCTGGCGCTCGTTGACGAGCCTCAGATCTGGGCGGCGGACCGGGCCTTCGTCTACGGCTCGGCTGCGGTCAACAACAACGGTGACGTCGGCGGTGCGATCATGTGGGGCGGCGGCGCCTTCTTCCCCAGCTGCTCCGTGTGGCTGGCGGACGACGAGAACGGCGACACCTTCTCGCCCCTCGAGCACGAGCCGGTGATCGAGGGCACCACGGGCCCCGGCAGCAACCGCTCCGGCGACTACCTGTCGGTGCGCACCTACCACCCGAACGACGCCGCGTACGTCTCGGCCTGCTTCGCCTACGAGGTCACCACCCGCGGCACCGCCCGCTACACCCTCTTCGGGCGGCAGAGCTCGTTCTCGACCGTCTTCGGTGACGGCTTCGAGATCGGCAACACGTCGAACTGGGACAACCAGGTCGTCGACTGACGACGGTCCTTCGACCCAAGGGTCATCGGATATGATCCCGGAGCCGGGGGACCTCTCCCCCGGCTCCCCCCGACGACCCCAATGCAGTACCCAGCCACCGACACCTCCCTCACCGAAGCGCGCCGCCTTCCCGACGCGAAGGCCCTCCAGCTCACCTGGAGCGACGGCGCCCGAGCCCGCCCCACCTACGACCAACTCCAGGGCTACTGCCCCTGCGCCCACTGCCGGGGCCACGGCGGCGGCGAGATCACCTACCAGTCCCCGGACCGGCCGATCCAGAAGGTCGAGATCCGGCCGGTGGGCAACTACGCCATCGCCATCGGCTTCGCCCCCGGCTGCAACGCGGGGATCTTTCACTTCGATTTCCTGCGGGAGATGTGCCGGCGGGAATCCTTGCTCGAAGGCGGGACCCCATGAGCGGCGACGTCGCCCGCATCGGCATCCTCACCGTCTCCGACCGCGCCAGCCGAGGGGAGTACGAAGACCTCGGCGGCCCCGCCGTCGCCAGCTACCTGGGCGACGTGCTCACCTCCCCCTTCGAAGCCGTGGCCCGCATCGTCCCCGACGAGCAGGACCGTATCGAGGCCGCCCTCCGGGCCCTCTGCGACGACGACGGCTGCTGCCTGGTGGTGACCACCGGCGGCACCGGCCCGGCCCCCCGGGACGTGACCCCCGAGGCCACCGAGGCCGTCGCCCACAAGCTCATGCCCGGCTTCGGCGAAGAGATGCGGCGGGCGTCCCTCCTCAAGGTGGCCACCGCCATCCTCTCCCGCCAGACCGCCGCGATCCGGGGCGGCTCCCTGATCGTCAACCTGCCGGGGCAGCCCAAAGCCATCCGCGAATGCCTCGATGCCGTCTTCGCCGCCGTCCCCTACTGCGTCACGCTGATCGGCGGCCCCTACCTCGAAACCGACCCCGCCCGCATCGCCGCGTTCAGGCCCAAACCGCGCTGAACGCCGCGCCCCACGGAGGATCCGCATGCGCCGCTTCCCGAACCGGACCCCGGTCCCGGCCCGCTCCGCCCTCGCCTCGGCCTTCGCCGTCGCCGCCCTGCTCGCCTCCCCCGTCGCCTCCCTCGCCGACGGGGCGCCGGCCGACGGGGAGACCGCCTCGGCCCTCTCCTACTGGCCCGCCGAATCCCTGGCGAAGCAGCGGGCCTACGAGTCTTTCCTCGACGACGTGCCGAACCCCGAACGGATTGCCAAATGGCACGTCCGCTACGCCGAAGAGCCCCACGTCGCCGGGGAGCCCGGTGACCGGCGGATGATCGAGAAGCTGTCGGCGGACCTCGAAGCCCTGGGTCTGGAGGTGGAGACCCACAGGTTCACCGCCTACCTGCCCAGGCCCGTGTCGGCGAGCCTCGAGATCGTCGCCGCCGGCGCCGTCACCGACATCGACGTCCTGCGCTTCGGAGATCCGGCGACGGAGCTGCCCCTCGCCCTGCCCATCAAGGAGCAGGAGCTGGAGGGGGACCCCGACACCGCCCACCCCGATCTCTTCCACGGCTGGAACGCCTACGCCGCCACCGGCGAGGTCACCGCCGGCGTCGTCTACGTCAACCGCGGCACCAAGGAAGACTTCGAACGCCTGGCGGAGCTCGGGGTGGACCTCGACGGCAAGATCGCCCTCGCCCGCTACGGCGGCAACTTCCGCGGCTACAAAGCCAAATTCGCCCAGGAGGCCGGCGCCGCCGGGCTGGTGATCTTCACCGACCCCGGCGATTCGGGCTACGCCCGGGGGGACACCTACCCCGCCGGGGGCTGGGCCAACGGCTCCTACATCCAGCGGGGGTCGATCCTCACCCTGCCGTACCCCGGCGACCCCCTGACGCCCTTCGAGCCGGCCCACGCCGACGCCGAGCGCCTCGACCCGGCGAAAGTGGCCCTGCCGGAGATCCCGGTCCAGCCCATCGGCTGGGGGGCCGCCTTCGAGATCCTCCGGCGGATGGACGGCGAGCCCCTCCCCGAGGACCTGCGGGCCGGCTGGCAGGGGGGTCTGCCCCTGCCGTACCGCCTCGGCGGCGGCGCCCTGCGCCTGCGGCTGGCGGTGGAGCAGGAGCGGCGGCTGGTGGAGACCGCCAACGTCCTCGGCTACTTGAAGGGTGAGACCCACCCCGACCAGTGGGTCCTCGTCGGCAGCCACCACGACGCCTGGAGCTTCGGCGCCGGCGACCCCAACGCCGGCACCATGCTGGTGCAGGAGGCGGCCCGCAGCTTCGCCGAGGCCGCCGCCAAGGGCCACCGCCCCGCCCGGACGATGGTCTTCGCCCACTGGGGGGCCGAGGAGTACGGCATCATCGGCTCCGTCGAATGGGCCGAGGCGCGCCGCAAGGACCTCGAAAAGGCCGTCGCCTACATCAACCTCGACGGCGCCGCCATGGGCACCCGCTTCCGCTCCAGCTCGGCCCCCATGCTCAAGCAGCTGGTGACCGAGGTCGCCCGGGAGATCCCCCAGGCGGAGCCGGATTCCCACGGCGTCGCGGGCAGCGACAGCGTCTACGACCAGTGGGTCGGCGACGGCGACGCCCCCCGCTTCGGCAACCTCGGCGGCGGCTCCGACCACGTCGGCTTCTACTGCCACCTCGGCATTCCCTCCGTGGGGCTCAACGCCGGCGGCAGCCCGGGGGTGTCGTACCACTCGAACTACGAGACCCTCGGCTGGTACCGCCACGTGGTGGGGGACGACTACGCCGGGGCCCGCATGCTCACCCGCATGGTGAATCGCATGTCGGCGCGGCTCGCCAACGGCGCCCTCCTGCCCCTCGACCCGGTGCGCTACGGCGAGGACCTGCGCGGTCACCTCGCGGACCTCTCCGAGCGGGCCGGCGACCTCGGCCACGCCGTCGAGTTCTCCCGCCTGCGGGCCGCCGCCGACGTCTACAAGGAGCACGCCACCGAGACCTGGGACGCCCTGCGCTCCGCCGTCGCCGACGGCCGCCTCCAAGGGGACGCCCTGGACCGGGCCAACGAGCTGCTCCTCGGCTTCGAGCGGGAGTGGCTGCACGATCCGGGGCTGCCGGAGCGGCCCTGGTACCGCAACCTCTACGCCGCCACCGACCCCGATTCCGGCTACGCCTCCTGGATGCTGCCGGCCCTGCGCTGGGCCGTCGAGCGGGGCCAGCTCGACCGGGTGATCCCCACCGAGGATATCTACCTCGCCGCTGTCGATCGCCTGGAGCTGCGGCTCACCGCCCTCGACGAGCTGGTGGCGAACGCCGGCGGTGCGGCGGGGGCCGAGGGGTCGAAGTGACCGCCGCCCCCCGGGTCTTCGCCGGGGAACCCGTTCGGGCCCTGGCCGCTGCCCTCGTCGCACTCGCCCTGGCGACAGTGTGGGGGCCCGGCACGGCCCGGGCCCACCCCTTCGACGCCACCTTCCACTCCGCCCGCTGCGACGTCAAGCTCGACGACCAGCGGGGCCTGCGGGTGAAGGTGATCCTCGAAGTACCCACGGCGAAGATCCTCGAAGAGTTCCTCGAGCTCTACGGCGATCCCACCCAGATCGGCGAAGAAGCCAGCGACATCTTCCGCCAGCGGCAGTTCGAGCGCTTCTCCAAGGACCTGCGGGTCCGGGTCGGAGGCCGAAGGCCCGCCGGCGCGTGGACCCCCACCGACGATCCGATCAACGGCCTCGGCACCGCGGAGTTCTTCGTCTATATGCTCGAATACGTGCTCGAAGACAAGGACTCCGTGATGGCCGACCGGGTCGACGTCCGGGTCGACCTCGACGTCTTCGGCCGCGAGCCCGTCTACTTCACCGTCACCGGCCGCGGCCGGGCCCCGAAGTGGAAGATGGTCTCGAACTCCGCCGACAAGGTCCTCAAGAGCGGCGACCCCGAGCTCCTCGACCCCAACACCGGCCAGTGGAGCCTCGACCCCCGCCTGCGCAAGCTCCGCTTCGTCTTCGAACGCCAAGAGCCCGCCGACAAGACCGAAGGGTAGGCGTGGCCGCCTCGATCCACGACGCGCCGAGGATCTTCGACCGCGACAGCAAGGACCATCCGTGGCGCGGGGCGATGGAACAGCTCGACGGGTCGAGCCAGCCGACCCGTCGGGTCGTCGGCAAGAATTGGCGCATGGACCACCGCGTGTCCGCGGAACGGGAGCAGGGGATGCTCCGGTCGGCGGAGCTCGCCGCGCCGGCGATCGGGGACGACTGGTGGAATGCGCGGGCTGCGTCCTTCAGGCGCACCCTGTGCCGCCCCTCCAGCCCCGGCCCCGACGAGCGACGTTCGGCGTATCTCGACGGGGAGAACGCGAACAACCGGGTGGCGCCCAGGTCGTTGCCGCCCCATGAACAGCTGGTCCACGTCGCGTCCCTCAACGCCCTCCTCCACAGGATCGGCCGCGGTGGCCGTTCCGGCCTTCTGCGGTCCCGATTCTCCCGCGCCCTCCCCGGCGCGCCGCTTCCCCCCACCCCCGGAGGTCTGCCTTGGCCCGAGTTCTGCGCCCGGGTTGAGGCGTTCGCTCGCGCCATCAACGAACTGGGCCTCGGCGCCGTCCAGGCCCTCGCCGGATTCCTCAGCGACCGCCTGGGTCCCACCGAGCCACCCTGGTGGGCGGGCTTCGCGCGCCAGCTCGCGCCGCATCTGCGGGCCGAGGACTGGACCGGCCTTTGCCGCGCCTTGGGGCTCGGGCACCTCGAAGCCGGAGAGTGGCTGGTCGTCTGGCGCTACGACGTCGCGACGGTGCTGGACGAAACCCCTGAGCCCACCTGCTGCCGGCCGACGGTGGTGGAAGCGAACGACAGCCCGTGGCATTTCCCCTCCCCACCGGGTCAGAGATTCGAGATCACCATGCCGCTGGAGCCGGCCCCACGGGGGACGTGCCACGAGGTTCTGCACGCTCCCCTCAAGCACGGCTCGGCGGCAGCCTGCGCCCATCTTCTGGGCCGAATTGATCGTCCGCCCGTGGAGGACTATGATGTTTTGGCGGAATTTCGCCGCGAACACCGCCGTCGACTCGAAGCACTGGGCCCCTACGCCGCCGACACCGCGGCCTGGCTGGCTCGGCACCCGGAGCCACGATGATCGCAGCCCACCATCCACTGCTCGGAGTCCAGGAGATCCTGCGGAGGGCCGTGCGCGCCGGCGACCCGGCGGCCGTCGCCGATTTGCTGGGTGGAAAGGGCCTACCCGCCCTCGGCGGTGACCAGGATCCGGCGGACCTGGTGCATCGGGCCCTGTCTTTGCCCCCGTACGATCCAGATCTTCCCCGCCATCTGGCGCCCCTGGTCGCTCGCCTCTGCATCGACCTCGCGGGGGCTCCGGGCGGCCTCTCGCATCCTGTGGAAGCCTCCGAGGTCCGGGAACCGGCCTCGACCTACGACGCCGCCGTCGCGGACCCGGAGCCGACCTCGGAAGGCCGGCCCGCACGGAGCATCGCCTTCGACCTCTTCCTCCTCGCCGGCAGACTGCCGCGCACCCCGGAGCTGTTCGAAGGTCTGGTGGCCTGCCACCGCTCCGACATCTTCAGCGCCCCGCCCGTCGACGACCCGCGCCCCACGGCCGAGCAGCTTCGGCGCTCCTTGATCTGGCAGCAGACCGACGATCGCCTGGAGCCCCATTGGCTCGACCTCCTGGCCCGCCAGGGGGGCCGTCCCGGCCCCGTACCCGAAGACGTCGAAGCCGACCTCGTCGACGGTTGGATCGGCTTATTGTGGATTCCACCGACCCAGGCCGACCGCGACGCCGTTCGCCCCGAGTCCATCGACCGCATCGTCAAGGGCCTGCGCACGATTCACGACGCCGTGGAGAACAGCGTCGACGCCGCCCATCTGTTGCGCTACGCCCTCCAAGAGCTCGACGAAGCCTACCCGCGTCCTCAGGAGTTCTGGGCGAAGGAGCTGAAGCCCCATCTGTCGGGCTGGCCCGACCTCCTGATCGAAGCCGTCACCGAACGCTGGCCGCTGATCCAGTCAGACCCCGTTTCCTCTGTCGTCCCCTAGGGGGTAATCCCGGAACAGGCTCAGCCGGTGGCGCCGGAGGGTCTCGATGTCGTCCAGGATGTCCTCCGGCTGCGGGTAAATCGGCGTGAGATCGAGGGCCTCCACCTCGGTCGCCGTGGCGGTGGCGCGGAGCGCCTGCTGGAGGGCGGCCCGTTCCCGGCGGCTGTCGTCCCAGCGGGCGACGCCGTGGGCGCCGTTGACCAGGAGGACGGCGGCGGCGAGGAGGAGGGCGAGGCGGGCCTGGGTGCGGATCCGCCGCTGCGCATCCGGAGCTCCGCGGGTCACCCAGAGGCCGAGGAGCCCTAGCCAGAAGAGCTCGGAGAGGGTGACGTAGCGGGAGCTCAGGGCCTGGCCGATGCCGAGGTGGAGGCGACCGGCGGCGGTGACGGCGGCGCTGCCGAGGGCCCAGGCCATCAGCACGCACCATGGCAATGCATAGCGCCACTGTCCTTCGCGGTGGGCGTCCCGCAGCCACAGGGCCGAAAGGGTGAGGGCCGCGGCGACGGCCAGGAAGCCGGCCCACAGGCAGAGCCGGCCGTGGAAGCCGAAGAGGGGGGCGCCGAGGTAGATCGACACGTAGGCGCCGAAGTGCTGGAGGGTCCCCAGGAGGCCGCGGTCCACCGCCACGTCGGGGCTGGGGCGGAAGCCGTGGAAGTAGAGGGCCCAGGCACAGGCCCCCAGCAGCAGCCAGAGGGCCCCCCGTCGCCAGCGCGGGCCGGGGGTCGGGTTGGAGGACCGGGGGGCGGTCAGGGGAAGGGCCGCCAAAGGAAGGGCCGCCAAAGGAATGCCTAGCGGCCAGGCGAGGAGCCCGTTGGCGAAGGAGCCGGTGGCGACGGCGGCGGCGGTGGCGGCGGTAGGAAGACCGCCGGGGCGATCCGCCGTCAGCCAGGTCACCGCCGCGGCGACGCCGAGCACCACGAGGAAGATCTGGCTCTGCCAGCCCCAGGACCAGTTCATCCACTGACTCGGGTTGAAGACCACGAGGGACCCCAGGGCCAGGGCCGCGGGGGGCACGGGGCCGGGGGCGGTGCGCCGGAGCAGCAGCAGCAGCACGGCGGCGAGGGCGACGGCGAGGGCCAGGTTGGCCCACAGCTCCCAGTGGATGTTCCAGCCGCTCACCGCCGCCATCCCCACCATCAGCAGCCGGGGGAACAGCAGGCGGTGCTCGTTGTGGGGCTGCCAGAGCTCCATGGGGTCGAAGTCGCCTGTGGCCAGGGCGTCGAGGCGGGGCACCAGCTCCCACTGGTCCCAATGGGGGAGGTCGACCCCCCAGGCGGACACGAGGACGGCGATCCACAGGGGCGGGATCAGCGCCAGCAGGAAGGAGGGTGAGCGTCGACCGGAGCGCATGGTGGGGTGATTCTACGGACCCGGCCCACGGCCTGGCTATCTACGGAAACGGGGCCCTCCTGGGAAAAGAGCCACGAAAAAGGCGGACCCGAGGGTCCGCCTTAGTCGTCACGGGGCCGCCTCCCGGATCAGGAGGACATCTGCTCCTTGAGCTTCGCCAGGGCCGCCGCCATCGGGTTCATGCCGCTGCCCGAGTCCTGCTTCTGGGACTTGAGGTACTCGCGGTAGTCCTTCTGGTTGCCCTCGGCCTTCGAAGCCTCGGTGCCGAGGGAGATGCGCTTGCGCTCCCGATCGATGGAGAGGACGCGGACGCTCACCTTCTTGCCCACCTGGAACTGGCGCTTGGGGTTGCCCGCGCCGGTCAGCATGGAGAAGGGCAGCAGGCCCGTGAGGCCCGGCTCCAGCTCGATGAAGGCGCCGAAGTCGGCGAGGCGCTCGACGGTGGCCTCGATGATCTCCCCCTCCGGGTAGCGGTCCTCCACACCCTTCCAGGGGTTGCCGCCGGCCACCGGGCGCAGGGCCAGGGAGAGGCGACGGCGGCGGCGATCCACCTCGTGGACCCAGCCCTTGATCTCGGCGTCCACCGCCAGGGCCTCGTCTTCGAGGGAGCTGCCGAGGGCCAGCCGGGAGGTGTGGACGAGCCCTTCGAGGCCCGGCGCCACCTCCACGAAGAGGCCGAAGTCGGTCTTGCGGACGACCTTGCCTTCGAATTCCTGGCCGGGGGAGAACTTCTCTTCGATGCCCTCCCACGGATCGGCTTCGAGGCGCTTCATCGACAGGGAGATCCGCTTGCCCCCGCGCTCGATCTTGACCACCACGACCTTCACGGTCTGGCCGAGGCTCAGCACCTCCTTGGGGTGCTCCACCCGGCTGCGGCTGATCTCGGAGACGTGGACGAGGCCCTCGATGCCGCCGCCGAGATCGACGAAGGCACCGAAGTCGGTGATCGAAGAGACGCGGCCTTCGAGCTCCGCCCCCGGCTTCAGGACCTCCCGCACCCGGGCGGCGCGGGCGTCACGCTCCGCCTTGAGGGCGGTGGCGCGGGAGACCACCACGCGGCGTCCGCCCCGCTGGATCTCCATGACGTTGAAGCTGTAGGTCTTGTCCATGTAGCGCTTGGGGCTACGGGGGTTGCCGATCTCGATCTGGGAGACCGGGCAGAAGGCCGCGACCTTGCCGATGGCGACGTGGTAGCCGCCCTTGTTCCAGCCGATGATCTTGCCTTCGACGGCCTCCTTGTCGGCCAGGGCCTTCTTCAACAGCTCGATTTCCGGAGCCAGCTCGTCGGGGGTGGTTTCGGACTCGGCCCCTTCGGCGGCTCCCTCAGCCTGCTCGGCGACGGCCGCTGCGGCTTCGGCGACGGCGCCTTCGGCCTGCTCGGCGGCGGTCTCGACGGCACCTTCAGCCTGCTCCACGGCACCTTCGGCCTGCTCGATGGCGGCTTCGGCCTGCTCGGCGACGGCCTCGACGGCGGCGTCCGCCTGCTCGGCAACGGCTTCGGCGGCCTCTTCAGCCTGCTCGGCAACGTCTTCGGCGACCTCTTCCGCCTGCTCGGCGACGGCCTCGACGACCTCTTCCGCCTGCTCCACGGCGGCTTCGGCGGCCTCTTCGACCTGCTCGGCGACGTCCTCCACGGCGGCTTCGGCGACCGCTCCGGCTGCCTCGACGGGGCTCGACTCGCCTGTCTCCGCGTCGCCGGTCGCCGCTTCGCCTTCGGCGGTGGGCGTCTCAGCGGTTTCGGCGGCTTCGGCGACCGCTTCGGCCGCGGAGGCTTCGGTCACCTCCGCGGTTTCGGTCTCGTCGGTGGCGCTCGCCTCCTGGTCTTCGGTTTCAGGCGTGCGAGTCTCGGCAGTGGCATCGGACATGGCTGTCCTCCGGAGTTTCACCAAATGAGGGCGTTTGGCTGGGGAAGAGCGTGAATCGGACCGTGGATTTCGGAGAGGATCTCCGGCGGATCGGGGATCGACGGGGTGGGTAGACCTGGGGGTCAAGGCCTGTCGGACCCGAGGCGGTAGGTCACGGCCGGGGCTGGCGGACCGTTTCGAGGGGCGGATTATAGCCCAAAAACAGCGGTCTGGACAAATTCCCCGGGGTTTCTGAACGCCCGTTCGGACCGGGCCTGGCCGCCCCGATCCCGGGGGGGAATTCCTGGGGCATAATGCGGCCCATGAACGGCTCGGCACTGCGTCTTTACACCGTCGTCGTCCTGCCCGCCGGGGTCCTCATGGCCCTCGAGATGGTCTCCAGTCGGATCCTGGCTCCGCAGTTCGGAACCAGCGTCTATGTCTGGGGCTCGATCATCGGCGTCTACCTGGCGGCGATGTCCATCGGCTACACCTGGGGCGGCTGGTTGGCGGACCGCCGTCCGCGGCTCGGCGACCTCGGCGTGCTCCTGGCGGCGTCGGGGGCGGCGCAGATCATCGTCCTCCTGGTGGGCCAGCAGGTCACGGCCTACATCGGCGGGCTCACCCAGGGGGCGTCCTGGGGCACGCTGGTGGTGACGGCGGTGCTCTTCGGTCCGCCGACCATCCTGCTGGCCACGGTGTCCCCCTTCGCCGTGCGGCTGGCGTCCGAAGACCTCGAAGGGTTGGGGGGCCTCGCCGGCCGCCTCTACGCCCTGTCCACCGCCGGCAGTCTGGTGGGGACCCTCGGCGCGACCTTCGTGCTCATACCCTCCATGGAGCTGGAGCGGATCCTGGAGCTCTTGATCGTGCTGACGGCGGTGAGCGCCGCCATCGCCCTCTACGGCGAGCTGCGGCGGCGCCGGCTGGCGGCGTCCCTGGTGGCCGTCATGCTGGTGGTGGCGCTGATGCCGCGGGGGGACTCCCTCGGGGACCACGTGGTGGAGCGCCGCATGACCCCGTACCAGACCCTGGAGCTGCACGACACCGGCGCCGTCCTCTCCCTCTACAGCGACGGCGCGCTCCACACCGCCATGCACAAGGCCACCGGGGAGCCCACCATGGGCTACATCGCCCACAGCCCCACCCTGCTCCTCGCCCAGCCGGAGGGGAAGAGCGCCCTGGTGCTCGGTATGGGGGGAGGCAGCTTCGGCCGCATCTTCGGCGAAGGCGCCGGCGTCGAGGTCGAGTTCGTCGAGATCGATCCGGTGGTGGTGGAGATGGCGAAGGAGCACTTCCGCTTCGAAGACGACGACAAGGTCTTCGTCGACGATGGCCGAAGGTTCCTCGCCCGCAATCCTGGGCGGACCTGGGACTACATCTACGTCGACACCTACATCGGCTACTCCATCCCCTTCCACCTGTCGACCCGCGAGTTCTTCGCCGAGCTGAAGCGCCACCTCGCCCCCGGCGGGGTGGTGGGGCTCAACATCGCGGCGCGGCCGGACGACCCCCTGACCCGCAGCATCTACCGCACCCTGCGCACGGTGTTCGAAGGGGTCCTGGTCTTCGAGACCTCCGGCAACCTCCTGCTGCTGGCCTGCGACCAGTGCAGCCAGGTCTCCCGGGAGACCCTGGCGGAGCGCGGCAGGCGTTGGGACGAGCGCTTCGATTTCGCCGTCTCCCTCGAGGACCTCGCCGGCCATCTGGTGGAGACCCCGCCGGACCTGACCGACGCCATCGAGCTGACCGACGCCTTCGCGCCGGTGAACCACCTCATGCGCTTCGACCGCGACCCGCGGTCGCTGACGCGGCCCCCCAGCCCGGATGGGGACGGGGGCACTCCAGCCGCCAACGAGTCCTCCCCTTGACCCACAGCGCCTGACCTCAAAACCACAAGGAGACCCCGATGCACGCCATCGAGCACCAAGCCCCCCACCGCCCCATAGAGCCCGTCGTCGAAGGCGCCCGCACCCTCGGGGAGGTGCTCGCGGAGCGCGCCCGGGCCACCCCCGACGCCGTCGCCAGCTACCAGAAGAAGGGCGACACCTGGCAGCCCATGAGCTGGGGGCAGTTCTACGACCGGAGCCGTCGGGTGGCGGCGCGGCTGGTGGCGATGGGCCTCGACGTGGGGGATCGGGTCGCCATCTTCGGACCCACCCGCGAGGAATGGGGCATCTACGACCTCGGGGGCCAGCTGGCGGGCCTGGTGACGGTGGGGGTCTACCCCAAGCAGTCGCCGGACCAGATCCGCTATCTGTTGGAGCACAGCGGCTCCCGGGTGGCCTTCGTCGCCGACGACGGCGAGATGGAGACGGTCATGGCGGCGTCGGAGGGCCTCGACGCGCCCCCGGTCATCGTCCCGTGGAACGACGAGCTCCACGGGCGCTGGCGGGAGCGCGGGGGGGACCGCATGCTGGCCCCCGGGGAGCTCGCCGGGGATCCCCTGGGGGAGGCGGAGGAGCGGGCCCGGCAGGACGCCGTGGACCCCTCCGCGGCGGCGATCCTGGTGTACACCTCCGGCACCACGGGTCCCCCCAAGGGGGCCATGATCAGCCACGACAACATCCTCGCCCTGCTGCGCAACCAGGCCAACGTGATCCAGTTCTACCAGGACGATCTGATGATCAGCTTCCTGCCGATGGCCCACGTCACCGAGCGGGTGCTGGCGTTCCACTCCCGGATCAACACCGGGGTCCCCGCCGCCTACGCGTCGAGCGTCGGGGCGGTCCTCCAGGAGCTGGCGGAGGTGCGGCCCACCGTCTTCGGTTCGGTGCCGCGGCTGTTCGAGAAGCTCTACGCCAAGGTCCAGGGGGAGGTGGAGCGGGCTTCGGGGCTGAAGCAGTCGATCTTCCGCTGGGGGGAATCGGTGGCCCGCCGCAGGATCCGCCTCGTGCTGGAGGGGCGGCCGGTTCCGGCCCTGCTTGGTCTCCAGTTCCGCCTCGCCCGGTCGGTGGTGTTCGAAAAGATCCACCAGGGCCTGGGGGGCCGCATCCGGGTGTGCATCACCGGGGCGGCGCCGATCTCGCGGGAGATCCTGGAGTTCCTCTGGGCCATCGAGCTACCGGTGCTCGAAGCCTACGGCATGACCGAGGCCACCGTCGTCACCCACATCAACCGCCTCGATTCCCCCCGCCTGGGGACCGTCGGCAAGGTGATCGAGCCCATGGAGTGCCGCATCGCCGCCGACGGCGAGATCCTGCTCCGCGGCCCCATGGTGTTCAAGGGCTACTTCAAGAACCCCGAGGCGACGGCGGAAACGGTGGTGGACGACTGGCTCCACAGCGGCGACATCGGGGAGATCGACGCCGACGGCTACCTGCGGATCACCGACCGCAAGAAGCACCTGATCATCACCGCCGGCGGTAAGAACGTCGCGCCGGCGAACATCGAGCGGGCGGTCAAGAACCAGAGCCCGCTGATCAGCCAGGTCCACGCCCACGGCGACCGCCGCCCCTACGTCTGCGCCCTGGTGGCCCCCAGCCCCCTCGAAACCCTGGAGTGGGGCCAGGCCCACGGCCTGCTGGACGCCGCCGAGGTGGAGGCGAGGAAGTCCGAGCTGCTGGCGGATCCCTCCGCCCGCAGCGAAGCCCTCGGCCGTTCCATGGCGGCGGTGGTGGAGGATCGCCGGTTCCAGGAGCTGTTCCGGGGGGCCGTGCAGCGGGGTAACGAAGCCCTCTCCCGGGTGGAGCGGGTGCGCCGGTACTTCGTCCTCGACCGGGACTTCAGTCAGGAGGGCGGTGAGCTGACGCCGACGATGAAGATGAAGCGGAAGGCGATCGAAGAGAAGTATGCCGATCAATTCGACCGGGTATACGACGATCCGGACTTCGCGATCGAAGCGGAGGCTGCGGGCTGAAGCTGGGGAAGGCTAGGGGGGAAATGAAGAAGTGGGAGCCGAGAAGATCGCCCCTTCCCGGCCCCCACGCCATCTGCCCTCAGATGGACGAGCCATCGCGATGGGCGTGGGAGTAGTCCTTTGCAGGACTGCCACAGGATGCCGGACCGCGACCGCAATCCGACTGGCACCGACAATTCAAAATCGAAACCGGATGCTTGAGCATCCACAAGAAAAAAACTGACTCTTGAAACTTGACGTTTCGGGTCGGAGGGCGGCTGGGTGATCGAATCGTGAAGACCGGGCCGTGGAACCGCCGACCCATGGAGAGTACGGCCGCGCCCCGGTGGGAGCCATCCTCGTCTGACGGATAGGCTTGTCCGGTCCTGTCCTACACGAATTGGAGCGGATTCCCCGTCCGCGGCCCCCGATCCCCCGGATTCAGCGGTCAAGCGTGGCCGTCGCCACCAGGGATCCCCCGTCGCGGCAGACCACCTCGCGAACCCAGGGCCGGTGGCCTTCGGCGGTCACCTCGATGCGGATCGGGTCCCCCGGGTGGCAAGGGACGTTGCCGAAAAGGGGGGTCGTGCCGCGCCCCACGCCGTTGACCCGCACCGCCGCCCCCTTGGGCTCCGAGGTGATCTGGAGCAGGAAGCCCTTGGCCGATCGCGCCGGGACGAGGTCGTCGAGCCCCACCTTTTCGGCGGCGCCGGAGAGGGAGGGGAGGAGGCCCTCCCCCAGCGGCAGGCGCAGAAAGACCACGGCCGCCGCGAGGGCGCAGAGGGCCGCCACGAGGCGCAGCCGAAGGGCCCAGGCGTGGCGGCTCACGGCACCCCCCGCAGGAGGGCGTCGAGGGAGACCTCCCCCCGTCCCGCCGCCGCCAGGCCGGAGGTCCAGAGGCTTCCCCCGCCGGCGAGGTCCGCCAGCTCCGCCGGGGTCGCACTGGCGGCGATGGCCCGCCGCAGGTCCGGGTTCACCTCGAGGACCTCGAAGACGGCCCGGCGCCCCGCGGTGCCGGTGTAGTCGCAGGCCCGGCAGCCCTCGGCGACGAAGAACTCCTGCTCCGGCAGGGTCCGCCCCCGGGCCTTGACGGCCTTGGCGGCGGCGCGGTCCACCGCCCGGGGTCTCCGGCACTCCGGGCACAGGCGGGGCAGCAGCCGCTGGGACACCGCCCCCAGCGTGGCGGAGGCGGCGAGGAAAGGCTCGATGCCGAAGTCGATCAGCCGCGGGAAGATCCCCAGGGTCGATTCGGCGTGCAGGGACGAGAGCACCAGGTGGCCGCTGAGCCCCGCCTGGACCGCTACCTTGGCGGTCTCGGCGTCGCGGATCTCACCGATCATCAACACGTCCGGATCCTGCCGGAGGAGGGCCCGCAGCCCCTGCTGGAAGTCGAGGCCCCGGCCGCGGTCCACCTGGGTTTGCTGCACGAAGGGCAGGTCCACCTCGATGGGGTCTTCGATGGCGGCGAGGCTGACGGAGCCGCGCTCCCGGTGGATGTGGGCGAGGGCGCTGTAGAGGGTGGTGGTCTTGCCGCTGCCGGTGGGGCCGGTGAGCAGCACGAGCCCCTGGGGCCGCGTGAGGAGGGACTCCAGCAGGGCGCGGTCGTCGTCCTCCAGCCCCAGGTCCGACAGCTCGCGGAACGTCGCGTCGCCGGCGAGGCGGAGCACCAGCTTGTCGCCGTGGCGGGTGGGGGCCACCGAGACCCTGATCTGGCTGCGGCCGTGGGGGGTGTCCACCGTCAGCTGCCCGTCCTGGGGGGTCCCCGGGCGGTACGGGGGCATGCCCGCGAGCACCTCCACCCGCCGCAGCACCGGCTTGTGGCGGGTGGCGGGGATGTGGGCGATGGTCTCCAGTGCGCCGCGGACGCGGAAGGACACCCGGGAGTCGGTCTCGAAGGGCTCGATGTGGATGTCGCTGGCCCCGGCCAGGACCGCCGCCGTCAGCAGCTCGTCGACGAAGTTGGGCACCTGGGGGTCCCCCCGCAGGAGGGCCTCCAGCTTCAAGCGTCGACGGTCCCGCTCCCGCTCCCGGCGCACCGGCTCGGCGGGGGCGGCGAGCCCCTGGGGGACCTCGGCGGGCTTGGGGGCGTCGTCCACCGACTGGGCCCGGTGGACAGCTCCGCCGACGGCGGGGGCAGCGAAGGTCGGTCGGTCGAGCCAGCGGGCGGCCACGGTGGCCAGCACCCAGCCCGCCGCCGACACCCACACCACGGGATGCCCGGCGGCGGTGGGGACGAACGCCACCAGGGCGGTCCACACCTCCCCCAGCCCGTCGGGCCGGAAGAGCTGGACAAACGAGACCCCTCCGGCAATCACGACAAGCGCCGTCAATCCGTGGAGCGCGGTGATGAGACCCTGCACCGAGGCAGCATACTAGATCCTCGGCCCGGTCCGCTCCGCGGGTCTTCCCCCTTCCGGCGACCCCAACGGGGTCGAATATCAAAGCCCAGGGTCCGCACGGAGCGCGGCACCCTGGGGGGTCCTGGAGCTGTTTTCGTTTTGGGCCGTCCCGCGGGTCTGCGCGCGGCCTGCAAAACTCGCGGGGGTCGGTGTGGCTCGGCGGTCGACGTCGAGGTTCGGGGGCTCGTTCCGCGGCGGCCGTGGTTCCAGCTCAAACAGGTTTCGGCCGTGCTCGACGCCGCAGGACTCGGGCTACCGCTCGGTCCAGTAGACTCGTCGTCAAATGCCCACGCTCACCCCCGGCAAGGTTCTCTCCCAGAGCTTCGGCTACTCGTTGCTGCTCGCCGCTCTCGTGACGCTTCTATTCTCAATGGGCGCCCACTTTCTGGCCCCATCCCTCGGCGGCTTCACGCAGCAGCCACCCACGGTTTGGGAAGCCCTCGTCCTCGTCGTCACGTGGGCCGTCGGCTTCGCGGGATTCCTGCTGTTCGGGATGGGGAGGCTGGTCGACGAGGCGCGTCGGGAGGGGGCCAGGGCGGCACGGGCAGAGGAACCTGAAGACTAGAGGGGATCGGAACTGCCCGGTCGCTACATCGGAGCAATCCTGTCGAACCACACCACGCATGCACGCCCTAGGAGACAGCCCCCCATGTCGCAGATTCTGAGGTTTTTCCCGCCTCTCGTCGTCGCCTTCCTGATCGCCGTTCCCCTGGCGGCGGACGACCGCCCTAGCCCCCCATCCCTGACCGAGTCGCTGCCGGGGTCAGAGCCCATGATCGATCGGCTCGACGTGGAGGGCACACCGGATCCCTACTTCGTTTCGGGTGAGAAGGCCTTCCTGGCCTCAGGGGAATTGGACGAGGCTATTCTCGGCTTCACCGACCGCGAAATGCTTGGACACGCACTCTCTCGACCGCTGAACGAGGACGGTTGTGTGGAGGTGACCTTCCTCAGCTCCACCGAAGAGCCGCCGGGTACATGGTGGGAAGGGGGGGTGCCCGCCGCGGTTGAAGAATCCCGTAGGGTTCTTCTCGGCACCGTGACGGGTCGAGCCTACGGCTTTGGCGACGGTCGACCGGGAACCCTCCTGCGGCTCGATATCGACGAGGTTCTCAAGGGATTCCACCCCGCCGGCAAGGTCGGCTATGTGTTCTTCCCCGTGGGGGAGTTCGAGGCTGGCGGGCGCAAGCTTTGCCCCAAGAACCCGCGCTTCGGCGCGCTCCCCGAACTTGGCGACCGCCTCCTCCTTCTGCTGCGGGGTGTCCACTACGAGGGCGAGCAGCTTCTAATGGGTTCGGGTCTCCCGGCTAGCATGCTGACCCTCTCGAAAGGTCGGGTTTCAGCACTGCCAAAGCTATGGAGGGAGGTCGAGACAGATCTAGAGGGCCTGCCCGAGGCAGGGCTGCTAGCTGACGTCAGCCGGATGATTCGGGAGACCGACGACGAAGGACAGGGCGATCCCCGGATTCAGTTCATAGAAGGGTAGTGACAAGACTCCAACAACGCGCTTCTCGCTCTAGTTAGTGCAGATAACTTGGTGGACCACCTGGGCCAGGACCGAAGGCCGCCTCCGACAGATACGGGCCGTGGACGCCTTCTTCCGCAAGCACAGTGAGGGTCTCGGCGCCCAGTAGCTCCTTCCGCGAGCCCAACGGGCCGAAGCCCAGAGCCCGGGAGGTGGATAGAGATGAAGAGGCGGGGTTCTAGTCTGCAGGGTCAGTCAAACGGTTGCGTTGATTCTCGTTGTACCTGTGTTCTCCACCTCCAGGTTGGTCCCCTGGTTGAAGTCGACGACCGCTGTCCCACCTGCAGGGATGTCCACCGGTACGGTAGACCCGTTGTCAAAGTTTACGACCGCCTTCCCTTTAGTGGTCGCTGACAGATTGCTGAGATGAACCGAACCGGGGGGCTCCACCTCAGTAGACCAAGTCTTTCCAGGGTCGATGTCTGGCATGGTTCGTCCTTTCCAGTTAGTGAGTTGATCAAGCTGGCAAAGAACGCGGATTCACGGTCCAGACGGGACCATCTGCATTCGGGGGAATGCAAAACACCCACCCAGGGTGCCGCGCTCCGCGCGGACCCTGGGCTGCGATATGGAACCCCTTCGGGGTTCCGGAGGGGCCGAGTCGCACCACCCTGGGTGAGTAGCCAGGCTAGACGGAACGCCTGTGCTACCTTTTTGGTGGCCCTTGTTTCTTCGTCCCTGACTATCTCTTGGGAGGTTCCTGCCATGTCCGAGCCCGGCGTAGGTTTCGACGTCAAGAAACCCATTTCGGCCTGGAATCGGCCGCTCAAGGCGAACTTCCGTTCGTTCTTCAAATCCCTGTCGAAGACCGCGGTGCACGCGGGGACCGGTCAGTGGGAACGGGCGGCGACGACGGCCATCGATGCCGCGACGGAGGTCGGCCTCACCGCGGAGCCCGGTCAGGTCGCCTGGATGCTCCTCTACGAGTCCATGACCGGAGCCATGGCCGAGCTGGCCCACGAAGTCCGCGATCGGCTCCGCTTCGTCGACGAGGCCCCTGAAGCCGTCGTCGACGCCCTCGACTTTTCGTTCGAGGACCGGGAGATCCAGATCGACGCAGGGTTCTTCGAGCACCCCCTCGATCTCGACCTCCATCGGCATCTCGAAGCACCCTTCCATCGCTGGCTGGTGGGGGGCGGCCTCACCGACGTGGAAGCGCGGGGGGTGGTCGGCCGCTTGGGCCGCTACTTCGTGTACCGGCTGCACCGCGAGTTCGTGTCGAGCCGCGACCGCTACGCGGTACTGGAGCAGCAGCTCGACTCCCCCTTCGCTGGTGCCGCCAGGCGGGAGCAGCTGTGGACGGCCTACTCCGCCTGGCTCGATCACCAGCTCGACGAGCCCCTCTTCTCAGAGGCGTTCGGCCTGAGGCAGGTCTACGTGCCGCTGCGGGCCTATTGGAACGAAGTCGTCAAGAAGAAGGAGAGCGAGCCTAGAAGGGGCCCGGGGGCCGAGGACACCACCACCGTGCACCACGTCGTCGACCTGGCGGAAGCGCTCACGGCGTGGGTCGACGCCGGCGCCAGGGACGACGTGATCCGCGTGATCAGCGGCGGGCCGGGCAGCGGCAAGTCGTCGTTCTGCAAGACGTTTTCCGCTCAGATGGCCGCGCGTCCGGATCTGAGGGTGGTTTGGATACCCCTGCACCGCTTCCAGCCGGAAGACGATCTGAGGTCCGCGCTCCAAGGGTTCGCCAAAGACGACCCCCTCTTGCCGACCGACCTCCTAGACGCCGAGTCGAAGGAACGTTTCCTGCTGGTCTTCGACGGCCTCGATGAGCTCGCCAGTCAGGGCAAGCTGTCCCACGACATCGCGCGACGTTTCGTCGAGGAAGTGCGCCGCACCGTCGAGAGGCTCAATCTCCGCACGCTTCGACTCCAGGTCCTCCTGAGCGGTCGAGAGCTGGCGATCCAGACCCACCAAGAAGGCCTTGGCCGCGGGAACCGCGTCCTCCATCTCCTGGGGTATGCGCCGATAGATCCGAAACTGCGGGGGTTGGAGAAAGGGTTAACGTGGCTGGACCCCGCCGACCCCATGGACACCGACCAGCGAAACGACTGGTGGCGGGCCTTCGGTGAGCACTCCGGCCGAGGCTATGAGGGCTTTCCCGAAGACCTCCAACGTGAAGAGCTCGACGACATCACGAACGAGCCGCTGCTCAACTACCTCCTCGCCCTGAGCTACATCCGCGACGAGCTGGATTTCTCAGAAGCTCCCAACCTCAACGAGATCTACCGGGATCTTCTGAGCGCCGTCTACGAACGGGGCTGGGGTACGAAGCCCCACCCGGGGACCGAAGGGCTCGAAGAATGGCAGTTCATCCGGATCTTGGAGGAGGTGGCCCTCACCGCTTGGCACGGCGATGGGCGGAAGACCTCCGTCGAGGCGATCCAGCACCAATGCTCCAACTCCGGCCTTGCCGGCTACCTAGACGCCTTTGAGAAGGGCGCCGAAGCAGGGGTCCTGCGCCTGCTAACCGCCTTCTATTTCCGCCAGAGAGGCCACGGCCCGTCGGGGGCTCGGACCTTCGAATTCACCCACAAGAGCTTCGGCGAATACCTGGCGGCACGGCGGATCGTCGTCGCGCTGGAAAAGATCGATCTGAGGATCCGTCGTCGCAATCAAGACCCTGACGACGGAATCGATGCGAGGCAGGCTCTCTTGGAATGGGCGGAGCTCTGCGGTCCGGCGCCGCTGGATCGGGATCTCTTCCGCCTTCTCAAGGCAGAGGTGGAGAGCCAGGGTAAAGAGGTCTGCGGCCGATGGCAAGAGACCGTGGTCGACTTGATCAACTTCCTGCTGCGGCATGGCTTGCCCATGACCCAAGTGCAGGGATTGAGCACCTATCGCTCGATGAAGGTACATGCGCGTAATGCGGAAGAGGCACTGCTCGCATGCCTTCATGCGTGTGCCCACAGGACTCAAGAAGCTAGCTCGATCCAGTGGCCCAACCGAGGCTCCGCTGGCGAATGGCTCAGGTCGCTACAGGGTCAACAATTGGGCGGAGATAGTACCTTGGCTATCGAGTGCCTCGACTTTCTCGACCTGAGCTACCAAACCCTCGTCCACATGAACTTTAGGTGGGCAAACCTTAGGGGGGCGATTCTTAAAAGGGCCACAATGGATCTCGCAACCCTCCAAGAGGCGGACCTCTCAAGAGCGACCCTCACAGACGCGAAACTGTCCATGGCCCACATTGGGGGGGCCAACCTTGGGAATGCGGCCCTCGAAGGGGCGAACCTAGAGAGCTCAAACCTGGGTGGGGCAATTCTCGGTGGGGCGAATCTAGAAGGGGCGAACCTAAACAGTGCAAACTTCATTGAAGCGTTCCTAGTTGGGGCGAATCTAAAAGGCGCGAAACTAGAAGGCGCCTATCTCGGAGAGGCGAGGTTTGAGGGGGCGAACCTCGAGGGAGCGGTGTTGGCAGCGGCGGACCTCTACAGTACGAGCCTTCAGAACGCGAACCTCAAAGACGCCGACCTCGAAGGGGCGAACCTCGAAGACGCGAGTCTTGAAGGGGCGAACCTCAAAGGGGCGAACCTCGAAGGAGCAAACCTCCGATGGGCGGACCTCCAAAGCGCGAACCTCGAAGGGGCGAACCTCGAAGGGGCGAACCTCGAAGGGGCGAACCTCGAAGGGGCGAACCTCATAGGGGCGAACCTCAAAGAGGCGAAGCTCCAAGAGGCGGACCTCGAAGGGGCGAACCTTCAACGGGCGAACCTTCGCTATACGTACCTCCACCGGGCGAACCTCGAGGACGCGAACCTCGAAGGCGCGGACCTCGAAGGGGCAAACCTCAAGGGAACCGTTCTCGAAGACGCTTAGTCCCAACGAGTCTCTCGGGCGAGCATGGCCTTCTAGCCGTACCACAGACCCACGCAATGTTTCACGTGAAAAGTCGTGCTACAGACGACGCTCCGCCGCCGTCCCCGACCCCTCATCCGTAACCGGACCGTCCGCCCAGTGGACCAGCTCCGCCACACCTAGGGCCAGGGTGGCGGGCACGAGGTGGAAGAGAAGCCGAGGGGCACTGGTGAGGACGAGGAGGGCGGTGTCGACGGGGGACGTCAAATACACGACGAGGTAGAAACCGGCCTGGGCGAGGAGCACGAGGGCCCCCCAGCAGACATGGCGCCTCAGCGCGAGCCAGGGCAGGACGGCGAGGGCGAAGGGGAGGCCGTGCCAGGGGCCGACCTGCATCGCGTTCCAGATCCCGGAGAGGACGATGGGCAGGCGCCCCGGGTCGAGGCCTCCGGTGTTGGTGTCCAGGAAGAGACCGTGGTGGAGGGTCTGGGCGAGCCACGCGCCGATGACGAGGGTCGGGAGCCAGGCGGACCTTAGGGCGATGGGGAGGCCGATGGCGATGGCTGAGCGCCAGCCCTGGCGAACGGGACCCCGGCGCAGCAGGTGGGCCGCCAGCAGCAGGGCGGCGAGGGGCACCCCCTCGATCTTGGAACCGGCGGCGACGGCCGCCACCACCGCCATGCGGCGGTCGGCCGCGACGTCGGCGGGGCCCACGAGCACGGCGACGCCGGCGCAGGCTGCTAGGGCCATCAGCAGGTCGGCGCCGCCGGCCTGGTCGAAACCGATGCCGAACATGGCGGCGCCCCAGGCGATGCCGGCGACGCCCAGGGCCGTGGTCAAGCCGTCGGCGGCCGCGGAGCGCAGGACCGAGCGGATCGCCAGGACCAGCAGGGCGAAGAAGACCACCGAGGTGAGGGCGGTGGACGCTGCGTCGAAGCGACCGGCGAGGGCGGCGCCGGCGGCGAAGAGGGAGGGCAGGAGGTTGGGGTAGTCGGGGTGGAGGTGTCCGTTCCAGGGGCGGGCGAGGTACTCCCAATCGATGCCGCCGGCGAGGAAGAAGCGCTGACCCTTGGCCCCCCAGTGGTAGACGAAGTCGGCGTGGAGGTTCCACAGGCGGGCGCCGGCGACGCCGAAGGCGAGGACCGCGGCGGCGGCGACGGCGTCGCCGAGGTGGGCGATGGGGGCGACGGCTCGGGGTATGTCGCCAGGTGTGGACGCTTTGCGGTCGCGACGCCCCCCCAACAGGGAGACTGCGAGGGCGACGGCGAGGCAGGCGGAGACCCCGGAGGTGGACAGTTGGGTTCCGGTGAGCTTGGCGGACCCTACGGCGAGGGTGAACAGCAGCAGGCCGACGGGGGCGCCGTACGGAAGTCGCCCCGAGAGGGAGACGGCGCCGGCGGCGGCGAGGCAGGCGAGGACCCCTAAGGGGGACCACGGGATGCCGAGGAGGTCGGCTCCCCACAGGGCGCCGTAGAGCAGCAGGACGCCGAGGAGGCCGCCGTAGAGGATCCGCTCTCCGCCCCGGGCCCCCAGCCAGCGGCCGGCGGGGCCCCAGCCCAGGGCCGCGGCGACCAGCAGCAGGAGGAGGGGCAGAGGGGTCATCCCGCCGTGCTCCCCGGCCCCGTCGTCACCGGAACGGATCGGTAGACGGCGCTACCGGCGGTGCGGCAGGCGGGGGCGAGACCCTGGGGGACGACGACCGTCGCAGGAACCGCGCCGTGGCCGTAGACCAGCCACGTGGCTTCGCCGGGCACCGCCGGCAGATCCACCGGACGCAGGTCGTGCTCCGGCAGTAGGTAGGCGAGCCACATCCGCAGGTAGAAGGCCTGGTCCCCCAGCGCCGGGTCGACGGTGAGGGCCACCGTACCTTCCCCTGGGCTGCCGTTCTCGGGGAGGCAGGGCCGCAGGCGGGAGACCAGCCCTTCGAGGCGCTCCACGTGGCCGCCGTCGATCGGCCAGAGGACGGGGGACTCGGCGGGCCAGGGGTCGGCGACGGCGAACCAGGCGGACCGGTAGGATTCCCGGGCGCCCTGGACGCCGGTCCAGGCGAGGAACGCCAGGAGCAGCGCCCGGACCCCCAGGCGGCGGGTCATGCCGCGCTCTCGCCGCCCTTCTTGGAGCCGCTCTTCTCAGAGCCGGAGGCCTTCGCGTTGCCGTCCCCCTTCGAGGCTTCGGAGGCCGGGGCCTTCTCGCTGCCACCTCCGCCACCGCCCTTGCCCTTGTCCTTGCCCTTCTTGGCGTAGTCGGTGACGTACCAGCCGTCCCCCTTGAACTGGACGGCGGGGGCCGAGATGAGGCGCTTCAGGGGGCCTCCGCAGGTTCTGCAGACCGTCAGGTGCGGGTCGTTGAAGCGCTGCAGCTCCTCGAAGCGGTCGCCACAGGTCTGGCATTGATATTCGTACAGCGGCATGGCTCGATTCTCCTCAAATGGGCTCGGGCCGCGGCGGCGGCCCCGGCGGGTCAGTCGCCCCGGAAGCGTACTTTGATGGCGCCGGATTCGTCCTTCGACAGGCGCTCGATCAGGTGTAGCACGTGGTAGGCGTAGAGCAGGCGGGCGTTCTCCGAGACGCTGTAGGGTCCGGAGACACAGATGTCGTAGAGGGAGCGCTTTCCGTCCACCAGGGTGAGGAGCTCGTACTCCTTCTCGTCGAGGGCGATCTCGATCAGGTCCTCGGTGACGTAGGAGGGGCCGAACACCGTGCTCTTCTTCCCCAGCCTCGACACCAGGGCTTTGGCGTCCTGGACCTTCTTGATGCCCTGGGCGATGACGTGGCGCATGGGGATGTGGATGCGGACCGTCAGCGGCTCGTGGAACTCGCCGATCTCGAAGGTGAGGTCCCCCTGCTGCCAGGAGAAGACGCTCCAGATGATGGACTCCATCTGCGAGCGGATCGCCTCGTTGAGCTCCTTCGGCGACAGCAGGCCGCTTTCGATGAGCAGCTGGCCGTGGCGCTTGCCGGAGGTCTCCCGCTCCCGCATCGTCTCCGCCAGGTCTTCCCGGGAGAGCTTGCCGACCCGGTAGAGGTGGGCCCCCAGGCGGTCGCTGCGGTCCGTGGACGCGGCGTGGACGACGCTGCCGCCGGTGATGTAGATGCGCTTGTAGATGCCGTCCCGGTGGATCTGGATCCGCCCCGGCACCTTGTGCCGGTAGATGGTCCAAAACATCTCCGGGATCGACGTCTCCGCGAGGGTGCCCTGGTACTGGAATGGAGCGGTCATGGTAGGCGAAGGGGCCGGGGCGTCGCCGGTCGGCGCCCCCAGCTCGGTAAGGTGGCGGATGTATGGCCCGCGATGGCCGCGCAGTATACCATCGGACCATCATGCTGAAGCCGAGTGACGCCTGGGCCCTTTTGGAAGAGAACCTACGTCCCTTGGGCGACGAGATCGTCCCCCGGCTGGAGGCGACGGGCCGATGTTTGCGCCGCGACCTCGAAGCGACGGTGGACATGCCCCAGGCCGACGTCTCGGCCATGGACGGCTACATCGTCGCCGGCGGGGTGGGGGCCGGCGACGTGCTGGAGGTGGTGGGCACCGCCGCCGCCGGACGCCCCGCCGAGTTCACCGTGCCACCGGGGTCCGCCGCCAAGATCATGACCGGCGCGGTGGTACCCGCCGGCGGGGATCGGGTGGTCCCCATCGAGCAGACCGACGGCGGCGACGAGCGGGTGCGCATCGACGTCGCGCCGGTGGACGGCGCCCACATCCGCCGCGGCGGCGAGGTGGTGCGGCGGGGCGGACCCCTGCTGGCCGCCGGCACCGTGCTGACCCCCGGGGCCGTCTCCCTGCTGGCATCCCACGGCTACGCCGAGGTGCCGGTGGCGCGGCGGCCGACGGTGGCGGCGATGGCGACGGGGGACGAAGTGGTGCCGGCCTCGGCGGAGCCGGCCCCCGGCCAGCTGCGGGATTCCAACACCACCTTCCTGCGCTCCGCCGGACGCACCCTCGGCCTCGGGGTCGAATCCCTGGGGATCGCCGGGGATAGCCGGGAAGCGCTGCGGGAACGCATCGGAGTAGGCCTCCGGTCCGACGTCTTGATGCTCTGCGGCGGCGTCTCCAAGGGGGAGTTCGACCTCGTGGAGGACGTCCTGGGGGAGCTCGGCTGCCGCCGGCTCTTCGACGCCGTGGCCATCCAGCCCGGCAAGCCCATGGTGGCCTCGGTCCACGGCGGCGGCTGGGTCTTCGGCCTGCCGGGGAACCCCGCCTCGGTCATGGTCACCTTCTGGCTCTACGTCGCCCCGTTCCTGCGACGCCTCCAGGGCCTGCCGGACGGCTACTGGCACCGCCCGGTGGTCGCCGAGCTGGGGGCCCCGCTGCCCCGCACCAAGGGGCGGGATCGCTTCCTGGCGGCGGAGGTGACCTTCGAGGACGGCCGGCTGATAGCGACCCCCCTGCCCCCCGCCGGCTCCCACGACGTGGTGGTCTACGGCTACGGCAACGCCCTCGTGCGGGCGCCGAAGTTGCGGCCCGAGACGCCCCGGGGGGCGGCCTGCGAGGTGTTGCTGCTGGGGGATCCCCTCGCGTCGTGATGGGCTGCGAACCGTCTTGGCTCCGACGCCGTAACCCCGGCAGGGCAGCCCGCATCGAAGCCACTGACCGCCTCCGGGCGGATCCCAATCCCCATCCTTCGAGGGCCTGCCCCATCCCAACGACGTCCCGTCAGATCCGCAGTCGGCGCCCTCCGAGGGGAAGGGAGGAGAACCCCTTCCCTGGACGCCCGTCCCCGTTGCCATAGGAGCCCAGCATGCTTCCCGAGAACCCCACGCCGTCGTTTCCCTACCAGGTCGAAGACCGCATCGGAACCGGTTCAATGGGGGTGGTCTACCGGGCCCGGGAGCCCGCCCTCGACCGCACGGTGGCGATCAAGACCCTGCGCCGGGGCATGCTCGAAGAGGAGCCCCCCGAGGTGCAGCGGGAGATGCGGCAGCGGTTTCTGCAGGAGGCCCGGGCGGCGGCCCGCCTCTCCCACCCCGGCATCACGGTGGTCCATCGGGTAGCGGAGGAAGGGGGCAACCCCTACCTGGTGATGGAGTGGCTCTCGGGCAAGAGCCTCGAACAGGCGATGGCGGACGAGGGCAAGTTCGACGTGCCGCGGGCGGCGCGGCTGGGGGTGGCGCTGCTCGAAACCCTGGCGGCGGCCCACGACGCCGGGGTGGTCCACCGCGACATCAAGCCCTCGAACCTCATGTTGCTGGACGACGGCCGGCTCAAGGTGACGGACTTCGGCATCGCCCGGGTCCAGGGGCACGAGCTGGTGAAGACCCAGGCGGGGGTGGTGCTGGCGACCCCCAAATTCGCCTCGCCGGAGCAGCTGCGGGGGATGGAGGTGGACGGCCGCGCCGACCTCTTCTCCGTCGGCGTTCTCCTCTACCACCTGATCAGCGGCCGGTTCCCGTTCACCGGCGAGAGCTTCATGGACCTGGCCAACGCCATCCTCTCCCGCGAGCCCCTGGCCCTGCGGCAGGTGGCCCCGGAGGTCCCGGCGGAGCTGGAGTCGGTGATCCGGATCGCCCTGCGTAAGGACCGCCGGGATCGGTTCGCCCACGCCCTGGAGATGGCGGAGGGTCTGCGGGCGGTCCTCGGTACCGGGTCCGGCTGGTCCGTCGCCGGAACGGGGGTCGCCGAGGTGGAGGCGGACACCCAGACCGCCAGGATCACCCCCCTGCTCAAGGACATGCCCACCAGCCCGCCCCTGGCCCTGGCGGCGACGGCCCAGGCCTGGCCGTCGACGATCCTCGGCCAGCAGGACAGCCGGGCCCTGGTGACGCGCCTGCTGGAACGACCCCTCCACGCCTCCGCCTTCGCCGGCGCCGCGATGATCGGCGACGTCTGCTTCCTGATCGCCGACGGGGTGACCCTGGGGGTCATCGACACCCGCACCGGCGCCACCGGCGACGCGGTGGAGGAAGGGCTGCCGGCCGCCGCCGCCGCCACCCTCCACCCCCTGCCGGCGCAGTTCCCCGAGGGTCTGGTGCCGGTGCTGGCGGGGGTGCTGCACGCCCCGCAGGTGCTCCACGCCGACCTCGACTCCTCCTTCATCAACCTCCCGGCCCTGTCCCAGAAGCTGCGGCAGGACCGTTTCGACGGCGTCTTCCGGCTGAGCCACGGGGACGCCTGGGGCATGGTGTTCTTCGTCGGCGGCGAGGTGGCCCTGTCGATCTACTCCCGGGGTTGGAGCAGCGTCCCCGTCGAGCAGAGCTGGCGGCGTTGGATCTCCGATCACCCGGTGCGGGGGCAGGTGGAGGCCAAGTGCACCCACCCGACGGCGGGCTGGTACCGCCACGCCTACAAGGATCTGGACTTCGAGGTCGAGGCGGTGGGCGACGACGGGGAGCGCAGGTCGGGGAGCTCCAGCTCCCGCTGGGGGCAGCTCCTCGGCTCCGGCAAGTCCACCGCGGCGAGCTCCGGCCGGCTGAAGCTGCGGCTGGTGCCGAAGTCCGAGGCGCCGGCCTACGAAGGCTGCGGCGTCCACTGGGACCGCGCCCCCGCCGCCCGCTTCGTCGACTGGGCCCTCGGCCAGCTGCCCGGCTGGTTCGGGGAGCGGGATCTCTTCGCCCGCTGGAAGTACCTCGCCGAGTGGCTCCTGGAGGTGCGGGGGGCGACCCTGCACCATCCCCTCGAACGGCCCGGTGGCCGGGAGACGGACCTCTTCGACGTCGTCACCCGGGACGCCAAGGGCAAGGTGCTGCACCTCGCCCACCGCCTGGCGAATCCCAACGCCGAGAGCTTCCAGGGGTTCCTCGAACGGGTCATGGCGGCGAAGGGCGCGCGCAAGAAGAGCGGCGACGTCGGCGGCGTGTTCCTCGTCGCCCCCCACTTCGGGGACGACGTCCTGGCGGCCTACGAGCAGGCCCTCGCCACCACGTCCTCCGGCAGCTGGTTCGGGGTCGAGGAGTCGTTCACCGGCTACGCCGGCTTCGTCCGCATGGGCCCCCGCCGGGGCTTCCACCTGATGCTGGTGCAGGAGAAGGCCGACGGCTTCGAGCCGGTGCTTCTGGGGTAACGTCTAGGGGCCGGCCGCGCCGCGACCCGCCGCCGGCCCCACGATCACCCACGGCCCCGGGGGAACCCCATGCGCGTCTCGACTCGGTTCCGGAACGTCCTCGCCCTCCTCCCCGCGGCGGCCCTGTGGATCGCCCCCGCCGTGGCCCAGGACGCCCCTCCCCCGGGGGAGGCGGAACCCGCGTACGGCGAGGTGGTCAGCGTCCACGTCGTCAACGTCGACGTCCGCGTCACCGACCGGGACGGCCGCCCCGTGCGGGGCCTCGTGGCCGAGGACTTCACCCTGCGGGAGGACGGCGAGGCGGTCGACATCACCTACTTCTCCGAGGTGCCACCACGTCCAGGGGATCCCGCCGCCGAGGCCCCGGCCGACGGCGCCCCGGACGGAGAAACAGAAGACGCCGCCGACGTCCCCTCGGCCCTCCTCGTCTTCGTGATCGACGACACCGCCGTCGAGCCGAGGAATCGCCAACGGGCCCTGGAGCAGGTGCGCGACGCCCTGGACCGGGGCTTCGACCCCTACACCGCGGTGACGGTGGCGGTGATCGACGGCGGGCTCAAGATCCTGGCTCAGCCCACCGGCGACGTAAGCCAGCTGCGGGCCGCCCTCGACCGCATCGCCGAGGCGCCCCCCCAGGGGATCGTCCGCCAGCGGGAGCGGGACGCCGAGCTGCGGGAGGTGCTGAGCGACGTCGGCGGGATCCTCCGCGAGGTCCGCTCCGGCGTCACCGAGCCCGAGGAGGGGGTGCGGCGGCTCAAAGCCCTGGTCCAGCGGGTGCAGATCGAGTCGGGGCGACGGCGGGACGAGAACCTCGACAGCCTGGCGGCCCTCGGCGGCCTCGTCGAAGCCCTCCAGCCCATGCCCGGCCGCAAGGCGATCGTCTACCTCAGCCAGGGGCTGGCCCTGCGCCCCGGGCAGGCGGCCCTCGACGCCATCCTGCCGGCCCTGTCGGAGATCACCTCCGGCGGCGGCGTCGCACCCAGCAGCAGCATCGACGCGCGGTCCGCCGCCCTCGGCGCCCTCGACCAGCAGGTGCGGGTCCAGAAACGCCGCCCCGACGGCCCGGCGGAGGACCTCGTCGCCGTCACCGCCCTGGCGGCGGAGGCCGGCGTCAGCCTCTACGCCTGGCGGGCGACGGACGACCTCGGCGTGGCGCCGGCGGAGCTCGGCGGCGACGGGGCCCTCGGCCTCACGGCGTCGGTGCGGGGGGCCCGGGAGGACAGCCTCACCGAAACCCTCGACGCCCTGGCCGACGGCACCGGCGGCCGGGTGGCCATGGGGCCCGGGTTCGACAGCCTCGTGGAGGCCGCCGTGGCGAGCTTCGGCGGCTACTACTCCCTCGGCTGGAGCCCCGACCACGGCGGCGACCGAAAGCTCCACGAGCTCGAGGTGAAGGTCCAGCGACGGGGGGCCGACGTCTGGCACCCCGAGTCCTACATCGCCCTGCCCCCGGCCGGCTCCGGCAACTGACAGGCAACTCGTCAAGACGAGTCGCCGGCTCACGGCCCCAGGTCGGTTTCCGGGTAGGGGCGGGGCTTGCCCCCGCCCGTCCTACTCCGCCGAGGTTTCGGCTCCTCAGAGGAGCCCTGCCTCCGCGTATCGACTTGCCCCCGCCCGTCCCAGGCCGCCGAGGTTTCGGCTCCTCTCAGGAGCCCTGCCTCCGCGTATCGACTTCCGGAGTAGGGGCGGGGCTTGCCCCCGCCCGTCTGAGACCGCCGAGGTCTTGGAGCTTCGGGAGAGACTTGGGTCTTCGGACTATCGCCCTGAGCTTCAACTCGCCTTGGCAGTTTCCGGCCAGCGCTTTGGCTGTGCGGGCGGGGGCAAGCCCCGCCCCTACCAGGAGACTCTTCGGTGGGGGCCGATGCTTGCGGAGGGGGTTTGCGTCAAAACGCCCAGGGCCCCGGGCCGCTACTCAAAGCAGAGTCGGTCCCCTAGCTCACACCCCGTGCAGAGGGGATCTCCGTTGGATCGGACGACCAGGTTCACGGGTCGCCAACCGCTGACGCACTGACTGTTCTCCGCCCGTACCCGCAGGGTATAGACCCCGGCGCCCAGGGTATGGAAGTAGTGACCGCTGAGGGACATGATCGGACCCGAGGTGTTGCGCCCGATGGGCGTCCCGACCACTTCCCAGCGATAGTTGGTGGCGTTCGCTATGGTGGATGTCTGGTACGTCTCGATGGACCCCTGGCAGAGATCCGGGCCGCTGATGTAGGACGGGGTCGGCAGCGGGCAAGGGCTGGGAACGGAGGGGCATGCAGAGGTCTGGGGCGTGCCGGTGCAGTTGCAGCTCACGGCGCCGCCCCAGGAATTGGCCGCCTTGTTGTGGCTACAGGTGCCCGTCGGGGTCGTGCAGATGCAGGAGACCGAAGAGCCGTTCGCGCAGGACAGCTCGGCGCCACAGCCGTTGATGACGTTGATCTCTCCGAGGGCTCGGCTCGCTGCACTGTCCCAGTCCGGGTGGACCGCTTCCAGGGCGATTCGCAGGGCTTCCTGGGCGACCGTATCGAGGCTCTTCAGATAGTGGTCGTAGACGGCCTCGGCGGCGATGAAGGCGTCGCGCTCCTGACCCTGCGCGGCATCGAGGGTCGCCTGGGCCTTCTCGGCAAGTTGGACCAGGGAGCTGTTTCTGCTCGCCGCAAGCTCCTCGATCAGCGCTTGGAACAAGGCTTGTTCCTCCGGTGAGGAGGACGGGGTCACTTCGAGGACCGGTCCGTCTTTGGCCACGCCGAAACTGTCCACCGGGGCTGCGACCGCGGGAGCGGTGATGAGAATCAAGCCAAGGGCGGTCATCCACGCGAATCTGATTGCACGCATCGTTTCCTCTCCAGGTCGGTGCCGGCCATCGCGTCCCGGGATCAGGAGGACGTCAGCAGGCGAAAGTTGTGGTTGTTGATCGCCTAGAAACATAGACGATTCTTGCGGAAATCGCTCGCCTCACAGTTCTTGTGGCCAGCTTTAATGGACTATTCGGGCATTTTCATCATGGCTTTCTACCGACGGGTGCAGCGAGGTCGGAAGCGGCGGGTCTCTTGGGGGGACGGGCCTCGAGATCCAGAAACCGAGGCGGGGCGACGGACGCTGCGAGCCCCCCTATCCGGATTCTTTGACCAAGAACAAGGCAAAGTAGAGAGGAAACGAGTATTAGTCCGGAG
>JBCDIS010000052.1:0-41635 GCA_038748685.1 Acidobacteriota bacterium | reverse complement strand
GAGGGCGGTGGCGTCGACTGCGTCGAAGCAGACGTAGATGGAGGGATCTTCGCGGTCCCGGTATTCCAGCTCGGCGTCGGCGAGGGCGGTCTGGTTGGCGATCGACCAGTGGACCGGCTTGAGATCCCGGTACACCAGCCCCTGCTCGACGAGCCCGGCGAAGACTCCGAGAACGTCCCGCTCGTATTCGGGCACCATCGTCAGGTAAGGATGGTCGTAGTCCGCCAGGGTCATCAGACGCTGCATCTGGGACGCCTGGAGCTTCTTGTACTTGGTGGCGTATTTGTGGCACTCGCGGCGGATCGCCATGCGTCGGGTGTCCGGTTCTAGGCCGTCGAGCTTCGCCAGCTTTCCGGACTGCACCAGCCCGGTCATCACCTTGTGTTCGATGGGCAGACCGTGGCAGTCCCAGCCCGGAACGTAGTGGCACCGCTGGCCGGCGAGGTTTCGGCTGCGGACTACGATGTCCTTGAGGACCTTGTTCAGCAGGTGGCCGAGGTGCATGTCGCCGTTGGCGTAGGGGGGGCCGTCGTGGAAGACGAAGGGCTCGGCGTCGGCTCGGTTCTCCATCAGGGACTCAAAAAGCCCTTCGCGATCCCAGCGCTTGCGGGATTGGCCCTCGTTCTGCGCCAGGTTGGCCCGCATTGGAAACGACGTCCTTGGCAGGTTGAGGCTCTTCTTGTACTTCGCCTTGCGTTCTTTCGGGCCAAGGTTCTGATCTTGGGTTTCGCTCATCGCTGACTCGCTCGTGGTTGGGCGGTGGGGTTGGCGAGGACCGGGCGCCGGCAGCCGCTTCGGGGAGGAGGGCAACGCAAAACGGCCTCGCCGTGGGGCGAGGCCGTCTCGATGCCGAACAGCACCGCGCCTCGCCCTAACTGGGGACGATAATCTCCGCGGTCCGAATGCTGCCGGTGAAGCTCATGGTGGATGGATCTTCGATCATCGGCGGCCTCAGGTCAAGTCCGGCCGCCGGGCGTCGCCCTGGGACCGGGGTGGATCCCCCCGGTCGCCCCGGCAGAGTTGGTGAGAAACTCGGGCTGGGGTATGATCGCGCCTGAATCCGTCGTCGCCGTAGTACCGCCGAAGCCGATCCCATCACATGACCGGCGGATGTCGGGGGCGACCCCGATTGTTGAAGCCCGTGAGTGCAGTGTAGAGGGAGGAGGGCCCACACCGGTAGGTGGACTGGGGCCGGAATCGAAGGCCTCGGCGACCTCGACGTCGGGTCTAGAACTGGGAAAGGCTGTTCGAGCTAATGATCACCGTCCGATTCGGTCGAACCGAGGTCGAGATCCCGAGCGTCGGGCTGGGGACCTGGTCCCACGGCGGTCCGAACATCGTCCACGGTCGTCCCGTCGGTTGGTACGGCGCCTCGCAGCGGGACGCCCACGAGACGCTGCTAGAGGCCCACGGCTCCGGCGTCATCCATTGGGACACCGCCGACGTCTACGGTGACGGACTGTCCGAGCGGATCATCGGCGGCGCCTTCAAGCACGTGCCCCGTTCCGAAGTCTTCCTGGCCAGCAAGGTGGGTTGGGATCCGGGCAACCACAGCCATTACTACCACCCGGCCCAAATGCGCCGGCAGTTGGAGCGTTCGCTGCGCAATCTGGCGACCGAGCACATCGACCTCTACTACCTGCACCATTGCGACTTCGGGGCGGAAGGGGAGTATCTCGACGACGCCCTCGACTTGATGCGCACGTTCCGGGACGAGGGCAAGATCCGGTTCATCGGCCTTTCGGACTGGAAGAACGAGAACATCGTTCGATATGCCGATCTGGTGAACCCCGACGTGGTCCAGTGCTACCGCAACGTGGTAGACGACACCTACGAGTCCAGCGGCCTGCGCCGTTGGGTGGAGGAGAACGACGCCGGGGTCGCCTTCTTCTCACCCCTCAAGCACGCACTGCTCCTGGGCCTTTTCGAGGGGCCGGTGACCTTCGGCGAGGGGGATCACCGAAGCTCCCTTCCGGAGTTCCGAGACTTCGGCCTGCTGACCCGCCTGCGGGCCTGCCGTCGGGAGATTGAGAAGCGGTTTGCCGAGTCCGAAGAGCCGGTGCTACACGGCCTCCTGGGGGCGATCCTCCAAGACGCGCCGAGCGGCTGTGCCCTTGTAGGCCAGCGCCGTCCGGGTCACGTTTCGTCGGCGATCGCAGCCGGCGAGCCCCTGAGCGAAGGCGCCGCCCGCTGGGTCCGCCAGCTTTACCAGGAGAACGGTCGAAGCCTGCGGGCCCACACCTGGAAGTCCCTGCACCAGGGAGCCTGAGCTCGCTCCAGAGCCCGTGGCCGACGGGTTGTCGGTCCAGCTGCTGTAAACCGGATGTAAACATCGCCGGCGGGGTCCGGCGAGGGCGGCGCTGAGGCGAACCGCCGCCGTCGCCGGCCGTAGAGTAGGGCATGAGCCCGCGAACCGGCATCCTTCCGCAGGCGGCGTCCGAAATCGAGCTGGACCCCCTCTATCCCCTGACCGAGATCGGCGGCCCCCTCGCCTGCGGGCCGGAGGCGCTGGAGCACGGGGGCGGCGCGATGCCCGAGCCCTACCGCAGCCTTCTGGTCCACGAGTCCGACATGACCTCCACCCTCGAAGCGTTCTGGGGGGAGCCCATCGACCTGCGGCCGCTGGCGCGGCGAAAGCACGGGGAAAGCCTGCTGCGGGAGGTCCTCCTGGTGGGCCGGCGCAGCGGCCGGGTCTTGGAATACGGCGCCATACGTATCGCCCTCGATGCTTTCGGACCCGGAGCCCGGGCCGCAATCCTCGAAGGTCATCAGCCCCTAGGGTCCATCCTTTCGCGGTTCGAAGTCCCTTATACGAGTCGCCCCCGGCTGTTCTTCGGCCTGTGCGCCGAACCCAGGATCGCCTCCCATTTGGGGGCAGACGGGACCCATGCCACGGGCGGACCGGCGGATACGACCCTCTTCGGCCGATGCAACGTACTGGCTTCACCGGCCGGGGTCTTGGCGGACGTGGTGGAGATCCTGCCGCCGATCCAGAGTGGTGGGGAGCTCGACTGACCCCAGCCCAAGGGGAGCCGGGCGCCGGACCCGCGATCCGGTCCGCCTGGCTGCTAGACTGACGCCGTGAGCACGACACCCCGCACCCCCCCGCCGTCGAGCTCCGGCTCGCTTCCGGGCAACCCACCCGGGGAGTCCGATCTGGCCGCCGATCTCGCGGCCCATCAGCTCCGAGCCCTCCAGACCCTGGTTTCGGAGGTCCTGGGCAGCAACGACTTCTATGGCCCCAGGCTGCGGGCGGCTGGGATCGACGGCCCCCCGCGGGACGTCGGAGAGGTCACAGGGCGCCTGGGGACCACCTGGAAAGACGAGCTGGTGGCGGACCAGCGGAGTCATCCACCCTACGGAACCAACCTCACCTATCCCCTCGAGCGCTACGTCCGTCTCCACCAGACCAGCGGCACCAGCGGCAGCCCCCTGCGGTGGCTGGACACGGCGGACAGCTGGCGCTGGATGCTCTCCACCTGGCAGCGGGTCTTCGGGGCCTGCGGTATCGGCCCGGGGGATCGGGTGTTCTTCCCATTCTCCTTCGGCCCCTTCCTCGGTTTCTGGACCGCCTTCGAGGCGGCCTGGCAGATGGGGGTGATGGCCCTGCCGGGGGGCGGCATGTCCAGCAAGGCCCGGCTTCGGGTCATGCTCGACAACCGCGCCACGGCGGTGGTCTGTACCCCGACCTACGCCCTGCGTCTTGCGGAAGAGGCGGCGTCGGAGGGCATCGACCTCAGCGGCTCCGGCGTCGGCCGGGTCATCGTGGCGGGTGAGCCGGGGGGCAGCCTGCCGGCGGTGGTGGAGGCTATTTCAGAAGCTTGGGGAGGGGCGCGGGTGCTCGATCACCACGGCATGACCGAGGTGGGGCCGGTGTCCTTCCCCAATCCCCGGGTGCCCCATCTGCTGCACGTCAACGAGCGGGCCTATCTGCCAGAGGTGCTGGACCTCGAGACCGGAGGGGCCGTCGGCCCCGGGGGCACCGGGGAGCTGGTGCTTACCACCCTGGGGCGCTTGGGCTCCCCCCTGATTCGCTATCGGACCGGTGATCTGGTGCGGGTGTCGGAGCGCAGCGCTGAAGAGCTCGGGTACGCTGACCTGGCCCTCGAGGGCGGAATTCTGGCCCGTACCGACGACATGGTGGTGGTCCGCGGGGTCAACCTTTACCCGAGCGCCGTGGACCGCGTGATCCGCGGATTCCGCGGCGTGGCGGAGTACCGGGTGGAGCTCCTGACCGACCGTTCGATGGCGGAAGTGTCGATCGAGGTGGAACCGTCGGTGGACGTGGTCGACCCCGCCGGCCTCGCGGCCCGCGTGTCGGAGGCCCTCCGCACCGCCTTCCAACTGCGGGTGCCGGTGGAGCCGGTGGCCCGGGGCACGCTGCCGCGCTTCGAGCTGAAGGCGAAGCGCTGGGTGAGGCGGGGCCGGTGAGAAGGCCTGGGCGAACCCGCGGCAAGGAACGAACGGCCATCGGCGGCGTCCTCGTCCTCGCCTTGGGTTTGCTGGCGGCCGCAACCCTGCGCCCCGATCCGGCCGGCGCCATACCCCCGGAGTCGGAGGTGTGGAGCCAATACCGGGCCCCCCATTTCGTGATTTTCTCGAACGCCGGGGAGGAGCGGGCTCGAAGAGTGGCGGAGGACCTCGAAGGCCTGCGGCGGGCCCTCGGCCAGGTTACCCGCCTGGAGATGGCGTCGCCCCTGCCGACCCACATCTTCCTCTTCGACGACGACACCTCCCTGCACCCCTACAAGCACCGCTACCGGGGGGAGCCCGCCAGCCTGACCGGCGCCTTCTACACCGGCACCCACGCCGACTACATCACCATGAACGGCCAGATGGCCGCGCAGGCTCGGGTCACCATCTTCCACGAGTACGTCCACGGGGTGCTGCGCAACAACCTGCCGGGGCTTCCCCTGTGGCTCGACGAAGGCTTGGCGGAGTTCTTCAGCACCTTCCAGGCAAAGGGTGGGCAGGCCCGCATCGGCAAGCCCGTTCCCTGGCACATCGGCAAGCTCCGGGCCGATCTCCTTCCCCTCACCGAAGTGCTCGGGGCCGACGTCTCGTCGCCGTTCTACAACGAGTTCGAGCACCAGGGGGTCTTCTACGCCCAGAGCTGGTCCCTGGTCCACTACTTGCTGATCGGCAACCCGAATCGGCGTCGGCAGGCGACGGATTACCTCAACCGCACCCTCCGGGGGGAAGACCCGTCGGCTGCCTTTGGGCGCGCCTTCGGCGTCGAGCCGGCGGTGCTCGAGAAGGAGCTGGCGAACTACGTGGCCGCCGGGCTGCGGCACCGTCGGGTGCCCCTCGCCAACGACCGTAGGGTCGAGCTGGAGATCGCGACCCTGTCGAGGGCCGACCTGCTCTACCATCTTGGGGATCTCCTGGCCCACCAGGGCGGGCGGCGGGACGACGCCGCCTTCCACTTCCAGCAGGCCCTGGATCTCGACCCCGGGCACGGTCTGTCCCTGATGGGCCTCGGGGTCTTGGCCTGGGGGGAGGGGGAGCACGCCCGTGGCCGGGCTTACTTCTCCCGCGCCGTCGAGGCCGGCGGCGGACACTACCTGCCCCATTACCACTACGGTTCCAGCCTGCTGGCGTGGGGACGTGCCACCGGCCGAGGCGCCCTCGACAAGGCGCGGCGTCACCTCCGGGAGTCGGTCCGCCTGGAGCCCGGATTCGCCCCGGCCTGGGCCCGTTTGAGCTACGCCTACACCCTCGGCGCCGAGGTCGACGGCGAGGCGTTGGAGGCCGGCCGGCGGGCCCACGCCCTCCTGCCGACCCGTCCTGAGGTGGCACTTCAGCTGCTGCTGCTCTACTCCAGAACCCGTCAGCTCGACGCCGCCCGGGAGCTGGTGGAGGCCTACTTCGAGCCCCGCGGCGGCGAGGCGCTGCAGGCGGCGCGGCAGGTCCTGGAGCGCATGGACTGGCTGGCCGCCGGGGACAGTCCGACGAAGCCAGGCGGCTGAGGGCCTCCGGCGCTTTGGGTAGCCCCGGCGTCCCGGCCCGTAGCCCGGGCATCCGGGCGACCGTGTGATACGTTGCCGCCGCCCGCGACTCCGCGGTTCAACCTCCGAGCATCGCTGCGCCGCCGCCCGCGGCGACGTGCTCCCAAACCCCCAACGAGCCTTTCGACCATGCCCGATACCTCCTCGAAGCGTCGCGTCCTCTCCGGCATCCAGCCCACCGGAAGCATCCACCTCGGAAATTACCTCGGCGCGATCCGTCACTGGGTCCGTGGCCAGGACGAGAAAGAGAACTTCTTCTGCATCGTCGATCTGCACGCGATCACGCTCTATCAGGATCCTGAAGACCTGCGCCACAACACCCGATCCCTGGCGGCCATGCTGCTGGCGGCGGGCATCGACCCAGAGCGCTCAGCCCTCTTCGTCCAGAGCCATGTCCGCGCCCACGCCGAGGCGTCCTGGTTCCTGACCTGCATCACCCCCCTGGGGCGGCTCGAGCGGATGACCCAATACAAGGACAAGGCTGCCAAGCAGGAGCGTATCGACTCGGGCCTCCTGACCTATCCGGTGCTCCAGGCCGCCGACATTTTGCTCTATGACGCCCACGAGGTCCCGGTGGGGGAGGATCAGAAGCAGCACATCGAGCTGGCCCGCGACATCGCGCAGCGTTTCAACCACCTCTACGGGGAGACGTTCGTCGTGCCGGAGCCGAAGATCGCCGCCCACGGCGCCCGCATCATGGGTTTCGACGACCCGACTTCGAAGATGTCGAAGAGTGCCACCGGTCAGAGCCACGCGGTGCGCCTCACCGATTCCGACAAGGCGATCGAGAAGGTGATCAAGCGGGCCGTGACCGATTCCGGTAACGAAATCGTGTTCAGCGACGACCCGGAGAAAGCTGGCGTTTTGAACCTTCTGACGGTCTACCAGTTGATGACCGACAAGTCCCGCGACGAGGTCCTCGCCGATTTCCGCGACGCCCGCGGCTACGGGGACCTCAAGAAAGCCGTGGCGCAGGCGGTGATCGAGGGCGTCCGCCCGATCCGTGAGCGGTACGAAGAGCTGATGGGGGACCCCGCGGAGCTCGACCGCCTCCTGGCGGTGGGGGCCGAGCGGGCGCGGGAGTTGGCGGAGGCCAAGATGGTGCAGCTCAAGGAGAAGATGGGCTTCGCCGTTCCCCAAGCGCTGCGTCCCCGGGCCTGACCCATGGTCCGCCACGCCGTTCTTGCGTCCGCCCTGTTCCTGGCGGCCTGCGGTGGACCCCCTCCGACGCCCCCGGCGGCATCCGCCGGCGACGGAAGGGCCGCTGAGACGACGGTCCCCGCGCCCGCGTCGTTCGACGGGTCCACCGCCATGCGGCTGGTGCCGCCGGAGCGATTGCCCCCCCTTTGGGACGACGCCGGCGCCGCCGACGGCTGGGCGAGCCTCCGTCTCGCCCTCGAACGCAACCGGCGCTGGCTGCGGGGCCGTCCCCCCGATCGGATCTACACCTACGGGCCCCGGCGGGCCACCGGCGAGGAGCTTCGCCGGGGCCTCGATCGACTCCTCCGATGGCTCGACGAGGGGCCCACCGCCGAGAGCTTTGCCGCCCGGGTGGTGCGCCACTTCGATGTCCTGGAGAGCGTCGGTACCAACGGCGACGACGGCCGCATGCTGGTCACCGGCTACTACGAACCGCTGATGGAGGGCAGCCTCCGCCGCACCGCCGAATACGACATTCCGGTCTACGGTCCCCCCGGGAACCTCATCCGGGTCGACCTCGGCGCCTTCGACGACGCGTGGCGGGGGAAGCGGATCGCCGGGCTGCTGCGGGGGAGCAAGCTGGTGCCCTTCCCCGACCGCAGGGGAATCCGTGAAGGGACCGCCATGCGGGGCCGGGAAATCGCCTGGGTCAAGGACCCCGTCGACCTTTTCTTCGTCGAGGTCCAGGGCTCCGGCGCCCTGCTGCTCCCCGACGGCCGGGAGCAGCGGATCGGCTACGCCGGCGCCAACGGCCGTCCCTACCGCAGCATCGGCAAGCTGCTCATCGACCAGGGCAAGGTGCCCCGGGAGCGGATGTCCATGCAGGCCATCCGCGACTACCTGGCGCGGCACCCCGAAGAGCTCCACGACGTGCTGGACTACAACCCTTCGGTGGTCTTCTTCCGCAAGCTCGACGGGCCGCCGGTGGGGGCCCTGGGGGTGCCGGTGACGCCGGGGCGCTCGGTGGCGGTGGATCTGCGTCTCTTTCCCCGCGGCGCCTTCGGCTTCCTCGTCACCGAGATGCCGGCGCCGGGGCCCGACGGAGAGAGACCCTGGTGGAGGGGCCCCTCACCCGCTTCGTGGTGGCGCAGGACACCGGCGGTGCTATCCGCGGGCCGGGTCGGGCGGATTTCTTCTGGGGGCGTGGGGACGACGCGGCGGGGCGGGCCGGCGTGATGAAGCAGCCCGGAAGGCTGCTGCTCTTCGTGCCCAAGGGCTAGGCCGCCGTCGGTCCTCCCAAACGGCCGGCCCCTCTCGACTTGTGACTGCGTGCGGTATTGTTACCTTGGTACATGGGTGGTATGGTTCGTTCGTCGGCGACGGAGCCGGTGATCTTGGAGGAGGAAATGTCATGGCCAAGAAAGGGACCGCGGAGGCGAAGCTGCGGGTCGAACGGGTGCAAACCGGCGTGCGGATGGAGAAGCGCCTGGTCAAAGTCCTGAAGGGACTGGCGGAGGTGCTCGATATGACCCTCGGGGATCTCCTGGAGGGCATCGTGCTTCACGCCTTCGAAGGCAAAGCGCCCTTCGGCGCCAAGAGCCTGCGGAGCATCGAGCAGCTGAAGGACGTCTACGGGCTGGACCTCGACGCCGGTTCCAGCCATCGGCTCGTCGAGGCCGCGGCTCCGACCGAGCCCGTGGCAGGCACCGCCCCCGGCTTCGAAGCCCGACGCATCGACTGCGAGGGCAGTTTTCTGCTCGACCTGGAGCCGGACCGAGCCTTTCCCCTGTTTACACCCTTGGGGGAGATGGGTTGGGTGGAGGGCTGGGATCCGGACTTTCTCCACCCGTCGTCCGGGGAACTGGAGGTCGACCAGGTCTTCGTCACCGGGGGCGGTGGAGCCACCACCCTCTGGACCGTCGTCGATCAGGACCCGGACCGGCGGCGGGCGGCGTACCTGCGGGTGACGCCGGGGTCTCGGCTCGGCCGCGTGGCGGTTCAGGTGGACGGCGAAGGCTTGGGTTCGCGGATCTCCGTGCGCTACGTTCTCACCGGGCTCTCCCCCGAGGGGAATGCCGAGCTGGAAGCCTTCGAGGCGAGCTACGGCGCCATGCTCGACCAGTGGCGGATCGCCATCGAGCGCTATCTGGCGGCGTGAGACGGTCGCGGTCCAGGTTCTGCGGCAGGGTCCCTCAGCCGCAGAACCTCTCCACCAACGCGTCGAGGTCCTGTGCGCACCGTTCGAACTCGTCCCGCGGCAGCCATTCGTTCGGGCGGTGGGCGACGCTGATGTCCCCGGGGCCGTAGAGCAGGCATTCGAAGCCGATTTCCTGCATCCATCCAGCGTCGGTGGCGTAGGACGCGCTCACCGTTTCCGTTTGGTCTGCGAGGAGGCAGACGGCGCCGTAGAGATCGCTTCTGGCATCCAGCAGCATGGGGGGGCTGTGGTTGACGGGCTCGAAGGTGTAATCCTCGCCTTCAAGGGCTCGGCCCAGGGCCTCCTCGATCCGCCGTTCGACCATCCCCAGGTCCATGCCCGGGAGCAAGCGGAAGCCGATGTCGAGGACGCACCGCTCCGGAATGATGTTGATCGCCGCGCCCCCGTGGATCCGGGCGAGGTTGAGGGCCACGAAGGGGACCTCGGGGAAGTGCTCGGAGTTTGGACCGCCCTCCTCCTCGAGCTGGCGACGCACCTCCGACAGGGCCACGATCGCCCTGCCCATGGGCTCGATGGCGTTCTTCCCGAGGTGGGGGTAGCCGCTGTGGGCCGGCGCCCCGCGCAGCTCCAGTCGGCCCTTGGCGTGCCCCTTGTGCATCCGCACCGCCCGCAGGGAGGTGGGCTCGCCGACGATGGTGCGCCGCGGTAGGGGGCGGTCGGCGATGGGCCAGGTGTCGACGAAGCGACGGGCGCCGAGGGTGCCGAGCTCTTCGTCGTAGGTGATCACCAGGGCGACGGGGGAGGAGAGGGTGGCGGACCGTTCGGCGGCACGGGCGGCGGCGTTGACCGCCAGGGCAACGAATCCCTTCATGTCGCAGGTGCCGCGCCCCACCAGGCGGTCGTCCTCCACCTGCATGTCGAAGGGGTCGCAGCGCCACTCGGGCTCCAGGGCTGGGACCACGTCGACGTGGCCGGAAAGGGTCAGGCCACCGCAGGTCGACGGGTCGACCTCGGGGCCCACCCGAACCACGAGGTTGGTCTTGTCGCCGTCCTTGGAGGGGTTGCGCTCCACGTGGACGCCGGGGCGATCCAGGTAGTCGGCGATGAAGTCGGCGATCGGCAGATTGCTGCGGTGGCTGGTGCTGTCGAAGGCGATCAGGCGGCGCAGCAGGTCGAGGTCAGAAAGGAGGGGCTTGGGGGTGGCGCTCATGGCGCCGACCCTATCAGCCGTCTGCGGTGGCTCCATGGGGGCGGGAAACCGGGCCGCAGTGGTATCGTGTCGGCTGTTCGATCTCCCCCGACCCAAGACCCGAAGCCCACGGGCATCCGAGACACGGGAGCACTCTTGCACCGAAAGCTGCTCTGGACCCTCGTTCTGGGAGCGATGGGTCTGCTGGCCAATTTCCTGACCGTCACGGTGTTCGGGAACGTGGAGCTCCGCTTTTGCGGAGTCTTCCCCCTGATCGCCGCCATCGGCCTCGGCCCTGGGTGGGGCTTGGGGGCGGCCCTGCTGAGCTGGCTCGGCGGCTTCGCAGCCGACGGTCAAACACAGGTGCTGGCGGCCCTCGGCGGTCTCGAGGCGTTCGCGGTGGGATGGTGGGTCCGCCGCCGCGGTTGGATGCCGCTGACGGCGGATCTGCTGTTCTGGATCGCCCTGGGCGTCCCGGTCCTGGCCGCCTTCGCCCTGTACGGCTTCGGCGGATCCACCCTCGGCGCCTGGGTCTGGGTCGCCAACCAGCCGATCAACGGCGCCCTCATGGCGGTGGCGGCGGAGCTTTTGCTGGCGTCCCTCGGAGGTCGGCTCCCGGCGCTCCACGGCGTCGAGCCGGCGGTCCCTCGGCCGCTTCGGCGTCACCTGGTCCACTGGCTGGTTCTGGCGGCCATGCTGCCGATGCTGGTGGTGGGGGTGCGCTACGGCAGCCGGATGGCGGAGGACCGAGCTCGGGATCAGGCCCTGCTTCTCCAGCGGGGGGCCGACCAGGTGGCGCAGCGACTGACGTCGCGACTGGAGCGGTACCGCGATTCGGTGGTGGCGTCCGCCGGGGTGATGGCGGGCATGGAGGACCGCACCGCCGAGACCCTGGGCAAGCACCTCGAAGCCGTCCGGTCCACCTACGCCTACTCCACGATGCTGGTGGCGGACCGGACCGGTCGCATCATTGTGGGGGCGCCGGCCCTGAGCCCCAGCGGCACCGAATGGTGGCAGGGCTCCGGAGACTCCGTGGCCTACCGGGAGTATTTCCGCGAGCCCATGGCCACGGGCAAGCCCTACGTGTCCGACGTCTTTCGGGGCACCGGCTACGGCTCCAACGCCATCGTCGCCGTGAGCGCTCCGGTCCTCGGGGCCGACGGTCGGGGGGAGATGGTGGTGGAGGCGTCCCTGGCGGTGACGTCCTTCGACCCCTTCGAGGACCTGCTGACCCTGGCGGGCTCGCAGCTGCTGATCCTAGATCGCCAGGGGCGAATTCTGCACGCCCCGGCTTCGACCCGGATGAGCCCCCTGCAGCCGACCACCGGCTCTCCCCTCGCCAAGGCGCTGGCCTCGGCCGGCGGGGAGGCCTTCTCGTATCTCGGCGGCGTCGACCCCCGATGGAGGGACATCTCGAACGGGGATGTGGAGGACGCCGAAGGGACGACCTGGCGGGTGGCCCATGCTCAGGTGCCGGTCTCCGGCTGGCGGGTCCTGGTGCGAATCCCGGAGGCGGATCTCAATGCGGCTTCGGAGGCGGCCTGGCTCTCCACCCTCGGGGGGATCTTCTGCGCCATCCTGCTGTCGTTGGGGGTGGCCGCGGGGGTCGCCCGCAAGATCACCGGCTCCCTCGAGAAGCTGGTGGCCGCCGCCCGCGATCTCGACGTGGACGGCTCGCCGCCGGACCTTCCCCGGGTAGGCCCTACAGCGCCGCGGGAGATCGCCGAGCTGGTGGGGGATTTTTCGGCGATGGCGCTGCGCCTGGACCAAAGCTACGGCGAGCTGCGGCAGAGTCTCCAGCAGCGGGACGCCCTCAACGCCGAGCTGGGGCAGGTGCTGGAGGACCTGGATCAGCGGGTGAGGGAGCGTACCCGGGAGCTGGCGAAGGCCCATCGGCAGGGGGCAGAGACCCAGGAGCAGTACCGAAGGCTGCTGGACGGCCTCGAAGCGGTGGTTTGGGAGTACGACCTCGCGACCCGGAGCTTCACGTTCGTCGGCCGTCGGGCCGAGCAGGTGCTGGGCTATTCGAGGAACCGGTGGTACGAGAACCCGGAGCTTTGGCTGGAGCTGCTCGACGGGCGGGAGCGCCGCAGGGCGCCGAAGATGCTGGCCCGATTGATCGACGCCGGCGGTGCCCACGAGATCGAGCTGCCGGTGACGGTCAAGGGCGGAGCGTCCCGGTGGCTGCGCTGCTCTTTCCGGGTCGTGGCGGGGGAGGACGGTGGCCCGAAGATGCTGCGGGGGGTCTCCCTCGACGTCACCGCCCAGCGGCGGGCACAGGAGGTGCTCCTGCGGCGGCGGAAGCTGGAGTCCATCGGGACCCTGGCGGGGGGCATCGCCCACGAGTTCAACAACCTGCTGACCGCGGTTTTGGGGAGCGCGTCCCTGGGGCTCCTGGCTCTGGAGGAGAGGGCCTACGGAGAGGTTCGGGAGCACCTCGACATGATCGAGGACGCGAGCCTGCAGGCCCGGGACCTTTCCAATCAGCTCTTGACCTTCGCCAGCGGTGGCCTGCCAGTCCGCACCGACCGTGACCTGGGGCGGGTGCTGACGGAGGCGCTCGGCAGACTCGACCTCAAGGTGCCGATCCAATTAGGTGAGCTTCCCCACCTCTGGCCGGTGGCGGTGGACGGGCGGCAAATCGGCCAGGTGATCCAAGAGCTAGCCCGCAACGCCGAACAGGCCGTCCGCGAACGCCCCGACGCAGGGATCGAGGCGACGGCCCGCAACGAAGAGGTCGACGCCGGGGGGGACATCCCCCTCGATCCCGGTCGCTACGTCGTCTTCACCCTCGCCGACGGGGGGGAAGGCATCGAAGCGCAGAACCTGGGGAAGGTCTTCGACCCCTACTTCACCACCAAGGAGTCGGGCCGAGGGCTGGGCCTGGCCACCTGCCATTCGATCGTGGAGAACCACGGCGGCCATATCGAGCTCGAATCCACGGCTGGGGAAGGTACCCGGGTCACCGTCTGGCTGCCGGCGATCGAGCACAGGGCCGCGGCGCCGGCGCGGGATTCCGGTTCGACTCCGCCCACCGACCCCGTACGGGTGCTGGTGATGGACGACGAGGGCTCCCTGCGCCGGGTCACGGGGCTGATGCTGAGGCGCCTCGGCCACGAGGTCGAGACCGTGGCCGACGGGGCGCTGGCGGTGGACGCGTACCGCAGGGCGGCGGAGGAGGGCCGGCACTTCGATCTCGTGCTGATGGACCTAACGGTCCCGGGTGGGATGGGGGGTGCTGAGGCGATCGTCGAGCTGAGACGCTTTGACCCGACGGTGAGGGCGGTGGTGTTCAGCGGCTACTCCAACGCTCCGGTCATGGCCCGCTACCGAGAGCACGGTTTCGTCGGCGTGATGACGAAGCCCTTCGACCTCGAAGGGCTGAAGAAGGCCGTGTCGGAGGGGCTCGCGGTCGATCTGCTCCAGGGCCAGGGTATCGGGGCCTGACCCCTTTCCGCCGGGTCGACTCAGCCGGCGACGGCGCCGATGATCTCGGCTAGGGCCTCGAAGACCGCCCCCGCCAGGTCTCCGGAGCTCTCCAGCACCGAGGCCGCGATCCCCGGGGCTTCCGCGAGGAGGACTCTGCCGACAGCGAAGGCTCCCTTCGCCACGATCTCGGCCCCCTCCGGCCCGAGGGCTTCGAGGAAGTCCCCCACCGCCTCGATGCCCTGGCCGAGAAGGTCCCGGTCCAACGCGTCGGGGGACGCGCCGGCGGCGAGCAGCGTGATGAGGGCGCCGTTCCAAACCGCCGCCAGCTCGTTGGCGTCGAACCAGACACCGTGGCAGTGGTCGCAGACATCCAAGGTTCGGCCCCCGTGGTGCCGCCTGAGCATCTGCCGCTCACAGATGGGACAGGATAGACGGTTTTCCCAGCCGCAGCTCGGGCATGCGTCGGCGTCGCGGTCCAGGCGGTCGGGGCACCCGTGGCACGGGAAGGTCGTCCGTTCCTGGGGCAGCTCGATCCTCGCGAGGGTTGCCGTCACCTCGAGTCGGCTCAGGGCCTCCACCTCGTCGGCGTCGAAGTAGATACCGCCGCACCGGCCGCAGCGGTCGAGCGTCAGCTCTTCATTCCCCCCTAGGGTGACCGCCTCCATCTTCACCCCGAGGCAGACTGGGCAAGGATGGCGGACGTCGAGCAGCGACGGGGGGGCTTCAAGCATCCAAGACCCCCTTGGCGGCGGCCTTCTGGAAACCGTCGGCGAGGCCTCGGAAGGCGTAGACGATCACCCCGTCGTCCGTCAGCTCGATCTCGGCGCGGCCTTCCTCCGCCATGGATCCGAGGACCGCCTCGGCGGTGGCTTCGTCGACGGCATGGGCGATCACCACCTCCGCCGCCGTCAGCTTGCCCCCACGGTTCGTCGCCAGCTTGAGAACTTCCGCTTCCAGGGTGGCGCGGGCGAGCTCTGCTTGCCGGGCGGTCCAGCCTGAGGGCCTACGGCGTCGGCCCCTGAGCAGGGCAGCGGCCCCCAGCGCCGGCAGGCCGACGCCGATCATCAGGGTCAGGGCCTGGGTCAGGGGCGTCATCTGGGTCCGATCGGCCTGGAGGAAGCCGAGGACCATGAAAAGAGCAATGCCAACCAAGCCGGCGGCTGCGAGGGATCGGGCCAAGGGCTACCGGTCAAGCGTCTCGGTGGACGGTCGCGGGGCTGAAGGCCGGCAGGCAGACCGCCACGTATTCGGCGCCGTCGTCCCCCGGGGAGCTATAGCGGACCCACTCGCCGGCGTGGGCGATCACCGCCTGGCCGGCGTGGACATCGGTGGTCCCATCCTTGGACTCCACCCTCAGCATGCCCCGGAGCACCACGGTGTACTCGTCGAACTCTGGGGTCTGGCCGGGCTCCAGCCAGCCCGAGGGGCTCTGCATCCGAGCGACGCTCACGGCCTCGGTTCCGGAGGCGACGTGTCCGACGAACTCCTCGATGATCTTGGGCTTGTTGCCGGCGGCTTCGATGACGGACGGCTGTTGGATCAGGGTCGGCACGTGGGTCTCTCCCGGGTGACTTGGATGGAAGCTGGGTTTTATCACAGCCGAAGCGCCGTAGAGGGTCCGTAGCCATGGAACAAAAGGGTGGCTCAGTCGGCTGGGGAACTATATATGCCAGGCAATATGTTTTCAGCAATGGTCAAGACGAAACTAAAATTCTGGAGCTGTCGCGAGCGTGAGTCTTTTCCCTTGTCTTCCCAGTTGGACGCCTCGGTGCCGATGAGTCTTGATGTTGGCCCTGTGGCGCCGGAATCCGTAGGCCGCTAGGCGGCCTCGGAAATGTAGCCCTTACGGGATCTGCACGTTACTTTCGCTCCGGAGGGGAACCGACCACGGAATCCCTAGATGCGACCTAGACCTACCCCCCTCGCCGATTCCCGGGTCCCGCCGATGGACCCCACTGTCCCGCGGGCGGAAACCGCCGACTGGCTCGCCGTGCCCCAGTCGCAGCGGCCCCGCCTCCTGGAGGCGGCCCAGCGCTGTGGCCGTCATCTTTCGGAGGGGTCCTTCGACCTCGACGGGATGGGTACAGGGCTCTTCGCCGGAAGCTCTGGAATTGACCTTTACCGTGCCCGCCTGGCGGCGGCCACCGGGGAGACCACCGACGCCGCCCGGCGGATCGACAGCCTGCTGACACGGCTCGAAAGGCGTCCGGAGGAGCTGGCGACGGTCGGCCTGACGGGCTGGGGCGGGGTCACCTATGCCGCCGCCCACGTGGCGGCGGTTTGCGGGGACAGCGCCCTGGGCCGCCGCGCCGCCGCCTGGGCCCCCGCCGTCACCGAACGGCTCGGGGACGACATCGGCTGCGAGCTGGTGGACGGCGTCGCCGGAATGGTGCTCGGCTTGCTGGCGCTGCACCAAGTGGAACCTTGCCCCCGGGTCCTGGCGACGGCGGTGCGGGGCGGCGAGCTGATCCTGTGGCACGCCCAACCCATCGGCGACGGATTGGGTTGGCCCTTGGTGCTGCACGGAGATTGGGGCCGCGCCTTCGCCGGCCTGGCCCAAGGGGGCGCCGGCGTGGTCTTGGCCCTGGTCCGCCTCTGGCAGGCCACCGGTGATCCCCGATTCCAGACCTCGGCGCGGGCCGCGATGGCCTATGAGCGTACCCTCTTTCCGCCCGAGGACTGCCCCTGGAGGACCCGCCGGGAGCGTCGGCTCCGCCGGCTGGCCCTCGAGGTGGGGAGCAGTGTGGGGGTGTCCGCCTGGTGGCACGGCGCCGCCGGCATCGGCCTGACGCGCCTGGCCCTCCCGGAGGATTTGCTGGGCTCCGGTGGGTCTTCGGACCTCAGAATGGCCCTGCGGTCGACTGCGGATTTGCCCTCCGACGGAGGCCCTGGCCTGGCCCACGGTGTCCTCGGTCGCCTGGAGCTGCAGGCCCGTGCCCGGGCCCAGGGGGTGACGGACATCGGGGGTCAGGGGCTGGAGACGCAGTTGGAGGGGATCTTGGACGCCCTCGACGCCGAGCTTCAGAAGGACGCCGGCTGTGGGGGGATGGAACCGGGGCTGTGGACGGGCCTGGCGGGGGTCGGCTACGGTCTCCTGCGGCTCACCGACCCAGCGGGGATCCCCTCGGTGATGACCCTCGACCGTCCGCTGGTCTGAGGCGCCGGACGCCGACCTGCACCGGTCCGTGGACGGGGGGAGGCGCAGCGGACCCAAAAAAGGCCGCCGGAGCTCCGGCGGCCAGGTGGAGGGTCAGGGAAGGAGGGTTTACTTCCAGGCGAGGCGGACGCCGAAGCGCGCCACCCTCGGTCCGATGATCTGGTCGACGTAGCCGGCGCGGCCGCCGGACACCTCGAACTCACGCTGCACGACGTAGCCTTCGTTGAACAGGTTGAAGACGTCGGCGCTGACGGTCAGCCCGAGGTCGCCAATCTGGAAGTCCTTGTCGAGGCGCAGGTCGAAGGTGAAGATGTCGTCCACCCGCTCGGCGCCGACTTCGATGACCTGGACATCCACGGTGCCGCCGTTGAGGCGGGTCACTTCTTCGAGGTAGAAGGGAAGCGGATAGCCCTCACGGCCGTTGATGTTGGCCGAGACGTTCACACCCCAGGGCATCTGGTAGAGGCCGCTGATGTTGAACGACCAGCGGCTGTTGAGGAACAGGTCGACGTTACCGGAGCCGCCGGACTCTTCGGCGAAGATGGCGCCGTCGTTGTCCACATCCCACTCGTGAGCGTTGGTGTTGTCGTTGTGGGCGTCGGTGGGGTCGTCGAAGCGGCGGAAGCTCTCGCCGAGGGACCATTCCCAGTCATAGTAGGTGAAGTGGGCCCGCAGCATCCACTTGTTGGAGAGGCGCTTGGTGCCCGAGGCGGTGATACCGAGGTACTCGTGGGAGCGGTCGGTATTGGTGATGAACACCCCGCCGGTGTCGGTGAGGGCCTCGTCCACCGAGTAGATCGGCGCGCTGTAGGCCTGGCCGTTGGGCAGCGTGCCGGTGAGGGTGCGTTCCAGGAAGTAGTCGGAACGCTCCACCGGACGGACGTTGCCGTTGGCGTCGCGGAACAGCGGAATCTCGTGGTAGTAATCGCTGGCTTCCCGCCAGGTGACGGTCAGCGAGCCCACCAGCTCCGGCAGGAAGGCGTGCTCGACGCCGAAGATGAACTCGTCGGTGATCACCGCGTCGAGGTTCGGATCGATCTGGTTCGGCGAATTCAGGGCCGACGGGTTGGAGGGGTCGAATCCCACCGGCGAGTCGAAGTCGAAGGGCTCGTCCAACTGCAGGATTCCGTCGCCGTTCGTGTCGGTGCCGGTGAAGAAGGCGATCGAGGTGCCCACCGGGTTGACCTCGGTGATTAGGGACAGGCCGAGCTGGTCGGCGAACCGGCTGTAGCTGGCCCGCACGAGGGTCCTGCGCTGCTCGCCGAGGGCATAGGTGGCGCCGAGGCGTGGCGAGATGTCCTCGAACTCGAAGCCGGGGTCGTTACCCTGGAAATCGAGGGCGGGGAGCAGGTCCGGTGCGAATCCGCTGGCCGGCGCGGCGGAGGCGTTGTTGACCCCCGACTGCTGGTCGAAGCGGGCTCCGAGGTTGACCGTCAGGCGATCGGAGGTGAAGGTGTCCTGGACCCAAACGGAGTTGTACTCGCCCTCCTTGTCCGTGGCGGTTTCGCGCCAGGCGCGGGCCACCACGGAAGCTCCGGGGCCGAACTCGCCGCCGGCGGCGCGGGTGATCAGGCCATTGGCCGGGGCGTTGAAGTTGGAGGTCTCCGAGGCGGTGCGGTAGCTGTAGCCGAACTTCAGCTCGTGGGAGGTGTCGCCGGTGGCGAAGAAGTAGGAGCCGTCGAGCTTGTAGCGCTCGGAGGGACGCTGGTTGTCGAGCCAGTAGTAGGACCCGTTCCACACGAGGTCGCCGTCCCGCCAGGCTTGGATGTCCCGGCCCCCCTGGGGCTCGAGGAAGAAGCCGCCCTTCATCTCCGACCAGGAGCCGGTGAGGAAGAAGCTGGAGTTGAACACGTGGGTGTCTTCGACCTTCTGTAGCGGCGACGGGCCGCCCTGGTTCCAGGTGGTGGGGGCGGGACGGGTGGGGCCGGAGCCGCGACCGGTCTTGACCTTCTCGCCCTCGTTCTTGGTATAGACGAAGGAGTTCGCGTCGGTGATCTGGGCATTCAGCTTGACGGCCCAGTTCTCCAGGAGGGTGTTGTCGATGCCGCCGCCGAAGACGCTCTGATTGATGTCGTTCTCATCCACGGAGCCCCAAACCCAGACGCGGTCCTTCCAGACGAAGCCGCCGGCTTCGGCGCCCCACTGCTGAATCTCGTCGATCTTGTTGCCGGTGAGGCCCTCGAGGTCGTCCGCCTCGTCCACCAGCTGCTGGCCCGGCAGGTCGCCGGTGTTGAGGTTGTTGCTGGCCTGGTACTCCTCGTCGGTGAGGTTGAAGGAGCCGGAGCCCCGCCACTCGTTGGTGCCGCGCTTGGTCACCATGTTGAGCTGGACGCCGGGGGTCTCGATCTCGACGTCGGTGCCGCCGGTGGAGAAGGACATCTCTTCGAACTGCTCGAAGCCGAAGTACGTGGACGACGCGCCGGTGGCGCTCTGGTCCGTGATGTCGACGCCGTCGATGGTGAACTTGTTCTGGGCGCCGGCGGAGCCGGACCCGATGAAGTTGGGCTGTTGGCCTGACTCGTTACCGCCGACGTTGATCCGGTCCATCAGGACGCCGGGGGTTTGGCCGGCCACCGACCAGGGGTCCCGGGCGCTGGGGATCTTTTGCAGCTCCAGGGCGGTCACGGAGATGCCCTTGGAGATCTTGCGCTCATCCAGCAGCGGGCTCTCGGTGGTGACGGTGATCGTCTCTTCGATGGCCGGGTTGAGCTGCATCTCGATCGTCGTGTTGCGACCGATGCGAATGTTGACCGCCTCGAAGATCACCGAACCGAAGCCGTCGAGGGCAGCTTCGATCTGGTAGTTGCCGGGGTCGAGCCCGAGGAAGCGGAACTCGCCCACCTCGTCGGTGATCTGGATCTTGTCGGCACCCTGTCCGGACAGGGTCACGGTGACGCCGGGCAGGCGCCCGCCGTCATCGTCGGCGACCCGGCCGTAGAGGCTACCGGCGTCGGTTTGGGCCCAGGCGGTGCCGGTGAAGACGCCGGCGAGCAGCAGGCTGACCCCGATCGCGGACGCCAGGGGGCGTCTCCATGGGATACGTCTCATCATCTCGTCCTCCGAAGGTCGTTCTCGAAAAGCTTCGGTCCCGGCACAGCCGGGGCTTCCTCGACGTTCGGTTCTGCAAGCGGAGGGCCGTCAAATGGGGCCGGGGACGTCCCCCGTCCCCGCCGCGGTCCGCTTCGCCCCACCGCGTCCCGGGCCCCCATGGCGGGGGAGCGACGGTCTGTCCCAGTTTCGAGGTCGGGGGTCGGGTTTCGGCGCCCGTGGAAGCGCCGCGGCCGGTCAACCACGGTTCCAATCGGTCCGTCACCGATCGCGCGCGGGCCGTCCCCAAGGGCTCCAGGGGGCCTCCCGAGGGCAAATCAGACGGGGATCGGGGCCGATATTCAGCCCCTTGGATCGCAGCTTCGTCTCGCTGGATCGCAGCCCTTCGGGCCGCCGGTCATCAGGGCTGCGGCGCTACGTTCGACGTCGAGGGGCGTCCGAGAACGAACCAGGCGGCCGCGAAGACCGCGGCGCCGAAGAGGTTGATCCAAGAGAGGGGTAGGTCCGCCGGAAACCGGCCCGAGGCCGGGTAGAAGAGCAGCAGGGCCACCGCGAGGAGCCCCAGGCGGGCGGGGAGACCGAGGGGACGCCTCAGGTAGCCGGCGATGGCCGCCGCGAGGGGTACCGTGCCGAGGGCACAGACGAGGACCGCCGCCGCGATGGTCAGCCAGGGGGCGACGCCCCCTTGGGGATCGAGCATCAGGAGCTGGGGCCGGTAGACGAAGAGGAACGGCAGGACAAAGCCCACGAGGGAGAAGCGGAAGGCCGCCAGCGCCGTCTTCATGATGCCGGACCCGGAAATGGAGGCCGCGGTGTAGGCCGCCAGGGCGACGGGTGGGGTCACCATTGACATCAGGCCGAAATAGAAAATGAAGAGGTGAGCCGCCAGCGGTACGACCCCGAGGTCGCCGAGGACCGGGCCCACCAGGGTCGCCAGCAGGAGGTAGCAGACCGCCGACGGAAGGCCCATACCCAGGACGATGGACGACACCATGAGCAGCAGCAGCGCCAGCAGCAGGCTCTGCTCCGCCAGCGGCAGCAGGGTCGCCGGCAGCTTGCTACCGACGCCGGTGAGGGTCACGACCCCCAGCACCACGCCGACGCTGGCCGCCGCCGCCACCAGGGCCACCCCGTTCTTGGCGGCCTTCTCCATGGCGGTCACCAGACGCCTGGGGGTGAGGCGGGTGTGCCGACCCAGCATCGACGTGGCGACGGTGATGCCCATGGCGAGGCTCACCGAGCGGAACACGGTGAAGCCCATCAAGAGGAAGGCGATCAGCGAACCCAGGCTGGCGGCGAAGATCCACCCTTCGAGCCGCCCCGTGGGGGGAGTGCCGCCGTCGTCCGAGGTGGCGTCCGTCGCGGCTCCGTCTCCAGCGCCGGGGCGACGGACCTCTAGGGACTGGGCCCGGAAGTGGGCGATGAGGAAGAGGGAGAGGTAGTAGAGGATGGCCGGCAGCAGGGCGGCGCGGACGATCTCGAGATAGGTCACCGGCGGGGTGATGATCTCGAGCATCATGTAGGCCCCGGCCCCCATGACCGGCGGCACCAGCGCTCCGCCGGAGCTGGCGGCGGCCTCGATGCCGGCGGCGGTCCTGGGCCTGAACCCGGCGCTCTTCATCAGCGGGATCGTGAAGGTGCCGGTGGTGGCGGTGTTGGCGACGGCGCTGCCGGAGAGGGAGCCCATCAGTCCGCTGGACAGGATCGACACCTTGGCGGGGCCGCCGGCGCTGCCCCCCAGCAGGCGACGGGCGGACTCGATGACGAAGCGGGTGGCCCCCGTGAGCTCCAGCAGCGCGCCGAACACCACGAAGAGGAAGACGTAGGTGAACATCACCTTGAGGGCGACGCCGAACACCCCCTGGCCATGGAGGAAGGTCTGGGCGACCACCCGCTCGAAGCCGTAGCCGCGGTGGGGGAACAGCCAGTCCGGCATCGCCGGCCCCCAGTGGGCGTAGGCGAGGAAGACGAGGGCGAGGATCGGCAGCGCCAGGCCGACGGCCCGCCGGGCCCCTTCGAGGACCAGCACCAGGCCCAGCAGGCCCACGGCGATGTCGAGACCCTGCTCAAGGCCGGCCCGATCCCCGAGGCTACGGCCGCCGAGCCACGACGACTGGAAGGCCGGCTCGGTCTGCACCACGATGTAGGCGCAGACCCCCGCCGTCGAGATCGCCAGCAGGACGTCGAGGAGCTTCGACCAGGCGGCGCCGGCGAAGCGCCGATGGAGGGGGAACTGGAGGAAGCAAATGCAGAGGCCGAAGAGGGTGAAAAGGGCGAGCTGGGACTGGGGTCGCAGCTGCGGATAGTTCACCTCCGCCAGCGTGAACAGGCATAGCAGCACCGCGAGGCCGCGGACGGACTGCTGGCGCAGGCGATCTAGCATCGCTGGGGCTCCGCTCTCGGGCGCTTAGCCCTGGGGGGCGTCCGTCGCGTCCGCCGGCTCGCCTCCGGTGTCGGCCCCGCCCTCGGCGGCCGCATCCCCGGCGGCCCCATCATCAGCGGCTCCGTCATCCGAAGGCCAGATGCCGATCTCGCGGTAGTAGCGCTCGGCGCCCGGGTGGAACGGGGTCCCGGTGTCGCGGACCACCACCTTGGGCTGTATCGCCTTTCCGGCTGCGTGGCGGGCGACCACGTCGGCCCGCTGCTCGTAGATGAGCTTGGTCAGCTGGTAGACGACGTCCTCGTCCATGTCGGCGCGGGTGATCAGGTGCATCGACCCGACGTTGAGACCCTGGTAGGCCTCGTCGAGCCCGCGGTAAGTGCCGGCGGGGATGGTGGCGGGGGCGAAGAAGGGGTAATCGGCGAGGAGCTTGGCCTTCGCGTCGTCGTCGAACGGCACGTAGCGCAGGTCCATGGAGGACGACGCCTGGGTGATCGACGCGGTGGGGACGGCGCCACCGAGGAAAGCGGCGGCGGCGCTGCCGTCCGATAGCAGGTCCACGGCGCCGGACTGGTTGGCGTTGAGGGGCGTGAAGTCTTCATAGGTCACGCCGTGGGCCTCCACCAGCGGGCCGACGAACATCTCGAATCCGGCGCCGGCTGGGCCCACCGCCACCCGCTTGCCGGCGAGGTCGGCGACGGTCTCGACCCCGGAGCCCTGGGGGCTGACGAAGAGGGCGATGTTCGGCGCCAGGGTCATCACGGCCTGGACGTCGTAGGCCTGGTCCCAGCTCGATTCCCCGCGGACCGCGAAGTAGGTGATGGCGGCGTTGGACAGGGCGAAGTCCAGCTCGCCGGAGGCCAGGCGTCGGATGTTCTCCTGTGACCCCTGGGTCGCCTCCGAGGTCACCTGCCATCCGAGGTCTGAGCCGAAGGCGTTGGCCACCTCCGCCAGGGCGCCGCCGACGACGAAGAAGGCGCCGCCGGTGGGGGCGGTGCCGATGGACAGGAAGCGGCGCTCCGGCTCGGCGTTCCCTCCGGCGTCCTCGGGGGACTGGCCACAGGCGACGGTGAGGATCAAGAGCAGGGCGAGACCGAGGCGGGACCAGAGACGATGAAGGCTCATGGGTATGGCTTCCTGGGATGGGGTGATGATCGGGGTTGGGAATGGGTTCGGAGAGTAGCCAGGCGGATTCGCCGTATGGATAGCCGGATCCTCCGAGCCGCCAGGCATCGTAGCACGGGGCTCCGGAGGCCCAGACCGCCGTTACGGAAGCTTTACAAACGGCCGGTTCGTAGTCGTAGGGCCCTCCGGATCGGTATACTCACGGGCAACTTCGAAGCCCCCGTCGAGCCCCTTTGCACCATGAGTTTTCCCATCTCGAACGCAGAGATCGCCGTCCCCCAAAGGCCGCGGATTCGGACCGTGCCGGAGGACTTCCAAGTCGAGGAGTTACCCCTCGATCCGCCGTCCGGTGACGGGGCGTTTCTTTGGTTGTGGATCGAGAAGCGCCTGACCAACACCGACGACGTGGCCCGGACCCTGGCGAAGCAGCTCGACCTCCGCCCCAGGGACGTCGCCTACGCCGGTCGGAAGGACCATCGGGCCGTGACCCGGCAGTGGTTCTCGGTCCCGGCGGCTTGCGAGCCGGGGGTCGCCGGTCTCGAGCTCGACGGCGCCAAGGTCCTCGACCACCGGCGCAGCGCGGAAGGCCTCGGGGTCGGACGCCTCGGCGGCAATCGGTTCCTGCTGCGGGTGCGCGGCGTCGACCCCGAGACCGCCGAGCGGGTCCGCTTTCGGCTCGATGACATGGCCAGGCGGGGAATGCCCAATCGGTACGGTAAGCAGCGTTTTGGCCGCGACGGGCGCAACGCAGAGCGGGGGCGGCAGATTCTCACCGGCGAGCGCCGCAGGGGCGAGCCCCGCACCGGCTGGCTGATGGTGTCGGCCCTCCAGTCGGCGGTCTTCAACGGGGTGCTCGACCACCGCCTCGAAACCCTTGACGAGATCTGGCCCGGGGACGTCGCCATGGTCCACGCCACCGGCGAGTTCCGGTGGGTCAACGATGTGGACGCGGACAGGCCCCTGGCGGAGCGGTTCGCCATCAGCGCCACGGGCCCGATTTTCGGAACGAAGATGAAGCGGCCCCGCGGCCGGGCCGCGGAGCTCGAATCCCTGGTGATGGCGGAGTACGGCCTGCCCCCCGTCGCCAAGCTGAAGCCGCCGAAGGGGGTTCGCATGTACGGCGCCCGCCGGTCCCTCCGGGTCCAGCCCTCTAACGCCAGCTGCCGCTACCTGCGGGGGGAGGGGGCCCTGGACCTGGCCTTCGACCTGCCGGCCGGCAGCTACGCCACGATCTTCCTCGATGAGCTGCTGCCCGCGGGCTATGAGGAAGGGCCCGCCGAAACGCCGAGATCCTGAGGGCGCCGGCCTCGACCCGAGAAGGTGGGCCGGCGAGGGCGGTTCCGCGCCGGATCAGAAGTTGACGACGAGGGAAGCCCGGGCGAGGGTGTCGGTGTCGTCATTGTCGCCGATGGGCTCGTTCCGATAGCGGATCTCGTACCCTAGCTGGATGGCGTAGCGCTCGCTGAGGGCCGCGGTGAGGGCGGTCAGGGAATCGAAGCGCCAGTCGTCGGACTCGTCGAAGTTGGGGTAGACGAGGAGCCGCTCGGTGAAGGTGGCGGATTCGCTGATCTTCCACGCGTAGTCGAGGCCCAGGATGCCGCCGATGAAGTCGACGTCGGGGTTCGGTGGGACCCGATCTTCGTCGGTCCAGGTGAGGCCGAGATCGAAGGACAGGAGGTGCTCGGGGCCGAGGAGGGCGTTGTAGACCACACCGGTTTCCGCCACGAGTCGAAGGTCGATGCCGGCGAACTCGTCCTGCTCACCCTGGAGACCCGCAAAGTAGGACCAGCGGTCGTTCAAGGTGCGGCTTCCCCGCAGACCGGCGATGTAGCGTTCCGCCGTGGTGACGCCGTCTTCCTCCGCGCGGTTGAAGCGGGCGACGATGGACAGGCCCCAGGGGTCGGGGAGGCGCTCGAACCCGAGGTCGACGCCGAAGCTCTGGGTGTCGGTGTTACCGCCGGTGGCGAGGAACGACAGGCCCGCCGTCCCCTGCCAAAGGGGATCGGGCTCGGGCTCCGCGTCGGGATCGTGGGCAAAGGCCGGGAAGCTGAAGGCGGCAAGAAGGAGCAGAAGGGGAAAGGCGCGTCGCATGGTGAATCTCCTGGGATGTACGTCGTGCGGATCCGCGGCCCTGTGCTTCCTCCGTGTCGGAGGTGCGGGGGGCGCAAGCTTGTGCAAAAGGCCGCGGGCGCCGCGTAGTGTACGTCCCAGGGGCGGGCGGGGCAACGACCCGCCGGGGGTCTAGACGTTCGACAGAATCTCGCCGATGCCGATCACCGAGCCGAGCATGCTTCCGAGGCCCGGGAGGATGTAGGCGAGGAGGATCTTGAGCAGGCGGTTCTTCCACCAGTTCCCGAGCTTGCCGGCGTCGTCCGCCACGGTCTGAAATTCCTTGACCTTGGGGGGCGCCACCCAAGCCTGGACGAAAGCCGTCACGTAGGCGGCACCGATGACGGGGGTCAGGCTGGTGATCGGCGCGGCGACGAAGGCGGCGACGATGGTGAGGGGGTGGGCCCAGGCGATGAGGGCCCCCAGGCTGGCGGGGATGCCGTTGGCGAGGATCCAAAAGACCGCGTTGTCGGTGGCGGCGTCGATGCCCTGGGAGTGGCCGATCCAGGCGATGGCGCCGAGGATCAGCACGGGAATCGCCCAACCGGCGACCTTCCACACGGGGGACACCGGCGGCACCGTTTCGAGGGCTTCGAGGTCGGCCTCCCTGTGGTTGACCAGGGCGTCCTTGATGCCCTGGACGTGACCGGCGCCGACGACGGCCACCACGGTCTGCCCCTCGGCGTTCATGATCTTGTGGCTGAGGTAGGCGTCCCGCTCGTCGATCAGGACCCGCTTGAGGGAGGGGTGCCGTCGGCCCAGCTCGTTCATCATCTCCGTGAGAACGTCCTGCTCACGGAGCTCCTGGAGCTGCTCTTCGGTGACCTCGTTGCCGTCGAACATGCCGAGCATGAGCTCCGACAGCACGTAGATGCGGCGCCAGAACGGCGTCGCCGACACCGCCCGGCGGAGGGTGATGCGGACGTCGCGGTCCGCCAGGTCCACCGGGATCCCCAGGGTGTCGGCGACCCGGGTGGCCTCGAGGAGCTCGGTCCCCGGGGCGACCCCGAGCTCGGCGCCGAGTCGCTTCTGGTACGAAGCCAGCAAGAGGTTGACGATGAGGGTGGTGAGCTGCTTGCGGCGAATCACCTGCTTGAGGTCGAGGGATTCCCAAGACTTCTGTTCCGAAAGGGACTGGAAGCGCTGCGGGTCCAGCTCGACGCACACCCGATCCGGCCGTTCCCGCTCGATCACCTCGCGGACGAGATCGACGGAGCTCTGGGAAATGTGGGCCGTGCCGACGAGGACGAAGCGGCGCCCGTCCAGGTGCAGGATCTGGACGTCGGAGGGGTAGCCCTCGTTGTCTTGGATCTCGGCGGCGGGGGGGGAGCTCGGTGGGACCGGGGGGGCGTCGGTGGAAGCTTCGGGGGTGCTCACTTGGGGGCGTGTCCCTTCCACTGGTCCATGCTTTGGTTGGCGCCGAAGGCATCCGAAAGAAAGTCCGCCAGCGGCGTCGGGAGGCAGTGCTTGAGGAAGGGGGTAACCTTCACGATCCAAGGCTCGAGGAGCCAGATCTTGCGCTTCTCTACCGCCTCGACGATCTTGTCGGCGATGTCGTCGGGGTCGAGGAGGTGGGTGGTCTTGGGGGGCTCGACCCCCTCGAACATGCCGGTGTTGATGTAGGTGGGGCAGACCGTCGTGACCGCCACGTGCTTGTGGCCCTGGTGCTTCATCTCGGCGCGGATGGACTCCGCGAAGCCGATCACCGCCCATTTGCTGGACGCATAGGTGGCGCCGTTGGGCAGGCCCACGAACCCGGAGGCGCTGGCGATGAAGACCGCGTGGCCCCGGTTTCCCTCGATGAGGTCCGGTAGGAAGGCGTGGGTCATGGCCATGACCCCTTCGACGTTCACCCGGTAGGTCAGGGCGTGCTGTTGGAGCGGCACCTCCAAAAAGGGCCCCCCGAAAACCACGCCGGCGTTGTTCACCAGGATGTCGATCCTGCCGAGGTCCCCGTGGACCCGGTCGCGTAGGTCCGCGATGGCCTCCGCGTCGGTGACGTCGACGGCATAGGCGCGGACCCGGGTGCCCGCCGCCTCGAGGTCGGCGCGGGTCGCTTCGAGGAGCTCCTCCTGGACGTCCGTGATCACCAGCTCGGCGCCGCGGGCGGCGAAGCGCTCCGCCATCTTGCGGCCGATACCGCGGGCGGCTCCGGTGATCAGGACCCTGCGTAGCTGAAAGCTGTTGCTCATGTCGTCAATCCCTCGGCTAGTCGGGCGGGGCGAGCTCGCCGACACTCTCGACCCCTTCGGATTTGGCAATGATGGCGGCGCCGCAGGAGTCGCTGAACACGTTCACAACAGTGCGGTACATGTCGAGGGGGCGGTCGATGGCGAGCATCATGCCAACGATGGCCTCGACTTCAGGCCCCCGCAGCCCCACCGCCTCCAGCACCAGGAAGATGATCACCAGGCCCGCCGAGGGCACGGCCGCGGCGCCGATGGAAGCCAGCAGGGCGGTGAGCACCACGATGCCCTGCTGGGCCAGGGTCAGCTCGAAGTTCAGGGCCTGGGCGATGAAGAGAACGCCGGCGCATTCGTAGAGCGCCGTGCCGTCCATGTTCACCGTCGCCCCCATCGGCAGGACGAACGACGAGATCTTGTTCGGCACGCCGACCTTGTTCTCCACCGTGCGCAGGGTGACCGGCAGCGTCGCCCCCGAAGAACTGGTGGAGAAGGCCATGGCGATGGGCTCCGCCATATTTCGGAAGTGGACCGACGGGCGGATCCGGCCCACCAGCAGCAGGAGCAGCGGCAGCACGACGAAAAGGTGGATCGTCAGGCCCGAGGCGATGGTCACCATGTAGAGGCCGAGGGCGCGGAAGGCGTCGAAGCCGGTTTCCCCCACCGTCCTCGCCATGAGTCCGAAAACGCCGATGGGGGCGAATCGGATGACCCCTCCGGTGAGCCGCATCATCGCCTGGAAGGCGGCGTCGAAGAAGGTCGTCAGCGGACGTCGATGCACGTCCGGCAGGCCGGCGATGGAGATGCCCAGCAGGATGCAGAAGAAGATCAGCGCCAGCATGTCCGCCTCGGCGGCGGCCTGGACGACGTTGCGGGGCACGATGTCGAGGAGCAGGTCCGCCGGTGATCCGGCGGTCTCGAGCTCCGGCAGCTCGGCGGTCTTGGCCTGGGTGAGCTTGGCGCCGACCCCGGGCTGGATCAGGTTCACGACCAGCAAGCCGGTGATGGCGGCGAGGGCGCTGGTGGCGACGTAGTAGCCGAGGGTCTTGCCGAAGAGCCGACCGAGGCTGCGTCCTCCCCCCACCGATGCGACGCCGGTGATGATCGACGTCAGCACGAGGGGGACAATGATCATCCGTAGCAGCTTGACGAACAGGGTGCCGAGCCAGGCGACGTGGGGAACGATCGCTTCACCGCCCACGACCCCGGCAGAGATTCCGGCCGCCATCGCGGCCAGGATCTGCCAGTGCAGCTGCTTGTACCATGGTAGATTCTGTGCGCCTTCCATAACGTTGGAGACGTTACGGCATGCAAGCGGCGACTGCAAGGGCGGCGAAGCACGCCCCCCGGCCGCCACGGCGAACCCTTAGGCTCCGCGGACCGCGGAGGGAGGCTCTGCGCAGGAGATGACCGAACTGGACGACAAGTCCCAAGACGTCCCACCGCCCCCCGACGTACCCCTTTCACGGTGGCCGACGGAGGGGAGGTCCGAAGCCGCGAACTACGGGATCTTCCAGATCGAGCAGGTGGAGCGACGCTCGCCCCTGACCGGTCGTCTCGGAACCTATTCGGTTCTCCACACCCCCCAGTGGGCCAACGTCATCGCGCTGACGGAGCGCCGCGAGGTGGTCCTCGTGGAGCAATACCGCCACGGGATCGACGCCCTGACCCTAGAGATTCCCGGCGGCATGATCGAAGCCGGTGAGGCCGCGGCGGAGGGGGCGGAGCGGGAGCTGCGGGAAGAGACCGGTTTCACCGGCGACCCGGCGATCCATCTCGGTACCGTGCACCCCAACCCGGCGATCCAGTCGAACGAGTGTTCCACGTGGTTGGTCCCCAACGCCCGGCGTACCCATGACCTGGAGCCCGACGATGGGGAGCACCTGGCGGTCCACCTGATTCCCCTGGCCGATATTCCGACCCTGTTGGCGGACGGCCGCATCACCCATTCCCTGGTGGTGGCGGCGTTCCACTGGCTGTCCCTTCGAAACCTCGACCGTGGGGCGCCACCGTCGCCCCCAGGATGCGCCGCCCGTGAGTGAGCTCGAAAAGATCGGCGAATACGAAGTCGTCGAGAAAATCGGCGAAGGTAGCTTTGGCGTCGTCTACCGGGGCTGGGACCCTTTCCTCAAGCGGGACGTGGCGATCAAGGTCTGCACCGTCGACGACCAGGGCCTGCGGCAGCGGTTCCTGCGTGAGGCGGAGATCGCCGGCGGCCTGGCCCACGAAAACGTGGCGGGGGTCTTCGCCTTCGGCTTCCAGGACGACATCCCCTACATGGTCCAGGAGTTCCTCGACGGTCAGGATCTCCAGGAAGCGATCCGCCTGCGGCACGCCTGGACCCCCCTGGAGAAGCTGGAGATCCTGATCCAGGTGGCCCAGGGTCTGGCCTACGCCCACTCCCAAGGGGTGATCCACCGGGACGTCAAGCCGGCGAACCTCCGCCTGCTCCCCGACGGGAAGGTCAAGATCGTGGACTTCGGCATCGCCCGGCTGGCGAACCAAGAGAGCCAGCTGACCCAGAAAGGGGTCACCATGGGCACCGCCAGCTACATGCCCCCCGAACAGGTCCGGGGCGGTGAGGTGGACGCGAGGGCCGACCTCTTTTCCTTCGGCGTCGTCGCCTACGAGCTCCTGGCGGGGGAGCGGCCCTTCCGCGGCAAGACCATCTCGGCCCTGGTCTATCAGATCCTCTACAAGACGCCGCGCCCGCTGGGGGAGTTGTGGCCCGCGTGTCCGCGGGAGCTCGCCCGTCTGGTGACCGGCTGCCTCGACAAGGAACCCGCCAAGCGCCCGGCGGACTCCGGATCCGTGCTCGAAGAGCTCGGGGCGATCCGGGACTCCGCGGTCCTCGGCCGCTGGCCAGCTTTGACCGAGGGCGCCGGTCCGGACCCCGCCGACTCGACGATGGGGGACGGGGGGGAATGGCTGTCCCAATCCCTCATCGCCCGCACCGCCGAAGCGGTGGAGAAGCACCACGCCGGTACCCCCTCCCTTGACGCCACCCTGCCGGTCGGCACCGAGGCCCCCAAACGCCGTCGGGACGGAGACGCCACCCAGCCGGTGAGCGCCGTGCGGTCCGGAGGACCGAAAGCCGTCCCCTCCGGTGGCCCGGGAGCCGTATCTTCCGGTGGACTGGAAACCGTCGCCAGAGGGGTGCCGCCTGGGTCGTCCACCCGTCCCCTGAGCCCGCCCCCCCTTCCGGCGGTCCCCAGCACGCCGCCTCCTCCGACCGGTGAGGGGTCCCTCGACGAGTCCACCTCCGAGGAGCTGCTATCCAGCAAGGCCCACGAGATCAGTCGGCTGGTGGAGCAGGGGGACCTCCAGGCGGCGATGGCGCAGCTGGAGGAGACGATCAACCGCCAAGGAAGCGCTCCAGGGGAGGAGGGCACCGGAGTCGTCGCCCGGACCTCCGCGGCGGTGGACGAGAATTTGCCCACCATGGAGCTGGCACAGGCCACGGGGACCGGCGCACCGCCGCCCCCGACGACTCCTCCGGTGACCCCGGCGGCGGCCCCGGTTCCGCCGCCGATCCCGGGTTCCGCTCCCTCCGCCCCGACCCACGCCGGCCGAGCGGGCGCGCCGCAGGCGCCGCCCGCGGGCACCCCGGCGGCGCGGCCCCAAGCGCCGAAGGGCGGCGGCGTCGACCGCAGGCTCATCTCGGCGGTGGCCGTCGCGGCGGTGGTGGTGTTGTCCCTGGCCGTCGGCTGGTGGCTCTCGTCGTCCGGGGGGCGCTCCGCCGAGGAAACGGTGGTGGAGGCTGTCCCGGTTCCGCCGCCCCCATCGGCGCCGGAACCCGTCGCCGGACCCCGTAGCGGTCTGGTGATCGACGCCGTTCCCTGGGCCTTCGTGACCGAGATCACCGACTCCAAGGGCTTTGTTCAGGAACTGCCCATGGACGCGTCGACGCCCTTCTTCGTCGAGCTGCCGGAGGGCCAGTACACCATCACCTTGACCGACTCCGAGCGGGGGGAGACGAAGATGTGTGAAGGGGTCAGGGTCTTCGAAGGAACGATGGCTTCCTGCGCCGCCACCTTCGCCGAGCCCACGTCCACCGACTACTTCAAGGACAGCGGGTGGTGGCGATGAGGGGCGCAGTGAGGGCCAGCGGCAGGCCACTCCTCTGGGCCATGCTCCTGACGCTCCCGCTGTGGCCGTCGTCGAGCCTCTTCGCCGACGCCAGGGACGACTACAAAGCGGCCCTCGAGGCCATCGGGAAGTCCCAATGGCAGGACGCCGAGCGCCTTCTCCGGTCCGCCATTTCGCAGCGGGAAAAGGAGAGCTTCACCCCCGTCTTCAATCGCCAGTACACGCCCCACTACTCCCTCGGGGTCGTGCTCCAGGAGGTCGGGGATTGCCGCGGGGCCTTGGCGGCGTGGGCGGAGTCGGAGCAGCAAGGCAAGATCCAGCGCACCGACGACGCCGACGACCTCGGCCGCCGCCGGCAATCCTGCGAAGACCTGATCCAGCAGGTGGACGACGCCAGGGTGGACGCCGAGGACGACCTGGACCGCGCCCGCCAGGCCTTGGAGCGGGTGGAGAAGCTGGCCCTCAAGAAGGAGATCGCGGCGGTTTGGGCCGTCGGAACGCCCTCTTGGCGGTCCCGCCAGGGGCAGGCGGAGCGCAAGCTCACCGAGGCCTCCAAGGGGGTCGAGTCGGCGAGCCGAGCCCTCGACCTCGCCGCCATCGAAGTGGCGGCGGGCCTGGCGGCGGAGGCCGGGCGGGAGCTGGACGGCATCGCCACCGAAGCCCGCAAGAGGCTCGGGGAGGTGAACGAGGCCACCGCCCAGGCCCTCGGACGACTCGGAAAGGCGGAGGACGCGGCCCGCGGGATCCTCCGCTCGGTGGCGTCCCTGGCCCCCTACCCGCCCCGCCTCGGCCGGAAGGTTTCCGAGCTGAAGACTCTGCTGGCGGACATTGACGCCAAGCAGGACTCTGCTTCGGCGTCGGATCTGGAAAGCGCCAGCAACCAGCTTGCCCAGGTGACGGGGGCCCTCAAGCGACTGGCGGAGCCTCCGCCGGTGGCCCTGTCGGAGGCGGCTCAGGCCTATCTTGAAGGGCGCTACCCCGACGTCCTGGCGCAGCTGGAGGACGCCAACCTGCGGGGCGCCCGGGCCAGGTTCCACGGCCAGATGCTGAAGGCCGCCGCGCGGCACGCGGAATACCTGCTCGGCGGCGGGCGGGATCCGGAGCTCCTTGACCTTGCGGCCGAGGACGTGCGGGCGGCGTTGGCCTTCGATCCACTCCCCGGGAATCTCAGCGAAACGTATTTCCCCCCCAGCTTCCGCAAGCTCTGGCAGGAAGAGCTCGCGGCCGCGGAGGCGGCCGCCGCGGAAGCCGAAGACGCCGACGAAGCCGCCCAGGCGGTGGACGGCGAGGGCGGAGCCTAGCCGATGGCGAAACGTCGAGGGACTCCGGCCCGTCGGCCGAAGGGGAAGAAGCGGCCTTCCAAGGGAGGGGGGCTGCTGAGGCTATTGGGGTGGGCCGGTCTCGGCCTGGCGGCGGGGGCCCTATTGGCCCGGCGGGGGGAACGGCAGGCCCCGGCTGGCGGCCAAGGTGGGGAAGCCCCGGCCCGCCGGATGGGCGCGGAGGCCTCGCCGGGGAAGAAGCAGCCCACGGCGAGACCTGCTGAAACCCAGGATCTCGACCTGCCGGCCGCCGCCGAGTCGGCCTGGATTCCGGGTCCCTCCGGGTCGTTGAGATTGGCTGAACTGCACGCGTCGGCCCCGATGGCGGTGGTCTTCGTCCACGGCCTCGGGGGCAGCCTCGACCATTGGGGCGCGCTGCTGTCGAAGTTCGGCCCGGGGCTGCGGGGGGTGGCCCTAGACCTGCCGGGGCACGGGGAGTCCGACGGCGTGTCCTTCACGGTCCCCGACCTGGCGGCGGCCATCGGCGCGGCGGTGGACGCCCTGTCCCTGCGGCGCTTCGTCCTCGTGGGCCACAGCCTCGGGGCGGCGGCGGCCATCGAATACGCCGCGGGGAATGGACCCCGGGTCGCCGGCCTGTTCCTGGTGGATCCCAACGGCGACCAGACCCAGCTGCCCGCCCGCGAACGCCGCGGCGTGCTCGACGCCATGGCGGAAGACGCCCACGGCGAGTTGGAGTGGGCCTACCGGCAGTTCCTCACCGACGCGCCCGCCGACGTCACCGCTCGGGTCCTTCGCCAACTGCGGGAAACCCCCGCCGACGTGCTGCGGGGGTGCCTCGACGCCGCCTTCGACTACAGCCCGATTCCCCGCCTCGCGGCCTACGAGGGTCCGATCCGCAGCTTGGTGAGCCCCCTCAACGATCTTCCCTACAGCCTGCACCGCCTGCGGCCGGACCTCCCCTACCGGGAGCTTCGGGGCACCGGCCATTGGCTGATGATGGAGCGGCCCGCCGAGGTCTTCTCCGATCTGGCGGACTTCCTCGACGCCGCCCGACCTCGCTTCCTCACCTGAGCTTCCCGTCCCGACCCCCGGATCGGAGACCCCTCAGTCCGACTTGCGGCGGGGGGCCTTGTCGCCCCCGGACTGGGCCACCAGGCCGACGACGAAGAGGCCGACCGCGAGCCACAGATCTTTCGGCGGGGTCAGCCCGCTGGCGCCGGCCACCAGGGCCGCCCCCGCCCCGGAGGACACCACGACGAGGGCGACCTCGAACAGGCTGTGGGCGAGGAGCACGCCGAGCACGCCGGCCACGAGGGCCGCCGGCAGGATCCAGTTGCCGAGATCCGGGGCGAAGGTCTGGAGTCCCCAGGCCGCTCCGAACGCGCCCACCACGAAGCCCCCGAAAGACAGGGCCAACCGCTGGGCGGTGACGGCGACGAAGGCCCCCAACAGCCCAGCGCCGAGGGCGAGGGCCAGCTGCACCAGGGGGGCGGCGTCCGCCAGGAGTTGGCGGGTGAGGACCACCGCGGCGAGGAAGCCGACCCCCGCCAACGCCAGCCAGAACAGGCGGCGGCCGAGCACCAGGAGGGCCAGTCCGAGGCCGATGGCCACCCGGTCGGTGGCGGTGACATGGTTCTGGATGGTCTCCATCGCGGGGTCTCCGGGGCTTCTGAGGGTTCTGCTATCTTAGCGGCCGGCCGCGGCGACCGTGCCCCCGGTCTATACGATTTCCGATCCCTGGAGATTCGCCCTTGCGGAAGACGTTGTCCCCCGAATGGCCAAAGGGCCCGCAGGTCCCATGACCGCCGGCGCTATCGATTTCCCCGCCGCCGAGGAGCGGCTTCCCATCGGGGAAGGGGAGGGGGCGACCCACCTGGCGATTCGCCTCGACCGTCCGCCGGAGCCCTCGGCCTGCGTGCTCTACGCCCACGGCTTCGGTTCGAGTCAGGACGGCGAGAAGGCCGACTTCTTCCGCCGCCGCTTCGTCGACGCCGGCCTGGCGTTCTGTTCCTTCGACTTCCGCGGCCACGGCCGGTCGGGGGATACCATGTTTGGCCTCAGCCTGAGCCGAAACCTGGAGGACATGGGCCGGGTCCACGACCATCTGCGGAGGCAGGGTCTCGGGCCGGTGATCCTGATGGGCTCGTCCATGGGGGGTGGTACGGCGCTCTGGTACGCCGCCCAGGGGGGGGGGCAAAATCGAGGCCGCGGTCCACATCGCGCCGGGTCTCGAAATGGACCGGGGCCTCCTGCGCCTCCTGGGGCCCGGCGCCGAAGAACGGTGGCGCCGCGACGGCAAGATCACCTTCGACCACGAGCTTGGAGCCTACGATCTGTCTTGGGACCTCGTCGAAGACCTCCGTCGGCGGGACGCCGGAGAGCTGCGGCGGCGGTACGACACGCCGACCCTTCTCTTCCAGGGAAAGCGGGACACCTCCGTCGACTGGCGGGCGGTGGTGGATTTCGCCATGGACTGCAGCCGCGGGACGGTGGCGGTCCACCTCATGGCGGACGCCGACCACCGCTGGCTCGACCGGATGGACTACCTTTGGGAGTCCACCCTCTCCTTTCTTCGGTACCGGGGCCTCGTGGGTGACCGCTGACGGCACCATACCTCCGGATTCGGGCCCCCCGGATCTGGGCCGCCCGCCGCGGAAGGGGAGCAGCGTCGGCCGTGAGCTGCGCTGGAGCTGGTTGGGCCGGGTGCCCTACGCCGAAACCGCGGAGTTGCAGCAGCGACTGCGGAGGGCGATTCGCGCCGACGGAGGAGCCGAGCACCTGCTCTTGCTGGAGCACGAACCGGTGTTCACCCTGGGGCGCAACGCCTCGGAACAGGACGTGGTGGCGGACCGGTCCTGGCTGGCGGAGCAGGGCATCGAGGTCCACGGCACCAATCGCGGGGGGCAGGTCACCTACCACGGCCCCGGGCAGTTGGTGGGGTATCCGATCGTCGACCTGGATCCGGACCGCAGGGACGTGGGCCGCTACGTGCGGGATCTCCAGGAGGTTCTGATCCGGACCTTGGCGGACCTCGGCATCGAGGCGACTCGGCGGGAGGGGCGGGGATTCGTCGGAGTCTGGGTCGGCGACGCCAAGATCGCTTCCATCGGGGTCCACCTGTCCCGCTGGATCACGAACCACGGCTTCGCCCTCAATGTCGCCCCGGACCTCCGCCACTTCGGGGGCATCGTCGCCTGTGGCCTTCCGGACGTCACCATGACGTCCATCGAACGGGAGCTCGGATCGGCTCCGGACCTGCCGGCGCTGGCGGAGCGGGTGGCGAGGCACGTCTCCGAGGTCTTCCAGCGCCGCCTGGTGCGTCGAGCGCCCCCCTGAGGTCACCTTGAGACCGTCGTCCCCGGGGGGCCGGCTTCCGCCCCGGCCGAGGATGGTCTAACCTCAGGGTATGGGTGGAAACGACGGACCCGCCGGCGGGACGCGAATCGACGACGGCACGGGGGGCGGCCTCGTCATCGGACTCAACGCGGTGATCGTGGCGGTGACCGACGAGCGTCCGAGGGTGCTGGTGGTCCGCCGTGCGGGCCACGGGCTGGGAACCCCCTCGGAACCCAGCCCCTACGACGACCTCGCAGCCCTGCCCTTTGGCCCCCTCGACCCCGCCAGCGACCGGACCCTGGAGCTGGCGCTTCGGCGCTGGGTGCGGGAGCAGGCCGGTATCGGGGTGGGCTACGTGGAGCAGCTGTATACGTTCGGCGATCAGAACCGGGATCCGCGGGAGCGCACCGGCGGCCCCCGGGTCATCTCCATCGGCTACCTGACCCTGGTGCGGGAGGACGCCGCCCCGGCCCAGGCAGGGTCCCGCTGGCGGGATTGGTACGACTATTTGCCCTGGGAGGATTGGCGGGGGGGGCGTCCCGCGGTCCTCGACGACGAGCTCCAGCCGTCCCTTCTGGTCTGGTGCGATGCCGCCTCCGACGACGCCGGGCGACGCCGGCGGCGGGAACGGGTCGATATCGCCTTCGGGTTCGGCGGCACGCCGTGGGACGGCTACCGGGTCCTCGACCGCTATGAGCTCCTGTACGAAGCCGGGTTGGTGACGGAGTCGAAGAGGGACCGCGGCGACGACGGGGGCGAGATCTCCGGCCGCCTCGGCTGGGCCATGGGATTCGACCATCGCCGGATCCTCGCCACCGCCATCGGGCGGCTTCGGGGCAAGATCAAATACCGGCCGGTGGTCTTCGAGCTGCTGCCGGAGACCTTCACCCTGCTGCAGCTCCAGAGGGTGGTGGAGGCCCTGGCGGGTCAACCCCTCCACAAGCAGAACTTCCGCCGGCTGGTGGAGAAGGGGGGGCTGGTGGAAGGGACCGGCCGCCTGGCCTCGGGCACCGGCGGTCGCCCCGCCGAGCGGTTCCGCTTCCGCCGCGACGTCCTGAGGGAGCGCCCAACCCCAGGGGTCGGCCTGCCGAGCCTTCCGTCTTCGTCCTGAGCCCCGGGGGCTCCTTCGCCAAGACGGTTGGCATGGCGGTTGGCATCCCGGTTGCCATCGTGGTTGTCATCCCCCTTGACACCATCTTATGCTCATATGTAGCATAAAGGCGTCATGAAGAAAGGCCGACGTGCACCGCCGGCCTTTTTCAGATCCCAATTATTCTCAACGTGAGCATAAGAGCCGCGAGTCGCGGAACTGGAGTGCTCGGCGCCGACGGCCGTCTGGACCGGCGGACAAGGAGGACGACATGGACGCAGCCCAGGTTTTCAACACGACCCTTCCCTACACCCCGCAGGTCGCCGAGAGCACGGCGCGGATTTTCGAACGTGTGAAGGACGTGATTCCCGAGGTGGAGTGGCCGGTCCACGCCCCCTACGTTGCGGAGATCCAGCGCCTCAAGGCCGAGCGGAACGCCGTGATCTTGGCCCACAACTACATGACCCCCCAGGTCTTCCACGGCGTCGCCGACCTCACCGGCGATTCCCTGGCCCTGGCCCGGATGGCCAACGAGGTCGAGCAGGACACCATCGTTCTCTGCGGTGTCCATTTCATGGCCGAGACCGCCAAGATCCTCAATCCGAAGAAGACCGTCCTCATCCCAGACCTCAAGGCCGGTTGCTCGCTGGCCACGTCGATCACCGGCGCCGACATACGTCTGCTCAAGGAGCGCTATCCCGGCGTGCCCGTCGTTACCTATGTCAACACCACCGCCGACGTGAAGGCTGAGACCGACGTTTGCTGCACGTCGTCCAACGCGGTGGAGGTGGTGGAGTCCCTGGGGGTGCCGAAGGTGATCTTTCTGCCGGACGAGTACCTCGGTCAGTACGTCGCCACCCAGACCGATGTCGAGCTGATCCTGTGGAAGGGACACTGCGAGGTCCACGAGCGCTTCACCGGCGACGAGATCCGTCGCTTCCGCGCCGGGCACGACGACCTGGTGGTCCTGGCCCATCCCGAGTGCCCGCCGGACGTCCTCGAGGCGGCGGACTTCGTCGGGTCCACCGGCGGCATGATCCAGTACGTGGGGGATCAGCGGCCGAACAAGGTGGTCATGGTCACCGAGTGTTCGATGAGCGACAACGTGGCCGTTGAATATCCGGACGTCCAATTCGTGCGCCCCTGCAACCTCTGCCCCCACATGCAGCGGATCACGTTGCCCAAGATCCTCAGGACGCTGCAAAACCTCGAACACGAGGTGACGGTGGATCCGGCGATCGCCGACCGGGCCAGGCGCTCCGTCGAGAGGATGCTCGAGGTGGGGCGGGGGAGAAAGGGATGAAGACCTACGATGCGACCGCCCTCGCCGACGAGGTGCGAAGCGCCGGGGTGGTGGTGGTCGGGACCGGCGTCGCCGGGCTGACGGCCGCCCTGGAACTGGCCCCCCTGGGGGTCACGGTGCTGACCAAGACCCGGTTCGGTGCAGGGGGATCGAGCCCCTGGGCCCAGGGGGGGATCGCCGCCGCCATGTCCGCGGACGACTCCCCGGAGCTGCACGCCCTCGACACCGCGGCGGCCGGCGCCGGCCTCTGCGAGCGGGGGCCGGTGGCGACCCTCGTCCAGGAGGGTCCGGGCCGGGTTCGGGACCTGATCGACCTTGGGGCGCGATTTGATCGCGGGGACCTCGGCGAGCTCTTGCTCGGCCGTGAGGGCGCTCACCAAAGACGCCGCGTGCTCCACGCCCAGGGGGACGCCACCGGCGCCGAGATGGTGCGGGCGCTGGTGGACGCTGCCCTGGTGCGTCCGGGTTTGGAAGTCTTCGAGCACGCTTTCGCCACCGACCTGGTAGTTCGGGACGGCCGGGTCATCGGGGTCCTGGCGACCCACGGTGGGCGCACCGTGCTCCACCGGGCCTCGGCGGTGGTGCTGGCCACCGGCGGCTTCGGTCAGGTCTACGCCCGCACCACCAACCCGGTGGAGAACACCGGCGACGGCCTGGCCATGGCGGCGCGGGCCGGCGCCCGGCTGGCGGACCTGGAGATGGTTCAGTTTCACCCCACCGCCCTCGCCGTGGCCTCCGACCCGCTGCCGCTGGTCACCGAAGCGCTGCGGGGGGAGGGGGCGGTGCTGCTGGACGACGACGGGCGGCGGTTCATGGTGGGTCTCCATCCGCAGGCGGAGCTGGCTCCCCGGGACGTGGTGGCGCGGGCCATCTGGGGACTCCAGGACGATGGCGGCGGGGCCCGGCTGGACGCCCGGGACGCGGTGGGGGACGCCTTCCCCGAGCGTTTCCCGACCGTCTGGGGGGCCTGCCGTCGCCACGGCATCGACCCCATCCGCGAGCCGATTCCCGTGACCCCCGCCGCCCACTACGCCATGGCGGGGGTCGCCGTCGACGGCTACGGCCGCTCGTCCCTGGACGGCCTGTGGGCCTGCGGCGAGGTGACGGCCACAGGCGTCCACGGCGCCAACCGTTTGGCGTCGAACTCCCTGCTGGAGGCCCTGGTCTTCGGCGCGCGGGTCGCCGCGGACATCCAAGGGATGGACTCATCGTCCGCGGGGAGGGTCCCTGGCACGGTGCGGCGGGAGACCTCGCCGCCGGCCTTGGACCGGTCCGATCTGCGGCGCTGGATGTGGCGCCGGGCCGGCCTGGTTCGGGATCGGGTCGGCCTGGAGGGTCTCCTCGACCTCTTGGGGACGGATCGGCGCGCTACCGAGCCGGCGGGGGACCACGATGTCCACCGGGCCGAGACCCGGAACCTGTGGACCGTCGCCCGCCTGGTGACCGCCGCCGCCCTCGTACGCCGGGAGAGCCGGGGCAGCCACCACCGCCGCGATTTCCCGGAAACCGACCTGGTCTGGCGACGGCGCCTGTTCTGGACCTACCGGGACGGCCCCGCCGGCGAGCTTCCGCTGCAAAAGACCTTCGACGCCGACCTCGCAAGGGAGATCGCCTGATGTCCAACCACCCCACGCTCTACCCCATTCTCTACGAAGGTCTCGTGGCGGAGGCGCTGCGGGAAGACCTCGGCCGTGCCGGGGACCTGACCACCGACGCCACCGTCCCCGCGGACGTCCGAGCCGTCGGCGAGGTGCGGGCCCGCCGCGGGGGGCGGGTCGCCGGCCTGGCGCCTTCCCTACTGGCCTTCGAGAACCTCGACCCGGAGGTCGAGATCGACGTCCAGATCGAGGACGGCGAAGATGCCGGCGCCGGCGAAGTGCTGGCGACGGTCCGCGGCCGTGCCCGGGAGATGCTGTCCGCCGAGCGTACGGCCCTCAATCTGCTGGGGCGCCTTTCGGGGATCGCCACGGTCACCCGCGACATGGTGGCGGCGATCAAAGGCACCGGCGCCCACATCGTCTGTACCCGCAAGACCACGCCCCTCCTGCGGGCCCTGGAGAAGCACGCCGTCCGCCTCGGGGGGGGCTCCAACCATCGGTTCGGGCTCGACGACGCGGTTCTGATCAAGGACAACCATCGGGCGATCGCCGGCTCCGCCGCCGAAGCGGTTCGGCGAGCCCGGGCCCACGCCGGCCACCTGGTCAAGATCGAGATCGAGGTCGACGACCTGGACGAGCTGGAGGCGATCCTCGGCCTCGGGGTCGACGCGGTGCTGCTCGACAACATGGAGCCGGACACCCTGCGGCGGGCCGTCCGCCTGGTGGCGGGCCGGGCGACCACCGAAGCCTCCGGCGGCATCACCCCCGAAACCGCCCGCGCCAAGGCGGAGACCGGCGTCGATCTGCTGTCGGTGGGCTGGCTGACCCACAGCGCCCCCTGCCTCGACGTCGGACTGGACTTGCTTGTGAGCTAGGGGCCCCTGCGGCCTCCGGCGATCTTTGCGCCCAAGCTCGGAGCCAGGGACTTCGTCGCCAGAATTGACGAACGGTGGCGCCCCCAGTACGCTAATCGCGATGCGAAAGGTCAGACCATGGATCGCCGCGACGCTGGG
>JBCDIS010000051.1:0-42146 GCA_038748685.1 Acidobacteriota bacterium | reverse complement strand
GTGGTGGGCGGCGGTCCTGTTCGGCGTTTTGCCGGAGTCGTCGAGTCTCGGCGTAAATCTCCTCGGGGACGTCCTCTACGTGCTGTTCTACCTGGTCTGCCTGCTGGCGGCGGACCAGCTCCCCGGCGGGGCCCGCGGGCCGGGAAGCACGGACCGTCGTCGACTGCACTCGGCGGGTCAGATCCTGATGGTGTTTGGCCTGCTGGTCTACTTCGTCGTTATTCCAGCGCGGGTGGACGAAACCCTCTACGACACCTGGCTACCCTCGTTCTATCTCTATGTGGTCCTCGATCTGTTGGTGGCGGGTCGGTTCGGCGTTCTCTGCTTCAGGGTAGAAGATACGACCTGGCGGTGGATCTGCGGGACGCTGGCGATCTCCTGGCTCGGGTGGGGGATCCTCGACGCCCTTGACGCCGCCTGGCGCGTCGAGTTTTTGGGGCTTACCGTCCCTCCGTGGTTTAACACCGTCTTCCACCTGCCCAAGCTCGGGGTCGCGGCGGCGGCGGTCCTCGGAAGGTCCTCCCCCAGGGGATCCGAGCCGGATCGCCCGGTGCCGGAAGCCGTCGAGGGGGACGCCCCCCTGCCCCCGGAGCTGATCCAAGGATCCGGCGGCAGGAGCAGTTTCTTGGTGCTGGCGACGGCGCTGTTCCCGGTGCTGCACATCGGCCTCTATCAGGCGGAGGTGCTCGAGACGGTGACCCGGGACCCCCGGGAAGCTTGGGTGATGATCGTGCTCCTGCTGCTCGGGGGGATGGCCATGGCGGAGCACCGTGGGCTGCGGCAGCGGGCAGAGCGCGCCGCCTGGGCCCGTCGGGAGGCCTACCGTGAGCTAGACGAGGCGCGGCGGGTGGCGGAGCGGGCGAGCCTGGCGAAGGGGGAGTTCCTGGCCAACATGAGCCACGAGATCCGAACTCCCCTGAACGGCGTGGTGGGGCTCACCGGGCTCATCCTGAGCAAAGAGCTTCCGGCGGAAGCCCGGCGCTACGCCGAAATGCTCAAGACCTCCGGCGACGGCCTGCTGCACATCGTCGACGAGATTCTCGATTTCTCGAAGATCGAGGCGGGACAGCTGGAGCTTGAGGCGATCCCCTTCGATCTCCGAGTGTCGGTCCGGAAGGTGCTGGCGGTGCAGCGGGAGAGCGCCGCCGCCAAGGGGCTCCAGCTGGGGCTGGAGCTCGACGACGATGTTCCGACGTTGCTGGTGGGGGATCCGGTCCGCCTGCGGCAGGTGCTGCTCAACCTGGTGGCCAACGCGGTGAAGTTCACCGCCGACGGGCGCATCCAGGTCCGCATTCAGAAGGGAACGCCGTCCTCCGCCGCGTCCGAAGACGCGGCGTGGCTGCGCTTCGAGGTGGAGGACACCGGCATAGGCATCCCCCGGCGCCAGCGGGAGCGGCTGTTCTCCCCGTTCACCCAGGCCGACACCTCCTCCAGCCGAACCTACGGCGGCACGGGCCTCGGCCTCGCCATCTGCCGGCAGTTGGTGGAAGCCATGGGGGGGCGGATCGGGGTCACCAGCGAGCCCGCCGTCGGTTCGACGTTCTGGTTCGACGCCCCCTTCGAAGTGGCGGAGCCGGACGACGTGGAGACCCTGGAGCTGACCTCGGGCATCTACGACCAGGAAGCCCGTCGCCGTTTCCGGATTCTCCTGGCGGAGGACAACCCCATCAACCAGCTGGTGACCCTGGAGCAGCTGGAGGGCCTGGGCTATCAGGCCGATCTCGCCCAGGACGGCAGGGAGGCGCTGACGGCCATCGAGTCCCGCCACTACGACCTGGTGCTGATGGACTGCCAGATGCCCGGCATTGACGGTTACGAGGCCACCCGCCTGCTGCGCCGGCGCGAGCGGGGGAGCGGTCGCCGCCTACCGGTGGTCGCGCTGACGGCCCACGCCCGTAAGGAAGACTACGAGACCTGCCTCGCCGCCGGCATGGACGACTACCTTTCGAAGCCCTATGCCGAGGAGACCCTGGCGGCGATCCTCCGTCGCTGGGTCAGCGATGCCCAGGACCCCGAGACGAGCGCCGACGAAACGTCCTGAGGAGCGGGTCCCCGGCGTCGGGCGTGATAGGTTGCGTTTGAAAGCCGCCGCCCGCTAGCCCACACGACCGTCGGCCAGCCGCCGACGAGGACCTTCCCCCTTTGCGCCAACGGCAACTCTTCGGGTTCTGGCTGCCGCTCTGCGCCAGCTGGCTGCTGATGGCGGTGGAAGGGCCGCTGCTGAGCGCGGTGATCAATCGTCTCCCCGACGAGGTCACCATGCTCGCCGCCCTCGGCATCACCTTCAGCCTGGCGGTGACCATCGAGAGCCCCATCATCGGTCTGCTCTCCACCGCCACCGCCCTGGTGCGGGATCGGGGTTCGTACCTCCAGGTCCGCCGCTTCACCCTCCACGCCAGCCTGCTGCTGACCCTTCTCGGAGCCGCGGTGGCGCTGACGCCCCTCTTCAGCTGGGTGGTGGTCGATGTCCTGGGCACTCCGGAGGGGATTGCCCGATGGGTCCGTCCGGGGCTGACCATTCTGATTCCCTGGACCGCCGCCATCGCCTGGCGACGTTTTCTCCAGGGCGTGCTGATCCGTTTCGGCAGACCGAGGGCGGTGGCCCGGGGGACGGCGATTCGACTCGTTTCGATGGTGGCCACGGCCTTCGGCCTGGCGGCGTGGAGCCAATGGCCCGGAATCCACATCGCGGCGACGGCGCTGCTGGTGGGGGTCACGGTGGAGGCGATCTACGCCACCTGGGTGGTGCGTCCGATCTTGGCGCAGCTGCCCGAGGTGGACCCCGAGGCCCGTCCCCTCACCTATCGCCGCCTCGTCGCCTTCCACCTGCCGCTGGCGGGGACGTCGGTGCTGGCGTTGATGGGGCAGCCCCTGGTGACCTTCACCCTCGCCCGCCTCCACAATCCGGAGGTGAGCCTGGCGGCCTGGCCGCTGGTCTTCCACGCCACCTTCGTGCTCCGGGCTGGAGGAATGGCCCTTCCGGAGGTGGTGATCGCCCTCGCCGGTCAGGACGGGGCGCTGCCGGCCCTGCGCACCTTCGGCCGCCGTCTCGGGGTGGGGGCGTCGACCTTGATGGGCCTGCTCGTGGCGACGCCGCTGGTGGATCTCTACCTCGGGACGATGCTCGACACCACCGCCGAAGTGGCGGCGGTGGCGCGGCTCGGCCTGGCGCTGATGGTGCCCCTGCCGGCGATCTTCACCCTCGTCGCTTGGCAGCGGGGACTGCTGATCCACCAGGAGCGGACCCGGGTGGTCAACGAAGGCATGGCCCTCCAGCTGACGGTCATCGCGGCTTGTCTCGGCCTCGGCCTGTGGGCGCAGTGGCCGGGGATCGTCACTGCGGCGATCGCCTTCAACGTCGCCATCACCGTGCAGTGCGGGTTCCTGGCCCTCCGTCGACGCTAGACCTCGCCGCGCCCGCCGCGGGCCCGCGCCGCCCCTAGGCGTCCACCAGGACCGCTTTCTCCCGCAGGGCCTCGGCGGCGGTGGTGGCGGGGGCGAACTCGAGGATTTTCTGGATCCTTTCGAGGGCTTTGACCGAATCGCCGAGCTCCTGGTAGAGCACCACCTCGCCGTACAGGTTCTGGGCCAGCTTCTCGAGTCGGTCCTTCACCGCCAGGCCGTGGGGGCTCTCGGGGTAGGCGGTCAGGAATTCGGCGCCGTTCTGAAGAGTCTCGAAGCGGCCGGCCATCTCTTTGAGGCGCTTGGCGGCGAGGCCGGCGAGCTCCGGATCTTCGGCGTCGGCGAGCTGCTGGAGGGCCACCAGCTCCTCCAAGACCGGCGTCAGGTTGCGCAGGCCCGCCAGTGCACGACGTCCGGCTTCGGTTTCCGGCCCTGCCTCCCGGGCCCGTAGGAAGTAGGTCACCGCGTCGGCCTCCCGGCGAACCCGGCTGTAGGCGTTGCCGAGGGCGAGGGCCACCTCCGGCACCTGGTCCGCGGCGGGGAAATTGGAGAGGAAGGTCTCGAGGAACGGGGTCTGGTAGATGCCGGAAGACCAGATCTCCACCGCCTTGGGGAACACCTGGTCGGCGCCGGTCCGCAGGTCCCCGAGCTCCTTCTCGAGGGTGGCGAGGAACGTCGATTTCGGAGTCAGTCGGCGCACTTCCTCGATTTGCTGCTCATACGCCTCCGCCAGGGCGCCGTAGTCCCGGGCGACCTCACGGCGATCCATCTCGCGATCCCTCAGGCGATGGAGGCGTGCCAGACGCAGCCCCTCCGCCGTCTCGCCGGAGGGCCAGGCCTCGAGGGCCGATAGCTCCAGGAAGGTCCCGAGGTCCTTTTGCCAATCCGGGGTCTCGTCCCGTTCAAGGCGGGCCTCGGGGGAGCGGCGCTGCCGTTCCTGGCGCCTTTTCTCGGCCTCCTCCGGGGTCTCGTCGGCCTCCAGGTTCTCGCGGAAATCTAGGATCACCGCCTGGGCCGCCGTCCGATAGGCCTCGGAGGACTTGGGGGACTCTTGGATCTTGAGGTCCCTGGCGCGCACCTCGGCGGCCCTCAGCCGCTGGTCGGAGAACGGGTGGGTGCGCCAGTAGCCGTAGTCCTCGGAGGTGGGAATCCGATCGAGCATCAGCTGCCACAGGGCGCGGGCTCCGTCGGGGTCGTAGCCGGCGGCGGCCGCTAGCCTTTGGCCTTCGATGTCGGCCTCGTCTTCGAATCCGCGGCTGTAATCCCGAAGCAGGAGCTCGGTGAAGACGATGCCCGTCGCGGCGGTGCCCTGGACCAGGCTGCCCTTCCGGCTGGGGGAGTTGCGAATTCCGTAGGGGTCCTGGGTATTGGCGGGCTCGTTGTCCACCCCCACCATGACGCCGATCAGGGCCGCCTGGCTCAGGATGTTGAGGAGGGTGGCCCGGCGCTGGATCTTGGTGCCGTGCTCGTGAATGACATGGGCGATCTCGTGGCCGAGGAGGTTCGCCAGCATGTCGTCGGAAAGGCCCAGGTCGAGCATGCCGCGGGTGACGAAGATGTGCCCGCCGGGGAGGGCGAAGGCGTTCGGCACCGGCATGTCCACCACGTAGAACGAGAAGGGAAAGTCGACGTAGTCGGTCTGGGCGGCGATGCGGTAGCCGATCTCGTTCACCCGCGTCCTCTCTTCGGGACGGTCGAGTGGGCGGTAGTAGGCGAGGGCACCCTGGGCGGCGCGGGCGCTCTTCTCGTAGAGCTTGGCCTTGGCGATGCCGACCTCGGCGGCCTCCGCCGTCGGTGCCAACAGGCCGAAGGCGACGCTCCAGGCGATGGCCACGGCGACGAAGAGACCCCGTTTGGGGCTTATGGCGGGCGCCTCGGGAAGCTCGGGGAAGGGTGCTGACGGCATGACCACCTCAGGGACTTGGACTCGGGTGGGGACTGGACTCGGGGTGAATGGGCGCGACGTCGCGGCGAAAGGGGACGGATCCCTAGACGGATTCTATTAGCAGGAGGCGTGCCAGGTCAGCATCTCGTCCCCGGAGACGGGCCCCCCGTGGCGAGAACACCCCGCTTGGGTTGTTCTTGTCGAGGGGAAGGGGGGCGGGACACCAAGGGGAGACTTGGGTTACGCTGATCCGGCTACGTCGACCCGACAGCGACCCTACCCAAAACCCCACCTGGATCTGGATTCGTCCCGGAGGACGATCCAGAGTCGACCGACGGAGGATTCCCATGTCTATCAGTCAGGCCTTTATCGGTGAGCTGGAGCAGGAAGCCCACGCCACCCGCAAGCTGTTCGCGGCGGTCCCCGACGACAAGCTGGGCTGGCGACCCCACGAGAAGTCCATGACCCTCGGCAAGCTGTGCAGCCACATCGCCCTGCTGCCCAACTGGTCGAAGGTGATGGTGGAGGGGGACGGGCTGAATTTCGCCGAGCCCATGGAGCCGGAACCGGTGGCCGCAAGCAGTGAGGAGCTCCTCGCCATGTTCGAGAACGCGATGGAGACCTGCCGGCAGTGTCTGGAGGGCAAGAGCGATCAGGACCTGATGGCTACCTGGACCATGTCAAGAGGGGATGAGGTGATCTCCCAGATGCCGAAGGTGGCGGTCACCCGGGCCTGGCTGTGCAACCACCTCTACCACCACCGCGGTCAGCTGACGGTCTATCTCCGGATGCTCGACGTACCCCTGCCGCAGGTCTACGGCCCCACCGCCGACGACCCCAGCTTCTGAGGCCCCGCCGCGAGGAACGGTCCTTCGCCGGGTCGATTTCCCGCGCGGGGAACCGGCCCCCGCCCATCGAGGAGAGGATCCCATGGCATCGACGTCGTCCCCCGCCCTCCGCCGCGTCCCTGCACGTCTTCGCCCGCGGGCCCTGTGGTGGCTCCTGGCGGCCCTGCCCCTGGCGGGCTGTACGAGCCTGGGGCCGATCGTCGAGGACTTCGCCGCCTGCCGGGCGGCGGAGGAGCTCTTTGCCCGCGACATGTCCTCGGCCCCCCTGTTCGCCCGGGTCGGCGGGTCCTGCCGCGCCCTGACCCCCGCCGCCCTCGACGAAGCCGTGCCGCCGGAGGTTTTCGGCGACGCCGCCTGCACAAGGCCCGTTCCCTACGCGCCGACCTCCTTCGAAGCGTTCTGTTTCGACAACCTGCTGGGGAGCGATCGGTCAGAGCGGTATGTCGGCAATCCGCTGGCCTGGGGGGACCTGGATCCCGCGGTCACCGATCGCATCGAGACCCGGTGGACCCTGTCCCGGGGCGCCACCCTCCGCGTCGCCGCCGTCGACCAGACCAAGGCCAACCTTCGCCCTTACCTGAAGAAGGTGGAGTATCGGCGGCTGGACGGCTGCGTCCTCGGAGTCCACGTCTACACCCGGCATCCCCTGGACGCCGGCCTGCGGCCCGCGGTGTTCTTCCACGGCGGCGGCTGGAAGCTGCGGGGCACCGGCGCCATCGCCGGGATCGAGACCGCCGTGCCGAACCTCACCGAGCGGGGCTTCGTGGTATTCGCCCCTTTCTACCGGCTGCTGGGCAGCAGTGACGGCCCCGAAGCCTGCCGCGGTGCCGACGGCCGGGCCATCCTCGACGACGCCGAGGCGGCCCTGGACTGGGTCTTCGACCACGGCGAGGCCTTCGGCATGGACCCCCGCTACGCCGAAGAGCGACGGGCGTGGGTCCTGGGGCAGTCCGCCGGCGCCCACCTCGCCGCGTACCTCGCCACCCAGAGGCCCGACGAGGTGGAGCGCGGGGTCCTGCTCTATCCCCCCACCGACTTCCGTTTCATCCTCGACAACCTCCAGCCCGGAGGGCTTTTCGAGGACTCCTTCGAAGACGGCAGGGAGCTGTTGCTCCAATTCCTCCGCCAGCCCGGGATCACGGCGGCCACGGACCTGGATGCGGCGGATCCGCTGGTGATCGCCAACAGCTTCCCAGAACGGATCAACGCCGACCCCGGGTCCTTTCCGCCGCTGACGATTCTCCATGGAGACGGCGATTCCGTGGTGCCGGTGGAGAACGCCACCCGCCTTTGCGCGGCCCGGGACCCTGACCAGACCCCGGCGGCGACCGCCTACCCCGGCGGCGGCGACCGTCGTTCCTGCGGAACAGGCGGCGAGCTGACGGTGGTGGCGGGGGCGGGGCACGTGCTCGACCTGCGGTGCGTCACCGGCGACGCCGGTCGGCTGCTGAGTCGCCTCTACCCGGAGCTCGAGGCACTCTGCCCTTCCGGCGGCCGCGCGGGGGAAAGGAGGGTCCGTGAGGCGCTGGAACGGGCCTACGGGACCCTCGGCAGCCGCTGACGGTCGCCGACCCCAGGGGCCCCCGGGAACTGTCTGCGCGGGATTTCAAAGAACGGGCCCCATGAAGGGACCCGCCTCCTTTTACCGCCGATAGGGGTGTCCTCCCCTGCCGAAACGGCACCATGAAAGGAGCCCCTATGCCAAGCCGACCCTCCGTTCGTTCTTCCGTCGCCCGCCCATCGTCGATCCGTGCCCTGGGCCTCGCCGTCGTCCTCGCCGCGCTGCCGTTCCTGGTCCCTACCCCCGCCGCGGGCTCCGTCACGGACCCCGCCGGCAACGGCGTGGCCAAAGACCGGGGCTTCACCATCGTCCCGCCGTGGGGGCGGGGCAAGACTTTCCGCATGACCTGCGGCTACGGCTGCTTCCGCCACGACAACGTCGGCACCCAGGACCATTTCGCCCTTGATTTCCCCATGCAGTCCGGCGAGCCCTTGTTTCCTGTGGCGCCGGGCAAGGTTCTCCTCTCGGAGGACCTTGGGGGCGGCTGGGAGCCCTACGGCAACTCGGTGTTCATACAGCACGCCAACGGCTACCAGAGCTTCTACGCCCATTTGGACCAGCTCGACGTCGTCGCCGGTCAGGAGGTGGACATCGACACCCAGATCGGCACCGCGGGGCGAAGCGGCTCCGGCGGGGGATCTGTCCATCTCCACTTCGTGCTCTACAAGAACGCGGTGGTGGGCGGGTCCCCCGGCGCCCGAGGGCCCTCCGGCGGGTCCGCGGTGGTGCCGGAGCCCTTCGCCAGCTGCACCATGAGCAACGGCGGCGACTGCGAGAGCCTGGTCAACTACGAGTACATGCGGCGGGACGACTACGGCATCGACGCCGTCGTCCACCCCGACGGCTCCCTGGAGCTGTTCACCTGCGGCCGCACCAGTCGCAACCTGCTGCAGCGCCGGCGCAGCGCCGCCGGCGTCTGGCAGGGATGGGTCAACCTGGGGGGCACCTGCGGAAGCTCCCCCACCGGTGCCCGGGACTCCGCCGGTCGGATCTACGCCTTCGTCCGCGGCACCGACGGCAACCTCTACTACCGCCGCCGGAACACCACCACCGGCGGCTGGAGCGCCTGGGGATCCCTGCCGGGGCCGGTCCTCGGACGTCCCGGCGCGGCCCTCGACACGGTGTCCGGGGCCCTGCGGGTCTTCTCCCGCCGCGCCAGCGACGACGCGCTGCAATACGCCTCCCAGTCGGGAACGGGTTTCGGTTCGTGGTCCAGCCTCGGCGGCATCCTCACCAACTCGCCGGTGGCAGGCACCCGCGCCAGCGGCCGGGTCGACGCCTTCGTTTCCGGAATCGACTACACCCTTTGGAAGCAGCCGGCCCAGGGCAACGGCTCCTTCGGCTCCGGCGGCTGGACTTCCCAGGGGGTAAAGATCGAGGGGGACGCCGCCCTGGTGACCGAGGGCTCGCTAGAGTGGGCGGTGCGTACCACCGGCGACCGCATCGTCAACCAGCCGAACCAGGACGTCACCTCAGGCACCCACCCCCCGGCGGCGGCCCGCAACCAGAGCGGCCTGCTCCATTTCTTCAGCCGTAACCGTTCCACCAGCGCCGTCGACTACCGATTCGAATTCAGCTGGGGCGGCTACGGCAGCGGCAGCTTCGGCGGACACGGCACCAGCGAGATCGAGGCGGTGCGGGCCGGGAACCAAGATCGCATCCTGATGTTCACCTGGGGGACCGGCGGCCTGTACTACCGCGAGCAGAGCTGGGCCAACGCCACCACCCATTGGGGCGGCTGGGTCGATCTGCAGGTCCCGAACTGAAGCGCGCTCGGTTCGGTTTCGGCGGCGGAGGAAAAAAATTCGAAATCGATGTCGATTCTTCCGCCGCCCCTTCGTCTTCCAGGCAGACGATGACTTTGCGCGGCCCGCGGCTGCGGAGACAATGAAGCCCTGAACGGTGACGCCACCGACGACGGCCCCCCTCCGCAGCGGCTATCCGAACCGGCGACGGCCGCCGCCACGACCTGGAGGACGCGACATGCCTCAGTTCATCTTTCTGCTCCGTGACGATGCCACCGCCATGGCCGACATCTCCCCCGACGAGATGCAGGCCGTCATCGAGAAGTACGCCGCCTGGGGGCGCCGCCTGGAGGCCGCCGGCCAGCTGGTGGCCAGCGACAAGCTGCGGGACGACGAGGGCCGCGTGCTGCGCCCCGGACCCGGCGGCGTGCGGGTGATCGACGGCCCCTACAGCGAGACCAAGGAGGTGGTGGGGGGGTATTTCACCGTGATCGCCGACGACTACGACGGCGCCGAGGCCATCGCCCGCAGCTGTCCCCACGTGGAGCTCGGCGGCGTGCTGGAGATCCGTCGGATCGAAAACGTCGACGGCGCGGACGGGGGCTGAGGCCGTGTCGATCGAGGGCGGGGTCCACGGGCTGGTGGACCACCTCTTCCGCCGCGAGGCGGGCCGGCTGGTGGCGGCACTGGCCCGATCCTTCGGGCCCGCCCACCTGGACTTGGCTGAGGAGGTGGTGCAGGAGGCCATGCTCAAGGCCCCGCGGGTCTGGCCGTTCCACGGCGTGCCGGAGCGCCCCGCCGCCTGGCTCTACCGGGTGGCCCGCAACCTCGCCCTCGACCGCCTCCGCCGCGGCGGCACCTTCCGCGGTAAGGAAGGGGAGATCCGCCGTCGCCTGGAATCGCGCCTCGGCGGATCCGCCGCCGAGGCCCGGTTCTCCGGCGAGATCACCGACGACCAGCTGCGGCTGATGTTCCTGTGCTGCCATCCGGTGCTGTCCCAGGGGGGGCGGGTGGCGCTGACCCTCAAGGCGGTGGTGGGTTTCGGCGTGCCGGAGATCGCCCGGGCCCTGCTCAGCGGTGAGACCGCCGTCGCCCAGCGGGTGGCGCGGGCCAAGCGCAAGGTGCGGGAGCGGGGCCTGACCCTCGATCTGCCGGCGGCGGAGGCCCTGCCGGCGCGGCTGGACGCGGTGGCGGAGGTGCTCTACCTCATGTTCAACGAAGGCTACGGCGCCCACGCCGGGGAGAACCTGGTGCGGGCGGACCTGTGCGCCGAGGCCCGCCGCCTGGTGGAGCAGCTGGCGACCTCCCCCGCGGTGGCGGGGCCCGAGCTGCACGCCCTGGCGGCCCTCTTCGCGTTCCAGGCGTCCCGGCTGCCCGCCCGGGCCGGCGCCGACGGCGAGCTTCGGCGCCTCGCCGAGCAGGACCGCTCCCTCTGGGACCGGTCCCTCCTGCGCCGCGCCTTCGCCCACCTCGAACGGGCGGCGGCGGGGGATCGGATGAGCGGGTACCACCTGCAGGCGGCCATCGCCGCCCAGCACGCGGCCGCCCAAAGCGTGGAGACCACCGACTGGCGGGGGATCCTGGGCCTCTACGATCGTCTCCTGGCCCTGCAGCCGTCGCCGGTGGTGGCCCTCAACCGCGCCGTGGCGCTGGCCCGTGTGGAGGGCCCCGGCGCCGGCCTGGCCGCCCTCGACGCCATCGCCGACCACCCCGCGGTGGCGGGCTACTACCTGCTCCCGGCCACCCGCGGAGACTTGCTCTTCGACTCCGGAAACCGGGACGGCGCCCGCCGCGCTTTTCAGGAGGCCCTGGCCCTTGGCTGCAGCGATCCGGAGCGGCGCTTCCTGGAGCGACGGCTGGCGGAACTCTGAGGTCTCCGTCCCTAGGGGGATTTCTCAGGGGGCGAAGGCCACCCGGGCGCGGGTCCCTTCCCCCACCCGGCTGTGGAGGTCGAGGCGCCAGCCGAAGCGCCCGCAGAGGTCATGGACGATGGCGAGCCCGAGGCCGTGTCCCTGTCCGTTTCCCTGCGCCGGTCCGGGGCCATGGCCCGGGTCCGGATCCCCGGCGGGGTTCCCCCGGGCGTGGGGCTCGGTCACCGTCCGCAGATCGTCGTCCGAGATGCCGGGACCGGTGTCCGCGACGGTCAGGGCGTCGCCGTCCCCGGACACGGTGATCTCCCCTTCGGCGGTGTAGCGGCAGGCGTTGGCGACGAGGTTGCCCACGACGATGCCGAGCACCCCTTTGGGGGCCCTCACCGTGGCATCGGGGTCGATCTCCACCCGCAGGCGCACCGGCTTGCCTTCGAGTAGATGGCGGTGGCGGTCGAGGGCGGTGGCCACCTCCGACGCCAGGGGTCGGTCGGTACCGGCGTCGGCGAGGGCCTCCTCACGGGCCAGCCATAGGAACGCCTCGATCAGACGGCCCATGTCGTCGGCGGCGCGGCGGATCCGCACCAGGGGCCGGCGGATTCTCGTCGACCCCGCCTCCGGCTGACTCTCCAAGAGCTCCACGGCCCCCCGCACCACCGTTAGGGGGGAGCGCAGCTCGTGGCTGGCGTCGCGGGTGAAGCGGCGCTCGCGATCCAGATAGGCGCGGGCGTCGGCCATCGAGGCGTCGAGGGCGCGGCCTAGCACCCCCACTTCGTCCTCCGCCAGGCCCTCCGCCAGCCTCGGTGCCGATCCGTCCTTGGGGTCGTAGACCTTGACCCTGCGGGCCAGTCGGGTGACCGGTGCGATGACCCGCCGGGCGGTGACCAGGCCGAGCATGACGCCGAAGGCGGTCACCGCCGCGATGGCGAGGAGGATGCCCGTGAGCATGGCGTTCCGCCAGGCGTCGAGCGCCTCGAAGTCGGGGCCGCCGAGGTAGACCAGTAAACGCCTGCCGTCCGCCAAGGTGCGGATCCCCAGGTGGTACTCCCGATCCTCGTCCTCCGCCAAGATCCAGGTCGACTCGTGGATGCCGTCCCCCAGCCGATCGGCGTCGGCCCGGGCCTCGGGAGGGAGGTCCGAAGGGTCGAAGGTGGAGAGCATCCCATGGCCCGAGGGCAGCTGCGCCGCCGGATCGGCGGCGACGCGGTCGGCGTAGTCGTTCAGCTCCCAAGTCAGGAACTTGGCGATCACCGCGTCTTCGGCGCCGTTGGCGGCCATGTAGATCAGCAGGCCGAAGACCGTCGCCAGCAGGGCGCCGAAGAGGCCGAACGCAGCCACCACCCGCAGGTGTAGGCTCTCGCGCACGCCCTCAGGGGTCCCCGCCCGCCAGCCGATACCCTACGCCGTGGACGGTGTGCAGCAAGTCCGGGCCGGAAAAGGGTCGATCGACGGAGCGTCGCAGCAGGTAGATGTGGGATCGCAGGGCGTCGCTGTCCGGGGGCTCGTCGCCCCACAGGGCCCGTTCCAGATCCCGGCGCGCGACGACCCCCGGAGCCGCTTCGAGGAGAGTCCGCAGGAGTAGAAACGATGTCCGGTTGAGACTCAGCTCGACACCGCCGCGGCGGGCGGAATGGGTGGACGGGTCGAGCTCGAGGTCGGCGTAGCGCAGGCGGCGGCGCGGGCTCGGGCGGGTGCGGCGGACCAGGGCGTCGAGGCGGACCGCGAGCTCCTGGAGGTCGAAGGGCTTCACCAGGTAGTCGTCGGTCCCGGCCTCGAAGCCCGCCAGCTTGTCCGCCAGGGTGTCGCGGGCCGTGAGCATGAGGATCGGCGTCGAGGACCCGGCGTCGCCCCGCAGTCTTCGTGCGAAGTCGAGGCCGTCCATCCCCGGCAGCATGACGTCGAGGACGATGGCGTCGTACTCGTTCGTCAGGGCCAGGTGCAGACCCCCCAGGCCGTCGTAGGCGAAGTCCGGCTCCGCCCCCCGGGCCTCCAGGAAGTCGGCGATGTTGGCGGCGATGTCACGGTGGTCCTCGACGATCAAGACACGCATGGTTCAAGTCTACCCTCCCGGCGACGGCCGGTCAGAACCTCCAGGTGACGCCGAAGGACGGCACGATCCCCAGCCAGGTGTCGATCGTCGGTACCACCTCCACCGTCCCGTCGGCCTGGACCCGGAAGGCGTCTTCGCCGAGCTCGTAGCCCCGCTCGTTCTCCCGGCCGTAGAGGTTCTGGACGTCGACGTAGAGCGTCAGCTCGCTGTCCTGGAGCCGCCAGGCGCGGCTGCCCCGGATGTCGAGGCGGTGGTAGTCGTCGACCCGGTCGCCGAATCGCGGACCGGCGATGGGCAGGACCGTCGGCTCGCCGTCGGGCCCGGGGACGAGCTCGGCGCTGATGGCGGTGATCGGCCAGCCGGTGTGGTAGATCCACGCCGCGTTGAGCTGCCAGGGGCCCACGGTGTAGCCGGCGTTCAGGGTCAGGGAGTGGGTCTGGTCATTGTCCCGGGGAATCCACTGGCCGTCCTCCAGATCCTCGATCTCCGACCATGCGTAGCTCGCCCACCAGGAGAAGCGCCCGCCCCGGCGGCCCTGGGCGAAGAGCTCAAGCCCCCGGGCCTCGGAGCGTTCGGCGTCGATCCGGATCCGGTCCGGCGAGCCTTCGGGGAACAGCACCACCGGGTTGAACAGGTTCGTGTAGCGGGGCCTGGGGTCGGTAATCAGGCGCTGGTAGGCGTCGACCCGGAGGGTCAGTGCCGGGCCGAAGACCCGCTCCCATCCGAGGCCCCGGTGTTCCGCCCGCTCGGCGCCGAAGAAACGGGTTTCGCCGTCCTCCACCTGGAGCTCGTGGGGGCGCTGGCTCTGGTGGGCGTGGCCCCAGGCGGCCCGCAGGAGACCGGCGGAGCCCAGGTCCCAGACCAGGTTGAGCCGGGGGCTGACCTGGTCGTCGTCGACCTGGGGGGTGCCCGGGGCGGAGTCGAGCCAGGTCTGGCGATCGTAGCGCACCCCCACCTCGGCGGTGAGCCGGGGGGTGATCCGCATGCGATCTGAAATCCAGGCGGCGTAGCTCTCCCCCGAGCGGTTCTCCAGGAACCGCGGCAGGTCCGGAACCTCACCGAGCCCGGAGACGGGGTCGTCGAAGTCCCGCATGTTGAGGTAGTCGTAGGTGGCGTCGAAGCTTCGCGCCTCGACCCCCACGTCCAAGAGGTGGCGGTCGCCGAGCTGGAGGCTCCATCCGTGCTCGCCGCCGAAGAGGTCAAGGGTCCGCTCGTCCCGCACCTCGAAGTCGGTCTCGCCGCCGTCCTCCGACGCGGTGCGGTCCCGGTCCACCCGTCCGGCGTAGAGGCGGGTGGTGGCGACGGCCCGGTCGCTGGGCAGGTGGGCGTGGTTGAGCCACAGCCACTGGTTGCCGTAGGTGCTGTCGGTGGACTCGAAGGCGCCGTCCTCCTCGGTCTCCGAGCTGTCCAGGCTGTCGCCGGCGCCGAGGAGCGTAGCGACCGCGCTGGAGCGCTCCGAGAAGCTCCAATCCACCTTGCCGAAGGCGTCCCAATATTGGGGCGCCCCTTCCTCCTCTTCCCCTTCGTCGTCCCCCCCTACGAGGTCGAAGACGATGTCCAGGTAGCCGCGGCGCAGGGAGCCGAGCCAGGCCCCCCGGCGGCCCCCTTCGCCGTCGTCGCCGAAGGTGTCGCCGGCGCTGAAGTACGCGTTGACGAGGCTGCCGCCGAGGCGCCGCTCCGGGGCGGTGGGGCTGCGGGTGGTCATCGACAGAACGCCCCCCATGCGGTCACCGTAGGCGGCGGGGGCGCCCCCGGGGGTGAGATCGAGGCCGCCGATGACGTCCGGGTCGAGGATCGTCAAGGCGCCGGCAAAATCCTTGAGATGGAAAGGCTCGAAGAGCTCGATGCCGTCCAGCTCCACGAGGGTTTCCTCGTGGCGCCCGCCCCGGACGCTGAAGCGGGCCGATACGTCGTTGCTGGAGGTCCCGGGCAAGAGGGCGACGGCGCGGTAGAGATCGTCTGCGAAGGTGGGGAGCTCCAGGATCTCCTTGCGGGTCAACATCACCGAGGCGGTGGGCTCGGTGCGGTTCAGGGAGTAGCTCGACGACACCACGATCTCGTCCAAGGCCGGGGGGGCCGCCGTCAGCACGAGGTCGAGGACGGCCGGTGCGCCCGCGCCGAGGTCGACCTCCCGGCGCTCCACCACGAACCCGTCCGCCAGGGCTTCGACGGAATAGCGTCCCGGCGCCAGGTCGGCGAGGGAGAACCTGCCGTCGTCGCCGGTGCGGGTTTCCCGCAGGGTTCCGTCGGCGGCGCGGGCGAGGATCGAGGTCCCCGGCAGCGGGTCGCCGCCGGCGACGGTCACCTGACCCCCCAGGGATGCCCCGGGGGGCGGCGAGCCCTGGGACGACGGGCCATCGGCGGCGGCGACGGCGACGAGCATGGGGGCTCCGAGGGCCAGGGCCCAGAGCACCAGGACGAGCCAGAACTTCGGAAACAGCGTTCGGTGTGGCATCGGGATCTCCTCGGGGGTCGGTTTTCCCGAACCCTAGGGAGATGCCCGTGAACGCTCCGTCGACGGAATGTCGAAAGGATGTGAAATGGGGACGCCGGTTTCAGCGGCGCAGGTAAGAGAAGCTGGGGTTCGGGGCCCCCACCGTGCAGACGTGGCGGAACCGGTGGCCCCGGATGATCTCGAGGGCCTTCTGGGCTTCGCCGCCGGTGGGGAACGAGAAAACCGGGGCGGAACCCTCGACGAGGAGCCACGTCGGGCCCCGCCGCACGAGGCGCAGCCGGTCGGTGGAGAAGGAACGGCAGCTTTCCCCCGGAGCTTCCCCGGAGGGCGCGCGGTGGTGGGCGAGCACGTAGCGGAGGCTGGGGCCCGGTCGACCCACGTAGCAAAGCTGGTCGGCGCCGTGGAACCGGAGGAGGTCTCGGGTTTTCAGGGCGTCGGCGCGGACGTCGAAGACCAGCAGGGCCTTGAGGCCGTCCATCAGGCGGTAGCGGATTCCGAACGGCTCGACGGTCAGCCGGACGGGATCGAAGGGCAGGCAGTCCTCCCCCATCTGGGGCGCCCGGGCGCCGATCCACGGCCAGTCCGAGCCCGGCCAGTCGCGGGGTAGACGCACCCGCGCCTCCACGTCCCCCGCCGGGCGGTAGCCGGCTCCCCGGGTGGCGCCGGGGTCCCGGAAGACGGACCGCCCCTCGTTGACCCCCGGGGGCTCCCCTTCACAGCCGAGGCATTGGAGGTCGTACCCACAGCTGCTGAGATCCGCCAGGGGAGCGGAGCCCGCCGTGGCGACGCCGCATTGGAAGTGGGCGAGGCTGGAGTAGCTGTAGGTCCCCCCCAGGCCGGAGAGGCCCGAGAACAGGGGGCCGAGTTCCGGCGGCGCGGGAGGAAGGGCGGCGCAGCAGGCGTCGGAGCCGCAGGACTCGGGGAGCCCGGTGTCACCGGTCCGCCAATAGAGGTTGCCGTCGGTGATCTGCAGGCCGAGGGGCTGCTCCCGGCACGCCCCGCCGTCGCCGAAGCGGGAGTAGAAGAGGCTGCCGTAGAGCGGCCGGTTCGGCTCGAACTGCTGGAGGATGTTGCTGACGAAATAGGCAGGCTCGGGATGGTCCTCCGTCTGTTTGACCGTTCCGAGGGCTCCCGCCGGCATGGCGTTGTCCACCAAGAGGGTGTTGGCGTAGACGTGCCAGCGCATTCCCCAGTCGGTGTGTCCACCGTGAATCATCCCGGTACACAGGCCGTCCCCCTCACCGTCGCCGTCGATGTCGAAGTGATTCCACTCGGGGAAGCGGTTTGGGTCCCCGGGGCTGACGCAGGCGATGCGTTCGGCGGCTGGGGGGCCGTCGTCGCTGTTGTCGACCACGTTGTGGTGGATGTAGACGTCGCCGGTGTCGAGATAGGTGTCACTGCCAACGGAGGAGAAGCTCGACAGAGACCCGCGGATCTCGTTGTGGGCCACCTCCGTGGCGTCGAGGCGATCGGAGAGGACAAAGGCGTCGTTGTGCATCCTTAGCAGCGTGTTGCCCGCGAAGCGGAGGCTCTGACCCTGGAGACCATAGACGCCGAACCAGGCGTCCTCCAGCTTGGACTGTTCCAGGAGGATGCAGTACGGGTCGTAGGGACGGTCCCAGAGGGGCGAGTGCTCGGTTCTGCTGATGCCCAGCAGCGAGCCGTGGAAAGCAACGTTGCCGGGATTCTCGCTGTTGTGGGCGATGCGGAACACCGGCCCTTCTGGGGCGGGGCCAAGATCCTCGCAGTCGCAAGTGCCCAACGAAACTCCCTCGGCGTAGCTCCAGCCGTCGCAGACCCCGTCCTCCGCTGGAAACCCCGATCCGCTCTTCATGTCCGTCCAGAAGAGCCAGGGGGGAAATCCAGCATCGAGGTGGGCGCGGCGGATCCTCAGGTGATGGGGCGGTTCGGCGAAGGCGAAGCAGGTGTTGTGCCAGCCAGTGGAGCACTCGCAGGTGTCCGGCGTCGGGCAGATCTCCGGACTCTCCAGATGGCAGGGACCCACCCTGCAAGCCTCCTGTTGCACGGCGGTGGCATGGGACGAGATCGACACGAGGTTTCCGGACCCCGGAAGGCCGTTGGCTTTCAGGTCCAGGATGTCGATGTGATGGGCGCCGCCGCCGAGGACCATGCCCCGGGTCCGGTCGAGGTTCCAGCCCTCCAGGGACAGATAAGAGGCGAGCTGGAGCTGCAGGGTGCTGTCGAGGGCGAACGGATGGAGGCGGCGGTCCAGGTCCACGGGGGTCAGGTCGAGACCCTGGAGCTCGGTGGTGCGGGTGGGTTCGAGGCGTAGAAGGAGGCGGATCCGATTCCCCTGGGGCTCGGCGTAGAAGCCCGGCCCGGCGTAGAGGCCGAGGGTGCCGTCTTGGGGCCTGGTGGTGTCGGTCACCCAACCATCGCGGGTACATACGGGGTAGCGGACAGGCGGAAGGGGGGAGAAGCGGGTATTGGTGGAAAGGAAGTCGGAGAGTCTGGGGTAGGGGGGAAGGGCCACCTGCCCGAGCTCCTCCATTTCCAGGAACAGACCCACGCCCTTGGGGCCTGGGTTGTCGACGAACGCTTCGAAGATCTCCATGCCGGCGGGGAACGGCCGGCCGTCGGGGTCCGTGTCGGCCCGTCGCCACTCGGTGGCGGTCAACTCGGCGGAGAAGACCGCCCCGGAGGAGGCCCGCAGGCGGATCGGGGCGCAGGGGGTGCCGTGGAGATGCTCGATCGTCCAGCCCCCCTTGACGTCGTGGGCGCCGGCCATGAAAACCAGGGTGTCCCCCGGCTGCAGCGCGGCCAGGGCGTCCCGGCGGTTCAGATAAGGGCAGCGATACGACCCCCGGACGCCGCGGCAGAGGCGGGGGGAAGGCGTCAGGTAGAGCGTCCGTCCGACGGCCGGCTGGCAAGTCGGCGCCGGCTCGGTGCACGACTCCAGGACCCCCTCGGCGGAGGTCCACGGCGCAGCGGCCCAAAGACCCGCCGGTAGCGACATTCCGACGAGTAGGGAGAATACGATCGGAAACTGGTACCGGGACGGCGAGCTGGGCATGGGCGATTCTCCATGGACGTGGATACGCCACCCTATCAACGGCCGGCGGTGGAGAAGCCCGCCCAGGGCGGTGGACGGGGCCCAAGGTGGTGGGGTCGCCCTTCAGGCTTCCGAAGCTCGCCACGCCGCCAGCGTCTGCCGGGACAGGCGCTCGACGGGTGCCATCGTCTCGTTTGACAGCACGACCACTGAGATCCCCGCCCCGTGGTACCGACCCACGAGGGTCGTCGATTGGGTCCAACTGCCTCCGTGGCCCCACCAGGTCCCCGTGCCGGTGCGGTTCTCCACCTGCATTCCGAGGCCGTAGGGGAAGGACCCCCCGTCGTCGGTGCGGCCTGGGGTGAGCATCCCTTCGAGGGTCTTCGGCGCCAGCACCTCGCCGGCGAAGAGCGCCCCTTGCCAGCGCACGAGGTCGCGGAGGGAGCTGTGGACGTTGCCGTCGCCGACGGTGGTCACCGGAAAATCGTCGGACGGAGCATAGTCCGAGAGGCCGTAGCCGTCATCGCGGTAGCCGAGGGCGCCATCGATCGTGCGGAGGCGGTGGGAGGTCTCGGCGTCGAGAACGAAGGTCGAGTCGAGGCCGAGGGGGGCGGTGAGCTCGCGGTCGACGAACGCGGCGAAGGACACCCCGGAGATCTCCTCCACGAGCCACGCCAGCGCCACGTAGTTGGTGTTGCTGTAGTCGAAGCGAAGCCCGGGCCGGGCGTCGCGGGACCAGGCGGGAAGGCGGGCCAGCACCGAGTCCGGGGTGGTGTCGGCGGGGTCGGTGAACATGCCCTCCGCGAGGTAGTCCGGGAGGTCCGACGTGTGGGCCAGGAGGTCCCGGATGCGGATCCCCCTGCCGGTGGGGGACGGCTCCAGGCAAGGCAGATGCAGATGGGCTTCGGCGTCGAGGTCCAGATCCCCGCGTTCCGCCAGCCGCAGGACCGCGGCGGCGGTGAAGGGTTTGCTGGCGCTGGCCAGGTCGAACACCGTGTCGGCGGTGATGGGACGACCGGTTGCGAGGTCCGCCACCCCTCGGCATTGGAAGTGGGGCTCCCGGCCGTCCGCTGCGACGGCGAGGGCGGCGCCGGGGCCCGAAGGTCCGAAGTAGTAGTCGAGGATGGTGGAGGGCTGCATCCCGGTAGGTACGGTCCCCCGTTGCCGGGGTTCGCTGCGGGTCGGCGCCTCAGAGCATGCCCGCCGCCAGGCTGGCGGCGACGCACCAGGCCACCACCACGATGGCGGACACCCGCCACCCCGCCAGCAGGGTGAAGGCGACGACGGCGATGGCGACGTCCATCGGTCCCCGGACCGCGCTGGTCCACACCGGATCGTAAAGGGCCGCCCCCAGGAGGCCGACGACGGCCGCGTTGATGCCCGCCACCGCCCGCGCCGCCAGAGGCCGTTCGGCGATCGAGCGCCACAGGGGGAGGATGCCCCCCACCAGGAGGAAACCCGGCAGGAAGATCGACGCCACGGCCACCGCCGCCCCGAGCAGGCCGCCGTCGTCGCCGGGGAGGCGGGCGCCGAGGTAGGCGGCGAAGCTGAACATCGGGCCGGGGACGGCCTGGGCGGCGCCGTAGCCCGCCAGGAAATCCCCCTGGGAAATCCAGCCGGGGTCCACCACCGTCTCCTCCAGCAGCGGCAACACCACGTGGCCGCCGCCGAACACCAGGGCGCCGGCGCGGTAGAAGGCTTCGGACACCGCCAGCAGTCCGTCGTCCCCGCCGGACAGGCCGGCCCCCAGGCCCAGGCCGGCGAAGAGGATAGCGAAGACCACCAGGAGGGTCCATCCGAGCCTTCGGCCGTAGTCGGGGGAGAGCCCCGAACCGTCGACCCGGGCTTCGGTGCAGGCGACGAGTCCCACCGCCGCGCCGAAGGCCACCGCCAGCAGCTGAACCCAGGCCGTCCCCCCCACCAGCACCATGGCCGTCGCCACGGCGGCGACGGCGGCGCGGGGCCTATCGGGGCAAAGCCTGCGGGCCATGCCGAGGACGCCGTGGGCCACCACCGCCAGCGCCACCAGCTTCAATCCATGGATGGCTGCGGAGGCGGTGTCCCCGGCGAGGTGGGGGAGGGCCGTGGCGAAGGCCACCAGCAGCGCCGCCGACGGCAGGGTGAAGGCGGTGAACGCCGCCAGGGCGCCGGCCCAGCCCGCCCGCACCAGGCCGAGGCTGAAGCCGAGCTGGCTGCTGGCGGGGCCCGGCAGGAACTGGCAGAGGGCCAAGAGCTGTGCATACTCCCCTTCGGTGACCCACTTCCTCGCCTCCACCAGCTCCCGCCGGAAGTAGCCGAGGTGGGCGATGGGGCCGCCGAAGGAGGTCAGGCCCAGCCGTAGGAACGCCTTGAAGACCTCGGCGGGCGACCCCTGGGAACGGTGGGGGGGCTCTTTGTGCATAGTGGCGCCTTCACGCGGGCGGGCCGTCGAAAAGGTCGACGCCCCCGGAAATGAGTGGCTCGTCCGTCCCCACCCCCCAGAGCACCCTGGCCTCGATCCGGCGGGCCGGGGGTGTGGGTGGGGTCCGCCGGCGCTCGGCCGCGGCGCGGACGCTGGTCCGGGCATCTGCTGCCGAGATCATCGCCGGGTTCCTTCAGCCTCGAGGTATTTCCAACGTATTAGGAGCGTGGATCGACGGCTGGAGTATAGACGAGCCGGCGGCGTTTCATCCCCTCAGGCCGCCTCCGGGGCCTCCGTCCCGCGGCCGGCGTCGGCCCACCCCAGCTTGACGAACAGCCAAGGCGCCGCCGCGCCGATCCAGAGGCCGATGAGGGCGTAGCGGGCGAAGTCGGCCACGGCGGGGGAGGGGAGGATCGCCAGGAGCGGCGCCTTGGCGCCGAACCGCAGGGCGAAGGCCCCCGCCAGGCCGAGGACCGCCGCCAGCCAAGGACGGGGGCCGCCGCGGGGCTCGACGAAGCCGAGGCGTCGCCGTTCGAGGGCGTGGCCGAAGCAGAAACCCACCAGGGCGCCCCCCGCCACGGCGGCGACCGGGTCATCCGGCGGCAGGACGGAGAGCACCAAGCCCACCACCGTCGCCACCCGCAGGGTGAGGCCCACCGGCCCCAGGCTACCCAACACGGCCTCCAGGGCCGGCGCCGCCCGCAGCGCCAGGAGCAGGATCACTCCGCCGAAGGCGAGCCCGGCCACCACGTCCCGCACGCCGTGGACCCCGAGATAGACCCGGCTCGTCGCTACGCCGAAGGCCAGGGCCACGGCCAGCCACGGCGCCGCCGCCGCCAACCGCGGGAGGGCGCCCCCGGGTCCGTCCGTCTTCTCCGCGGCGTACCGTCGCAGCTCGATCGCCAGCCAGGGCCAGACCACCGCCGCCACCGTGGCGTGCCCGCTGGGGAACCCCCAGCCCTCCGCGTGGGTCAGCCACAGGGCGGGATCCGGCCTCGGTTCCCGGAACAGGGCCTTCGCGGCGGCACTGGCCAGCACCGTCGGCATCAAGACGAAGGCGAAGGAGGTGAAGATCCTTCGATGGAGCAGCCAGTAGCCAACCGCCGCGAAGGCGAGGAAGAAGGCCGTGTCCCCCAGGAACGAGAGGCCTAGGAACAGTGGATTAAGGGCCGGGTGACGAATATCTAGGATCCACTCCATCGTCGCGATCATTCCTCCCGCCGCAGGTGCTCCATAAGGATGCGCCGGATCTCGGCGCTCGCCACCGGATGCTGATGGACGTTGTGGCCGGCGGGGATCACCCGCACGCTGGCGGCCCCTTCGACGTGGGAGCTGGCGTGGGGAACCAGGCCGTCGGTGCCCTCGTCATCCCTCCGCGAGCGGTCGCCGACGATGGTGTGGTACTTCACCTTCGGCGCGATGGGCAGCTCGGCGAGGGTCTGCAGGATGGGGTCCTTGGTGGAGAATCCCCCCGTGGATGCGGGGAGTCGTCTCTTCAAGGGTAGGGCCTCCGGCGCCCCGTCCTCGGCCGGAGCCTGGGCCGCCGCCCCTTCGGGGATCTGCCCGATGTGTTCCAGCATCTTCTGGCTGAGGTCGATGAGCTCCTGGGGGAAGCGCACCAGGCTCTCGCCGATGCGGCCGAGCACGCCGTCGGCGAGGGTGCTGCCCCGGTGGGGGGTGGCGATGAAGACGACCCGCCGCACGAAGGGCAGGGGATCGACGAAGTACATCTCCCGCAGCAGGTCGACCTCGTCGGACTCGAGGTCGAGGTCTTCGAGATCCTCCTCGGTGAGGGAGCGCCAGAGCTTGTCTTCGGTCTCGGTCACCAGCAGCCGGCTGAGCAGGCCCCCCATGCTGTGGGAGACGACCACCATCCGGTCGAAGGCGGCGTGCCTACCCTGGGGGTCGAGGCGGGCGCGGGTCATGTCGAGGGAGCGCCGGAGCAGCCGCGCGGAGTAGGTGAAGGGGGCTCCGGAGGCGTAGTTGAAGACCCAAAGCTGATAGCGATCCCGCAGCAGCGGGTCCCCCCGGAGGTCGTTGAAGACGTCCCGCCAGGTGGCGCCGGTGGCCTGGAATCCGTGGATCAGAACGACCGGGATCTTGTCCGGCCGGTAGGGCTCCAGGAGGTAGAGCCCCGTCTCGTCGAGGAAGCGCTCGGCCCGCACCGCCCGGAGGACGGCCTGGGCGTCGACCTCGAAGACGTCGAGGAGCACCGCCAGGGGGGCGGTGAAGTCGGTTTCGAGGGGAACCGACAGGCCGCGCCACGGAGCCGACTCCGCCGACAGCGGGTCGTGGAGGTCGAGGACCGCCGCCACCGGTGCGCCGCCGGTGAGGCAGCAGGCCCCTCCGCCCTCCCCCGGTCGATCTTCGGCGAACCGCAGCCTGGCGGTCAGGGGGTAGAGGTACTCGTAGGAGGGAAAGAAGCCCCGGTGCAGATCCGGCTTCTCCGGCAGCTCCTTGCGCACCGCCACCACCGGCGCCCCCAGACCGCGGGTCCGGAAGCGGTTCCGGAGCCCGTTCACCTCGATGCCGTCGGCGGGCCGCAGCTCGAAGTCGTCGGTACGCCAGAGCCCCGTGTCCCCGAAGCGGAGGTGAAATCGATGGAAAGGCCCTTCGAAGGACCACGACGCTCCGCCGGGTCCGTCGACGTCGGGGACCTGGGTTTGGAGATGGGTGATTAGCCGGGAGACGGCGAAGTTGTAGAGGTCCGCGGCGGCCCTCGGGGTCGGATCGAGGCCGGCTTCGGCGCCGCGGGACAGGGAGGAGCCGAGGGCCTCGGCGGCCTGGTGCGCGGCGCACAGGTGGAGCCCCGCGGCGGACTGCGGATCGGCGTCCCGCGCCGCCTTGATCGCCAGCTCCGCCATGGCGATGTGGATTCGTCGGGCGGTGAGGGCGGGGGCCATCTCGGTGGTGCCCTGGATGCGGGCGAGGCGACGGATCGCCGCCACCGGATCCCGCTTCGCCAGCTCCCCTAGGGCGAACATGCGCAGCAGCTGACCGGTGTCGGCGCTGGTCTCCGGAGAGGTCAGCACCGACCGGCGGACCTGGGAGGCGGTGGTCGTGGGATCGATCGAGCGGGTGGTGACGGAGGTGGAGCAGCCCGAGAGCAGCACTGTGGCGAGGGCGATCGGGGCCAGTTGGGAGGGCCGGAGACGGGGGGGCATGGTGGGGATTCTCAAAGGCCGAAGCGATATCCGGTTCGGGCGCGCACCTCGATCTCGGGGTTGCGGGCGCGCACCTCTAGGCGCTGGTAGCCCACCTCACCCGCGGGCCGCTCGGTGCGGTACGTCAGCAGGTAGTAGCCGTAGTTCTCCCTCGCGATCCGTTCGAGGGGGTCGAAGAATCCGATGAAGTTCTCGTCGTAGTAGCCGCCGGTGTCCTCGGCGATGCGGGTCAAGAAGTCTTCCTGGATCGGCGGAAAGCCGGAGGGGGTCAGGTCAATGGGGTAGACCGCCACGTTGTGGTCGTTCAAGACCGTCTCGAGGTCGGAGTAGTAGCGGGGGTCCGGCAGGGAGGTGCCGGTGTTGCCCCGGCGCACGCCGAAGCCGACGGTGTAGAGCATCATGACCTTGCGGCCCACCAGGAAGCCGGACGCCTCCGCGACACGCTGGAGCCCCTGGTACACATTGCGGCTTTCCCGCCGCAGGGCCTTGCCCTCCGGCAGGCGGGACAGCACGTTCAGCTCGCGACCTCGCCCCACCGCCTCCCGCCGGGAAGGATTGAAATCGCTGGGGTCTTCTCCGGTGGTGGCCCGCTCGATGGCCCGCTGCAGCACTTCCCGGTCCTGGGTGAAATCCTGGTGGACCTTGAGCTTGACGTCGTAGCTCACCACCGCGATCCAGTCGGAGGGGAGCAGGGCCTCGGCGATCCAGCGGCGGGCATCTTGGCCGGCGCGGAGCTGCTGGCGCATCAGCCGGTTGGCGCCGAAATAGCCGTAGCGGGTCTGGTCGTGGAAAAACATCACGAAGTACCGGCTCGACGGCACCTCCCCGTCCCCGGCGGCCGCCGCAGGCTCGGCGGCTTCCGCCGGTGCCGCGGCGGGGTCGCCGTAGCGGGTGGAGTAGTAGCTGACGCCGGTGAGGGTCACCGGATTGCCGTCTTCCTCCACCACGAAATCGTCGATGCCGAGGCCGCGGACGACGTTGCCGTCCCCATCGGTGGCCAAGATGTCCACGAAGACCTCCGAGACCTCCACGAGGTCTTCGAAGCCCACGTCGAGCCCGGCAGGCTCCCCGCCGCTGGGTGCCTCGCCTTGGGCCGTCGCCGCCGCGGCGGTGCCGAGCAGAAGAAGGCCCAGAAGGACAGGGGGGAGGCGGAACGCTCGGAGCCGGGGCGTTGGGGTCGGGGGCAAAGGGAGGTCCTCCGGTGAAGTTTCCGTGATTTTGTCAGATCCCGAGGCGGTGGGGTCTTCCGGGGCTGTGGAATCTCGGCGGTTGCCGGAGCGGCAAGTCCTGCGGCGGTGGGCATTTACCCCTATCGATAAGGTTGTGGAAAACTCGCCGCGGCCGGCCTCGGCTCCCGACGCCTTCTGTCTTGATGTTTCGATAAGTTATTGAAAATATTAGACTTGCGTATTCTGCACAGTCCTCTGTGCAAATCGGAGAAGAAGCCCGGGGAGCGGGGGACGACGGCGGATCTCCGCCGGTTATCCACAGACTCTTCCACAGCCCGTGCGGATTGCCGAGGGGCGGAGTGGAGCCTCAGGGGGATCGGGCGAGGATCGAGAACGCTTCGGCGAAACATGGGTGGAGGCTCGCGTCCAGCCCCCGGTCGAGGCGCCCGACTGCCTCGGCCATGGCACCGTCGGCCACGGCTTCGGGGGGCATGGGCCAGCGGATCTCGAGGCGACGCAGGGGCCATGGGCCGGCGAGAGGTGGAAGCGTGAGGGTTTGTCGCCCCCAGCGCGGGGCGACAGGGAGTCGCCCCGCGCTCCGGCCGTCGACGGTGACCGTCACCTCGGCCCTGTACTCGGGGCAGGCGTAGGAGACCGGAAGCCGCAGCGTCGTCGTCAGCTCCGCGGCAACGCCCTCCGCCGCCACGAGCGTAAAGGACGACCGCGGCCAAAAGGCGCGGAAGCACCCGTGCTCGGGCCTGTGGGCGGGGTCGGTGGCTTCGGGGAAGGGGCGTTCGAGGGGATCCCACAGATACGGTGCCCGGGTGAGGTCCACTCCGGCGGCGGTGACCCCGTGGTGGCGCAGGAGCCGTTCCGCCGCCCAAGGGCGAACGGACCGGCCGTCCACGCGGTGGCCCCGCGCATCCAGGGCTTCGCACAGCGCCCCCAAGAGCTCGGGGTCGAGGTGGTCCCAGCGCCAGCCGTGCTGGAGCAGCAGACGGTGGGGGGACCCCTGGTTGCGGAGCTGGGCGCCCCCCAGGACCGCCGGGCCCGGGCCGGATCGGGCCGCCAGCAGATCCTCCATGGCGGCGGCGACGCCGGGGTCGGCGTCGAGGGCCCGGCCCAAGGCACGGTCTAGGAGGGGACGCCGGGGGCCGGTGGTGGTGAGCCGATGGGCGGTGTGGACGGCGGCCCCCAGCTGGGCCGTCGCCTCCGCCGCCGGGTCGACCCCCGATAGGGACGCCTCGGGGCCCCTTTCGGCGCCGAGGGCGCGGGCCGTTTCGACGGCCACGGCGGCGATTCCCTCGGCGGTGAGGTGGCAGTAGTCGAGGAACCAGCGATCCCCCGGAACCCCGTCGTCGCGGCCTGAAAAGATCGCCTGCAGGTCGACGGTGGCGAATCCGTGGCGCCGGGCGGCTTCCAGGAGGGCGCGACGGGCCGTCCCGTCCACCTGGGGGGCGCCCAGGAAGCAGAGGCCGGGGTAGCCGGCGGCGTCGACCTCTGCCCGGGCCGCCCGGATCGCGGGGGGGGCGTCGCCGGCGAGGCGGCGGGCCGTCGCCAGGAGGCCGTGGGCGGTGGGGCAGGCGCCGCCGTCGATCTCCAGCATCCGTTCGGCGGCCCCGGCGAGGGCTCCGGGGTCCCCGGCGTCGAGGGCCTCCTCGGCCTCGGAGTAGGCTGCGTACCATCGCGCCACGCCGTCCCCAGGCAGCCACGGGACCGGCTGACGCTGGCGCCAGTGGGCGAGGTCCACTTCGGGGAGGACCATCACCACCCGAACGCCGGCCGCCGCGGCGAGGTCGGCGATGCGCTCGAAGGTCCGCCCCGCCGCCTCCCCTCGTCGTCGCCGCGCGAGGTTCAGCGCCCCGGAGAGCCCTCCCCTTCGCAGGGCCAGGGCCAGCTCCTGCCGCGCCGGTACCGACGGAAAGAACGGCGACAGCTCCGGCGTCTCCAGCAGGTTCCAGTTGTTGCCGACGAATAGCACCAGGGCTTCGGGCCGCAGTTGCAAGGCCCTTTCGACGGTCTCCGCCAGGGACCCGAGGCGCTCGTTGGTGCGGGCGAGGTCGACCACATCGTAGCCGGCCCCGAGGGCCTCCGCCAGCTGCCCCGCGGGGGTGAGGCGGGGAGCGTACAGATAGCCGGCCGCCACCGACTCCCCCAAGAAGACGATCCGCCGGGTGCCCGGGTTCCGGTCGAGGGGGAACCTGCGGGCGTCGGCGTAGTGGTCCCCCAGGGGGGACGGCGCCGGCCGCTCGAACCACCAGGCCCCGTCCCGGCGTACCGGACCCCAGACCGAGATGGGTCGGGGCCCGTCCGTGACGGGCTCGGGGCAGTCCTGTTCCCCGGTCCCTTGCCCTGGGGCCCCCAGCCAGCCCAGCTGCTGCAGGCGACGGGCCACCCCCAGGGCGCCGTGGCCCTCGGGGGACGCGAGGGCTCCGGCGAGCTCGTCGCTCAGCTCCCTGCGCGGATCCCGGACGCGGCTGTCGTTGAACGGCATGTTTTAGACGAAGGTATAGAGGTGGGGATCGAGGGCGGCGGGCTTTGGACGTCCCCGCCAGGCGAGGAAGAGCTCGGGCCAGCTGTCCGGCAGCTGCGACCGGTCGATCAGGGCGTCTTCGAGCACCAGGGCGTCGATGTCGGTGGTGCCGAAGCAGAAGAGGGCGTCCTCCGGGGTGGCGACGATGGGCTCACCGCGGACGTTGAAGGAGGTCTGGAGCAGGATCGGGCAGCCGGTGTAATGCTCGAAGGCCTGGAGCACGGCGGCGAAGCGGGGCTGGATCGCCGGGTCGACCACCTGGGGACGGGCGGAGCCGTCGACGTGGGTGACGGCGGGGAGGTCGAGGGGGGAGCGGACCCGGCAGGTTTCGAGCATGAAGGGGGCCAGCAGGCCGTCCGGGTCGAGGTCGAAATGTTCGGCGGCGCGGGACTTCAGCACGCAGGGGGCGAAGGGACGGAACGCTTCGCGTTTCTTGACCGCGGCGTTCATACGGTCTCGCATGTCGGGCCGCCGCGGGTCCGCCAGCAGGGAGCGTCCCCCCAGGGCGCGGGGGCCGAGCTCCATGGCGCCTTGGAAGAAGGCCACGACGGCCCCCTCCGCCAGGCGCCGCGCGACCTCCTCCGCGAGGTCGTCCCGCCGCTGCCGGAAATCCGAAAAAGGTACGCCGGTGTCCTCCAGCAGTTCCGTGACGATGTCGGCGTCGAAGCGGGGGCCGTAGAAGGCGTGCCGCAGGGGTTCCCGGCGGGGGACTGTCCCCGTCAGCTCGACGTGGGCCAGGGCGGCGGCGCCGAGGGCGCCGCCGGCGTCCCCCGGGGCCGGCGGCACGAAGATGCGGCGGAAGGGCCCCTCCCGCCGCAGCCGGCCGTTGACGACACAGTTGAGGGCGACGCCGCCGGCGTAGCAGAGATCTGCGGCGCCGGCGCGCCGGTGGAGCCACGCCGCCTTTTCGAGCAGGATTTCCTCCACGACCAGCTGGAGGCTCCTCGCGACGTCGCGGTGGAAGTCTTCGATGGGGTCCTCCGGCCGCCGCGGGGGACGTCCGAAGAGCTCCACCAGGGCTGGGGAATACATCCGCCGCCCGCGGATGAAGTCGAAGTTCCGGCGGGCGAGGAGGAACTGGCCGTCCGGGCCCATACCGATCAGCTGGCACACCTGGTCGACGTAGCGGGGCTCGCCGTAGGGGGCCAGCCCCATGACCTTGTACTCCCCCGAGTTGACTCGGTAGCCCAGATAGCCGGTGAGGGTGGAGTAGAGCAGGCCGAGGCCGTGGGGGAAGGACACCTCCTCGAAGAGGTCGATCTCGGTCCCCTCGGCTCGGCCGTAGCTGGTGGTGGCCCACTCGCCGACGCCGTCCGCCACGAGGATCGCCGCCTCTTCGAACCCCGAGTAGAAGAACGCGCTGGCGGCGTGGGATCGGTGGTGGGGGAAGCACAGCAGCGGCGCCTCGATCCCCAGCCGCTCCCGGATCCCCCGCTCCGGAGCCCCGGGGTCGAGCCATGGAAGATCCCACGATTCGCCGACCCGCGGACCGCACCAGAGCTGGCGCGACAGCTTGGCCACGGGGTCTTCGTAGAAGGCCACGGCGTCGAGGTCCGTGACATCGATACTGGCGGCGTCCAGGCAGAAACGGAAGGCCGCCACCGGCAGCCTCGGGTCGTGTTTGCGGCGGCTGAAGCGCTCCTCCGCGGCTGCGGCCACCAGCTGACCGTCCCGCAGCAGGGCGCAGGCGGACTCGTGGTAGAAGGCTGAAACTCCGAGGACGTTCATCCCCAGCGATGGTACCGAACTCCCGGGTGGCGAACAGCGGACTTCGGAATGTTCGCTGTAACGCTCGGCTGATGAAATGGTCCTGAGGCCCGGCGGTTTCTTGTGAGCATCCCCCGCTCTTCCCTTAGATTTCCATTCCCCCGCCGGCGCCGAGCTTTCCCCGAATCCTTCGCCGGAACCGCACCGGCACCGCCACCGAGGTACACCATGAGCCGCGCGCAGCGTTCGCCGTCGATCTTCGTTCTCTGCTTCTGTGCCTGTTGCTCGATCTTGTGCTCTGTCTTGGCGGTGTCGCCGTTGACGGCGGTGGAGCTGCCCTGGGCACCAGCGTCGTCGGTGGAGGCGTCCTTCACCGATCCGGAGGTGCTCGAAGCGGTGGACCTCGACGGCGACGGCGACGTGGATCTGGTGGGTGGCGGCGCCGACGGCCTCGCATGGTGGCGCAACGACGGCGGGTCCTGGAGCCTGCAAACCGTAGACGCCGCCTTCGCCGCCCTGGACTTGGCGGTGGCGGACGTCGACAAGGACGGCGACCTCGACCTGGCGGCGGTGTCGGCGGCGGCGGTCCGCTGGTGGGCGAACGGGGGCGGAGGAACGTCGTGGACCGCCGGCACGGTTGCGGCCCAAGGCGCCCGCGGCGTCGACGTGGCGGACCTCGACGGCGACGGTTCCTACGATCTCCTGGCGGCCCTTTCCGACGGTTCGGTGGCGTGGTGGAGCAACGATGTCGGCGACGGTTCGGCGTGGACCCAGGGAATCGTCGAGGGGGTCTTCACTTCGGCGTCGTCGGTGTCGGCGGCGGATCTGGATCGGGACGACGCCCTCGATGTCGTGGCCACCGCCGACGGCGCCGCCGACCGGGTGCGCTGGTGGCGCAACGCCGGCGACGGATCGGCGTGGACCGGGGTCGACGTTGCGGCCGCGGTGGACGGCGCCCGGGGGGTGACCACCGCGGATCTGGACGGCGACGGCTGGGTCGACATCGCCGCCGCGGCGGTGGACGCGGGGGCCGTGCGGTGGTGGCGGAGCGATGGCACCCCCCTGGACGGCGGTTTCGTCGCCGCGGACGCGGGGCTCGCCGCAGCTCCTGGGGACCTGCGGAGCCTCGACCTGGACCTCGACGGGGACCTCGACCTGGTGGGGTCCGGTGATTCCGTCGCCGCCTGGTGGGAGAACGCCGGCGGCGCGGCGTCCTGGACCCCCCGGCCCTCCGCCGCCGCGGCGACGGCGACCGCCGCCGCGGATCTGGACGGCGACGGCGATTTCGACCTGGCGTCCGCCGACGGGGTCTCCGACGGGATCACCTGGACGGAGAACCTGACGCTGCACCGCAGCGCCCGCTTCGACGTCGAAGGGACCGTCGACGGCTCCTTCGACGGCGCCCGGGCGGTGCAGGCTGCGGATCTCGACGGCGACGGCGACCAGGATCTCCTGGGTGCCGCGATCCTCGAGGACCGCATCGTTTGGTGGGAGAACGTCGCCGGGGACGGCTCCGCGTGGACGGAGCACGTCGTCGACGGCTCCTTCGATGGCGCCCACGCGGTGCGCGCCGCGGATGTGGACGGTGACGGGGACCTGGACGTTCTCGGCGCCGCCGAGGAGGGGCACCTTCTCGCCTGGTGGCCCAATACCCTGGACACCGGCGGCGGCTGGACGCGGAACGTCATCGCTACCCTCTTCCTGGGGGCCAACGACATCTTTCCCGCCGACCTGGACGGTGACGGGGACCTGGACGTGCTCGGCGCCGCAGAAGGACTCGATGAGATCACCTGGTGGGAGAACACCGCCGGGGACGGTTCGGCCTGGACCGAGACGGTGATCGACACCACCTTCGACCGGCCCCACTCGGTCACCGCCGCGGATCTCGACGAAGACGGGGACCTGGACGTGCTGGCGTCGGGGGAGACCGCCGACGCCGTCACCTGGTGGGAGAACACCGCCGGGGACGCCACCGCCTGGACCGAGCACGTTATCGATAACAGCTTCGACGGCGCCTACTCCGTCTACGCCGCGGATGTGGACGGCGACGGCGACCTCGACGTGATGTCGTCGGCCCAGATCGCCGACATCATCAGCTGGTGGGAGAACTTGGGGGGCGCCGCCGCCTGGACCAAGCGGGATCTGACCTTCTTCAATCAAGCGTGGTGGGCGGAGGCCGCGGACCTCGACGGGGACGGGGACCTCGACATTTTCGGCGCCGCGTTCAAGGACGGCGGCAAGATCTCCTGGTGGGACAACCTCGACGGTAGCGGAACCCTGTGGCGGAAGACCGAGATCACCGGAGCCTACGACGGCGCCGGCTCGGCCCACGCGGCGGATGTGGACGGTGACGGTCGCCTCGACCTGATCACCACCGCCGAGCGGGACGATCAGCTCACCTGGTGGCCCAACCGCGGCGGTCAGGCGGCCTTGGTGACCCTGGACATCGCCCCTCAGAGCCTCCCGGCCGGCGGGTCGGCTCCGATCTTCGCCCTCGACCTGACCCCGAGGGGCAAGGCCGGCGAAGGGGACGCGGAGCTGGCGACGGTGGAGCTGGGGTTCGAGGAGGCCCCCGGCGACCCCATGACCTCCGCCCAGCTGGACGGCCTGTTGGACGCCCTGGTCATCGCTCGCGACAACGACATCTCCGGCGTTCCGGGGACCTTCGACGGGGCGGACACCGAGCTGATGCGGGCGACGGACTTCGATCTCGACGGTGGCGTGGTCTCGTTCGAGGTGCCCGACGGCGCCGCCGCCGCGGCGGTGCCCCAGGGGATGTCGGGGCGGTTCTTCGTCGCGCTGGAGGTCACCGCGGACCTCGATCTCCAGCCGGTGTCGGGGCTGCGGGTGACCCACCGGGTGGCCTCCAGCTCGCGGGTGGAGGACCTGGACGGCGATGTCCCCCTCCGGCTCGAGTCGCCGGAGGACCTGGCCGGGGACACGTTTGCGATCAACGCGCTGGCGGACCTCGCCCTGACCCTGGTGGCGTCCCCCGATCCGGTCTCGGCGGGGGGTTCGGTGTTGGTGACGGCGACCGTCGACAACGACGGACCGGATCCGGCGGAGGGCGCGGTGCTGACCCTCGATCTGCCGGCGGGGGTCACCCTGGTGTCCACGTCGGGCTGCGCCGAGGATCCCGGCGGCGTGCCCACCTGTACCCTCGGGGTGGTTCCGGCGGGGGGTTCGGCGCAGGTGACGGTGGCGGTGGCGGTGGACGTCGCCGCCGGCGGCACCCTGGTGTTCGACGGCGAGGTCGCCTCGGCCACCCTGGAGGTCGACCCCGGCGGCGAGACGGCGGCGGCGGGGGTGGACGTTATCGCCCAGGCGGACCTCGGCGTGGTGCTCACGTCGTCAGCCCCCGAGTACCGCCCCGGCGCGCCGCTGGCCTTCAAGGTGGATGTCTCGAATGCAGGCCCGGGGCCGGCGGACGGGGCGTTCACGGGCGCTTTCCCCACGGAGCTTTCAGGGGTGACGTGGACCTGCTCGGAGAGTGGAGGCGGGTCGTGCCCCGCCCCGTCGGGGGTGGGGAACCTCGACTTCGACCTGACCCTGCCGGCGGGGGCGGAGCTGCGCTTCGAGGCGGTGGGCACCGTGGCCCCCGGCACCACCGGGGTGCTGAGCAGCACCGCCACCGTCACCGCGGACGCCGCCACCACCTTCGACGGCGATGGCGGTAACGACGGGTCGACGGTGATGGTGGTGTTCTCGGATCCGATCTTCGTCGACGGCTTCGAGACGGGGGATCTGCTGGGCTGGTCGACGGTGTTTCCCTGAGCCTCGAAGGCCGAGGTGCCTAGCGGATCAGCCTGCGCCGGGACCTGGGCTCGCCCCCCGGCTAGAGCGCCGACTTCCGCCGAACCGACTCCAAAGTAGGGGCGGGGCTTGCCCCCGCCCGCGGAGCTAAAGCATTGATAGGTATCAGCATGGGCGAGGCGAAACACGAGCCAAAGCCCCTCCGAAGACCTTCCTTGAGTGCCCCGTCCCCCGCAGGTCGCTCCCCCTGCGAACACGTCACCACGACCCACTTTCGAGATCCAGAGTCTCGCCCGCGCCGACAAACGGGCGTGGTCCCTCGGCCTGGAGCAGTCCGGGGAGGCAAAGCCAATGCGCGGATCCGAAAGATCTTCGGTTCTGCGAAGACGGGCGGGGGCAAGCCCCGCCCCTACGCCGGAAACCCGCCCAGGGTCGTGACTACAGAAGGTGCTCGAAGCTCTGGACTCACTGCGCGTCTACTACCGATTGGCCCTAACACGCTCCGTTTGCTGCTCCGGTCAGGCGGGATGGATGCCTCCGCGGATCTCGCCGGCGCCGGTGCGACCGAAGCTGCCGGCGAAGGAGGCTGGGAGGGGGCGGCTGTCGGGCATGGAGAGCCAGATCCGCAGCAAGAGCCGCTTGCGCTCGGGATCGTCGTGGTCGACGAAGGAGGAGCGGGAGTGGAAGTTGACGAAGTTGTTGACGAAGAGCAGATCCCCCGGCTCTTGGCGGAAGCGGTGGTGCAGCTCGGGTTCGGCGCAGACGGCGTCGAGGAAGTCGAGTGCCTCTTTCTGCTTCGGGGTCATGTCCGGCAGCTCCGGCAGCTCGTAGGCGCGGTCGATGAGAACCCGCAGCACGTAGCCCACGAAGTACCCCTGCTCGAGGGCGAAGATGGGCTGGCGGCACCAGGGGTCGTCGTTGGCGGTGTCGACGTTGTGGGTCTTGTAGTACCAGGGGCGGTAGAGCTCCTCGAGGAGGTCGGGCCTCCGGGCCAGGATCTCGTTGTGGACGGTGATGGAGCTGACGAGGTAGCTCTCCCCCCCTTCGAGGGCCTGGTGGACGCAGAGGAAGCCGATCACGTCGCAGCGGTCGCAGTGGAAGTGGAGGCCCTTGGCGGTGTTCGGTCCGCGGGCACGTGGGTCGCCGGAGGGCAGGCCGGCGTCGCGGACGTGGAAAATCGTCTCGCCCCTGGCGCTCTGGGAGATCGGTGTTCCCAGATGGCGGGACAGCCCCGAGAAGACCCGGGAGTTGTCGTCGAGATCGTAGTTGCGGACGGGCCAGCCGCGGAGAAGGAAGCTGCCGCAGCCGTGTTCGAGGGTGTGGCCGGCGCGGCGCAGGCGTTCACCGAACGTGGGCAGCGGAAAAGCGTCGGCGGTGACGTCGTCGTGGTTCAGTCCGGCGTCCCGGACCTTCTGGAGGGCGCGGTCGATCTCGTCGATTTCAGGGGGGGTGAGGTCGTGGCGCCACTCGGGGCGCCCGGCGAGCTCGGCGCCGCGCCAGGCGGCGTCGCTGGAGTAGGGAACGGGGTTCGCGTCGGGCAAGGGGGTCTCCTGGTGGGTCGCGGAGGTGTTCGGCGAGGTTATCTTCGCCGATACCTTCGAACCGGACCAGGAAAAGGATCAGGGGACCCGATGTCGCCCTGGGGACGACATCGGCGCGCGGCGACTCAGGTGTCGACGGGTTCGAGCATCACGAGTTGGGGACCGGCCTTGGTGTCGGTGCGAACTCTCATATCGTGTCCCCTCAGGTCTCGATGGGGTCGATGAGGAAACGCTGCGGACCGGCTTTGACTGCGGTTTGTATCTTCATTCGGAGTTCTCCTCAGGTGTCGATGGGGTCGAGGACCAGCTCTTGGGGACCTGCCTGGACGTGGGTTTGTACTTTCATGGGAGCCTCCTTCAAGTGTCGATGGGGTCGAGGACGACGCGCTTGGGTCCCGCTTTGATGTGGGTGTGCACCTTCATGGGAACCTCGTTCAGGTGTCGATGGGTTCGACGATGATGTCCTGAGGGCCTGCCTTGACGGCGGTCTGAGTCTTCATTCGGATCCTCCTTCAGGTATCGACGGGGTCTGGGATGAGGTCCTTGGGACCGGTCTGGACGTGGGTGCGAACATTCATAGGGCGTCTTCTCAAGTCTCGATGGGGTCGATGACGATGTCTTGGGGGCCTGCTTGGACGTGGGTCTGAACGTTCATGGCTCACCTCCTGGTGATGGGGGTACTGGCCGGGCTCCCCGTGAGCCGGCGTCTACAAATCGGGGCGCGGTTGGGGCGGGAAGCTGCTCATCGTGCCGAAACGTGAAGACGTTTGGGGGCTTTTGGAACATCCCTGAAAAGTGGAGCGTAAGGATCTGGGTGCACCTTGGACTATCGACTCCTAGGAGGTCGCCATGGATTTACTTCGCCAGAGCCTGCGTTTCGCCCTCAGGGCCCTCACCAAGAGCCCGGCCGTCTCGCTTCTCGTCGTCGGTTCCCTAACCCTCGCCATCGCCGGCAACACGATGGTGTTCAGCCTGGTCAACGGGCTGTTGTATCGGCCCCTGCCCTATGAGGAGCCCCATCGGCTGTCGCTGCTGAGCGAGCGCCCTTCGGATCAGCCGGAGGGTCTCCTGACGCCGATGTCCGCCGCCAATCTGCTGGATGTTCAGGACGCGCAGACGTCGTACACCCAGCTCGCCGGCTTCCGCGCCCAGCCCATGAGCCTGGACCGGGGTGACGCCGAGCCGGAGCAGCTGGCCGCCGCCGCCGTGTCCCCAGAGTTCTTCTCCGTTCTCGGGGCGCAGGCCCTACGGGGGCGGACCTTCCTCGCCGACGAGGGGGTCCCGGGCAGGGACCAGGTCGTCGTCCTATCCCACGATCAGTTCGTCGAACGTTTCGGCGGCACCGGTGCGGTGGGCAGCACCATGAAGCTCAACGGGGAGTTTCACCAGGTGGTGGGGGTGATGCCGGAGGACTTCGAATTCCTCGACCCCTCCACCGAGCTCTGGGTTCCCCTGGCCCTCGACCCCGCGCGGATCGAACGCCACGAGCGGGACTTGTTAGTGATCGGACGGCTGGCGCCGGGGGTCACCGACGAGGTGGCCCAGGCCGAGATGACAGCCCTGATGGCGCGGCTGGAAACCGAGTACCCGGAGGCCAATCGCGGCTACCTGCTGGACATCTACAACCTGCGGGAGGAGATCCCGGATCCCCGCAATCGTCTGTTCCTGCACATGATGCAGGGGGCCCTGCTGTTCGTCCTCCTGATCGCCTGCGCCAATATCGCCAACCTGCTGCTGGCCCGCAGCCAGGCCCGCCAGCGGGAGATGGCGGTGCGTTCGAGCCTGGGGGCGGCGCGGGGGCAACTGGTGGTCCAGCTGCTGATGGAGAGCCTGGTGATGGCAGGGATCGCCGGCCTCGTGGGCCTGGGGTTGGCGGTGGTGGGAGTCCGCCTGATCGCCACCGCCTTCGCCGCCCAGCTACCGTCGTTTTACATGCCGGTGATCGACGGCCGGGTGCTGGCCTACACCGTCGCGGTGACCCTCTTCGGCGGCGTGGTCTTCGGCCTGGCGCCGATGGTCCAGACCTTCCGGCTGAACCTGGTGGGGGCCCTCAAAGACGGAAGCCGCGGTTCGACCCTGGGGGGCCGCAGGAAGCTCCTGTCGAGCGCCCTCGTGGTGGCGGAGCTGTCCCTGGCGCTGATCTTCCTGGCGGGGGCCGGGGTGCTCCTGCGCAGCTTCGAGGTGCTCCAGGGATCGGACCCAGGGTTCGACACCGAGGAGCTGCTCACCATCCAGATGACCTTGCCGCTGAACCGCTACGGCACCGACGTCGAGAGGATCGCCGCCGTCGACGAGCTGGGTGAGCGCCTGGGGGCCCTGCCGGGGGTCGAGGCGGTGCTGGTGTCGAACACCCTGCCGCGGCACATCTTCGTCCCCCGTGACCTGTTCGACATCGACGCGTCGCCGACGTCGCCGGACCAGCCCCCCCGCCGTGCCCAATGGCTGACCGCCGGACCGGGATACTTCGAGACCCTGGGTATCGCCGTCGAGTCCGGCCGCGGTTTCACCGACGCCGATGGCCTCGAAGGGGCGCCGGTGGCGGTGGTCAACCGGTCCATGGTGGAGCGGCACTGGGGGGGCAATAACCCGGTTGGGGAACGGCTGACCCTCCTCGGCGGTTCCCGGGAAATCGTCGGGGTGGTGGAGGACGTACGCCACGGATTGCTCATCAACGACGACCTGGCGCCCACGGTCTACCTCCCCTACGACCAGCAGGCTGGGGCGACGGTGGGGCTGTCCCTGCGAACCGCCGTGGAGCCGTCGACCCTCGGCGAGGCCGTGCGGAAGGTCCTCCGGGACTTCGACCGGGACGTGGCGGTGGCCCAGGTGCAGGTCCTCGACGACTTCATCGAGCAGTTCTGGGTCGGGCAGAAGCTGTTCACCCTGCTGCTCCGGGGATTCGGCGGGCTGGCTCTGGTGCTGGCGGCCCTCGGCACCTACGGGGTGTTGGCCTACGCCGTCGCCCAGCGGCGCCACGAGATCGGAGTGCGGATGGCCCTCGGCGCCAGCCGCCGCAGCGTCGAGGGCATGGTCCTGCGCCAGGGTCTGAAGCTGGCGGTGCTCGGCATCCTCCTCGGTATCCCCGGGGTGATCGTCGTCAACCGCGCCATCGCGTCGATCATGGCGGACTTCGTGCCAGTGGAGCCGGGGATCGTCGTGGTGGGGATGACGGTGCTCTTCGTCGTCACCCTTCTGGCCAGCTATCTGCCGGCCCGAAGGGCCTCCGGCACCGATCCGATGCTGGCCCTGCGGGCCGACTGATCAGGTCGGGGTCTCCTCCGTCACCAAGCGGCGGCGGAGGAGATCGAGGAGGCGGATGATCAGGAAGCCGGCGACGCACAGGCCGAGGGCGAACCAGGTCTCGGCCGCCGCGGGATCCGGCAGCAGGTTGTGCTCCACTTTGGGCACCTCCTGGCCGTGGCGGTCGATCATGGTCTCCACGGTCTCCTTGAAGGGCCAGATCTTGCGCAGGGAGCCGATCATCAGCCCCACCAGGAGGGTGATGGTGAGCTGCTCGTAGTGGACGAAGAGCCAGCTGAGGACGCGGGCGAAGCCGAGGATGCCCACCACGCACCCCGCCGCCAGGGGCAGCAGGGCGATGACGTCCAGGGCCTTGACGGCCTCCAGCACGTAGGCGTACTGCCCCAGGATCAGCAGGATGAAGGATCCCGAAATGCCCGGCAGGATCATGGCGCAGATGGCCACCGACCCGCTGAGGAAGAGGGTCAGCGGGTCGTTGGGCATGGCCACCGGCACCCGGCCCACCAGCCAGAAGGCCAGGGCCGTGCCCACCACGAGGCCGAGGACCGTCGTCGGCGACCAGCGTACGTCCCGGGCCACCGCGACGATGCTCGCCAGCACCAGGCCGAAGAATAGGGAATAGAGCAGCGGGCGCTGGTTCTCCAGCAGCCAGCTGACGACGTGGGCGAGGGTCAGGATCGACAGCCCGATGCCGCTGCCGAGGGCGAGCAGAAAGCGCCAAGGCACCTGGTCGAGGGCGCCGCGGATGTCGAAACGGAGCAGCCGCTTCACCAGGTCGAGGTCGAAGCTGCGGATGGCCTCGATCAGCTGGGCATAGACCCCCATAATGAATGCCATGGTGCCGCCGGAAACCCCCGGTACGACGTCGGCGGCCCCCATGGCGACGCCGGTGAGCAGGTGGTAGGCGTCGTCACGGGGGGTGAGTTGCCTGGGTTCGGGGTCCTGGGCCATGGGGTCCTCGCGGGAAGGTTCGTGGGCGGGGAAGAGGGGCGGGCCGGGCGAAGATACGCCATCCCCCCCGGGGAGGCAAGGTGGCTCCCTCGGGGGAAACCCAACCCCCTCAGCCGCCCCAGAGCTTCTTCCACCAGGGCTGGCCGCCGTCGTCTGCGGGGGTCGGGCCCTCGAGGTCCATGCGGTCCCGGATGTCCGAAAGACCCCAGCCGGTGAGGTGGGCGAGGCTCTGGGCTTCTTTCTCCTGGCGCCGGGCGAGCTGACGGAAGTACTCTCCGGCGGCGGCGCAGGCCCGCGGGCTGCCCTTCCAAGGATGGCGGATGACGAAACGTCCCTGGAAGTTGCTGCGGTCGCCGGTTTCCTGGAAGCGCAGGTCTTCGGGGAAGGTGTCGGCGGTGTAGCGCAGGTGCAGGCGGGTAACGAAGACGTCCTGGGCCGGAGAAGGGGCACCCCGGCGCCCCAGCTCGGCCTTTCGGTCGTCGAGCCAGAACACGCCGAGCTGCTGAAGCTCCTGGCGGGACAGTGGGTCGGCGGCGCAGGGGTCGCACCAGGCCATGTCCCAGGCGTACTCGAGGAACACGGCCTTGCCCTCGCGCTTTACCTGCCGGGCGAACATGTCGCGGTAGAAGTCACCGAAGTCTTGTTCCACCCATTCCGGCAGCTCCGCCCCGGTGGGCAGCTTGACGGTGCGGTAGTTGGTGGTCTCCACCCGTCCGGTTCGGGTGAGGGCGAAGACGAAGAGCTCCTGGGGGCCGTTGGCGTTGACGGTGCCTAGGCGGATCGGCAGCATGAACTTGGGGGACTCGTAGGCCACCTGCAGGGGCCGGAGGTAGGTGTAGCCGAGCTTGGACTGCTCCTCCAGGTTCACCTTGGCGACGAAGAACCGCATATTCTGCCGCAGGTAGCTCCCCAGCACTTTGGAGGCTCCGGCAGGGATCCGATAGCCGTTGTCCGTCAGCCAGGTTTCGAGGCCGGAGCTTTCCTTGGCGGAGAGGATCAGGATGTCGTACTCGCCGACGGTGTACTCCGCCTCGATGGTGACCCCGAGCTTTTTGGCTTCCCGGCGCAGGCGGGCACCCTCTGCCTGGTCCGCCGCCGGAGCGGCGGCCGAGGTGAGACGCTCCCGGAAATCCTGCCGGCAGGGGTCGGCGTCGAAGTATTCGACGAGCCGCGGGGCGGTGTAGGCGTCGAGGTGCTCGATCACCCCACGCTCGCCGACGTGGATCTGATCCCGTTCTAGGAAGGTGGGTACGGGAACCACCATGGCGAACTCCTGGGGCTCGCCGCGGAAGTCGTTGGCCATGGTGAGGACGGTGCGATCCCCGTCCCGCACGAGGACCACCTTCGAGGCCTGGTTAAACAGGTCTGTGTCGGCCTTGGCGACGTAGAAGCCGCAGAATCCGAGGGCCGGAGCGGCGGTGAGGGCGGCGGCGAGCAGACCGGCGCCAAGGACGGCGGTGATTCGCCGGGGGAAGACAGGTGGACATGTACGCATGGCGGACTCCTTCAAGCGGCGGAGGGTAGGTTGGAGGTGGACGGGCGGATTGGTGCCTGAGCACGGCGGGGGCTCGGCGCGCTGCCCCAGGAGAATCTATGGGCGGGGAGCAGGCGATCGATCCACGGCACCGCCGGGGCGCAGAGGAAGAGGGCCCAGATGAGCGCGTTGGGACGGTGGAGGCCGAATTGGATGCCCCCCGCCACTAGGGCCACTAGGGCGGCGAAGACGACGCGGCCGGAGCGGGCGTCGGGGGTGGTCTTGGGGTCGGAGATCATCAGGAAGGCGAAGATCAGGAACGCGCCGCTCTGCAGCTGGTGCAGCGGGATGGTCCAGGGGTCTCCGAGCCAGGCGGCGCGGCCGAAGAGCACCAGCCCCCAGGCCCCGAGGAACGCCCAAGTGACGTCGGACCGGGTCGCCCGGTGGACCACCAGGCCGCCGAGCCCCGCCAGCAGGAAGGCGAAGAACGCCGCCGACCCCCACTGGCCGGGGGACACCCACACCCGGTCCGACGCCAGCATGGCGACCGCCAGCCCGAAGTTGGTGGGGTTGAACACGTGCTTCCCCCGGCGCCGGATGGCGAACTTGCTGGCGATGGTGCCCGCCGCCACCGCCGCCGCCAGCCACGGGCTCGCCGCCCGCAGCAGGAGGATCAGCGACAGGGACGAGATCAGGGCACTCTTCGGGTCGAAGCGGGGCAACCCCACCAGCCGGGTGGCGACGAGCTGGGCGGCGAGGGCGGTCCCCAGGATCGCCGCCGCGTCGACGCCGTCGACCTCGAAGCCGAGGCCCACGACCCCGTAGGCGAGGAGCCCCGAGAGGATCGAGATTTGGTACACCCTGGGGTCGCGCATGGCCGTTCCTCCGGTTCCGGCGCCGCGTCGTGCGGTCACCTGATCCTTGGACACGGAGCGTCGCCGAAATGCAACCGGCGCCTGCGTGATTGGGAATACCTGCGCGGGCCGGCCCAGGGCCGTCAGTCGTAGATCCCGTCTAGGAACCAGTCGCCGGTTTGGCGTTCGCGGTAGAGGCGGTAGAGGCCGCCGGCGGCCAGCTCGACGTCCCAATAGTCCCGTTCCAGGGGCCGTTCCGACCACCACTCCTCCTCCATACCCCAGGGGCCGGAGGCGACCTTGACGGCGCCGTGGATCTTCGGCTTGCCGGTGGTGGCGTCGCCGGCGACGGTCTGGATGGACACCGGGCGGTCGGCGGCGCGGGGGGCGGCGTCGTCGGTGGCGCGGGGGCCCGTCCCCTCGGCCGGCTTTGGCGGCTCGGCGGACTCGGTCATCACCTCCACCGGGAGGGGGGGCCTCAGAACCCGCACCGTCAGCAGGCCGCGGCCGG
>JBCDIS010000050.1:0-42503 GCA_038748685.1 Acidobacteriota bacterium | reverse complement strand
TTCGGGGGGGCGAGACACCGACGCCCGGGGGCGCCGGCGCGGGGGAAGCTCGTAGTGTGTCGGCTGCTGGGGTGTCGACGGCCGGGGTGTCGACGGTCGAGGCGCCGATGGGTCCTTCGAGGCCGAGGGTGAGGTCTTCGCGGCGGGCCTCCTGCCAGCCGGGGCCCTTCACCAGGTCGAGGCGACTGGCGACGCCGCCGAGGATCCGGGGGCCGAACCCCCGTCCGTGCCACACCGCCCGCCGGTCGCGGGCTTCGATCACCGCCCCGGCGGCGGTGCCGGTGACCCGGTAGGGGGATGACACCAGCAGCGCCGTGCGCTGCTTCTGGGCGGCCCGGGCGAGGCGCAGCCAGAAGGCCTCTGCCCCGCGGCCGCCCCGTACCGGCGGCACGCCGAGGTCCACCACCAGGCACGGCAGGCCGGCGTCGAGGATCGCTTCGGCGCTCGCCAGGGCCTCTTTCATATGCCGCGGCCGGGCCCACAGGAGGCGCTCCAGCTCGACGCCGGCGGCGCGGGCTCCCTGGGGGTCGAGGGCGTCCCCCAGGTCGACGAGGGCGGCGGCCTCGCCGCGTCCGGTGATCGCCGCCAGGGCGCTGACCACGAGGGAGAACCGGCCGCTGGAGCCCCAGCCCACCACCTCCAGCAGCTCCCCCCGGCGCAGGCCGCCCCGCAGGAGGCGATCGAGGGGGGAGGCCGTTTCTAGACGCCCCTGCTCCGGCTCGTCCCGCCGGGCGCGCACCAGCTCACGGGCGGTGCGCACGTGGCGGTCGAGCTCGGTGGGGAGGAGTCTGGGTAGGGCCATGGGGGTCGTGTCTCAGGGATCGGTGGAAAGCAAATCTCGAAGCACGTGCCGAAGGGGTTGCCGGTTTTTGCGGGGCGCAGCGATTGGCTTAGAAGGTGCCGCCGCGTCCAGCTCGATATGGATCGTAGGCGTAAACAAGGCGTAAGTCAAGGTGTAAGTCATTTGTTTTCAAATGCTTAGGCCGACGCCTTTCTCTTCCATGGAGAGCTTTCCCGGAGAATGGTGGAAATCCACTGGGATCTTCGGAAAACGGTGCACAGGACCCTGTGCTGACGCCCGTCGACCCCTTGACCGAGGAAGCGATGACCCGAATCGACCCGTTCAGAGCGTCTTCAAGGCGGCCGCCCGCACCCCGTTCACCGACCCCTGTTCACCGACCGGCCGGTGACCCTGGGTAAGGTGCTCGCGGTGAGCGACCTGCCGCAGAAAGGCCCCTGCCCTGGAGGAGCGGGGGCGCACCGTCGGCGAGCTGCTCCACGGGATCGAGGAAGAGCAGCCGGACCTGATCGTCGCCTACCGCAGCCTCCAAAGCGGAGCCCGGTGCGGCAAGCGCCTGTTCGTCGACATCACGTTTCGGTCGGGGCTGTTGACCTGGATCGCCACCTGACCGAGGGCCCCGTCGACAGGGGCCACCGCCGCCTACGTGCTGCTCTCCCTGCGCTGACCTGGGCCGTCGAGTCCGGGGACCCGGGTCGATTCCCCCACAGCTGGCGGCACGAAGGACCGGTACTGACCGTCCCGCCACTGGAGCCACCGCCATCGGGGAGACTCCAGCGGCTCTTTGAAGTGGAAGGCCGCCTCTAGGGGACGGCCGTCCGCCGACACGGTGAGGACCTCCACCTCGACCCCGCCGAGGCTCCGGCGCTGGCCCACCTCGAAGGGCCGCGTCACCGGATCGCGGAAGAGGTGATCGAGCATCGAGAACACCCGCCGCGGGTCGACCACGGGCCCTTCTTCCTCCGCGCTGGGGCGAATCGGGGTCAGGAAACCGCCCTCGGGCCGGAGGACGAGGGTGTATTCGTCCGGGCGATGGATCTCCAAGCCCTGGAGGCTCGACGACAGCACCAGGGATCGTTTCGGCTGGGGGCCGCCCTCGCTCAGCCGCACGACCGCCGCCGCAAGGGAGACAAATCCCGATACCGTCGACACCACCACCGCTTCCTGGTCCGAGGCCCCGTCGTCCCCCGGCAGGCTCGCGGCGGTGGTCTGGATGAGCTGTTCCATCCGCTGCATCTGGGTCAGGTAGGCCGTCACCGACAGGGGTGGCAGCACCAGGTGGATGGGGAGCACCACGGCGAAGGCCCCGAGGGTCGCCGCCCGCGGTATCGAGGGGGCGGTCCGGCGCACGAAGGCCCAGCCCCGCGCCAGCAGCATCGCCAGGAGGCCGGCGGCCCCGAGGCCGGTGAAGAAGAGCAGCCGATTGGAGGGGAAGGTGGAACTGGCGGGGATCAGCGAAAGGACCATGCCGCAGGCGAGGAAACGGGCCACCGGGTCGGATCGGAGCAGGGGCCACAGCAGCCGCGCGAGGACCAGCCCCAGGCCCCACGCCGCGAGGACCATGCCCGTACGCCCCGCCCCCGACAGCATCATGAAGAGGTCCGCAGGTGGCCATGCCCACTGGCCCCAGAGCAGCACCGGCGCCCGTTCCGCCAGGGCTCCGAGGAAACGCAGGGGGCTGGCCCCGGGGTCGATGTAGACGCCGGAGCCGGCGGCGCCGAAGCCCGCCCACCGGTAGGCGAGGGCCCATAGGACCCCGACCGAGGCGCAGGGCAAGATGGACAGCAGAGCCCGTCGCCGCGGGGTCGGATCCAGGAACAGGGCGTGGGCCAGGAGGTAGCCGCCGGCCGCCACCGCCCCCTCGTTGCTGAGGACCGCCGCCAGTAGGGAGGCGGGCGCCAGCCAGGCGCCGGGTCGCCAGCGGTCCCGACGCCAGCGGTCGTGGGCCCACAGGGCAAGGAAGCCGAAGAGGCCGGCCATGGCGGCGTTGCGGTTCGCCAACCACAGGGCCGGGAACGTCTGACTCTCGTCGACGGCGAAGAGCAGGGCCCCCAGCCCCGCCACCCAGGGGGGCGTCAAGAGGCGGCGGTAGAGGGCTAGCAGGCACACCACCACCCCTAGGTACCAAAGGGCCGAGTGCAGGTGCATCACCAGCGGGCTCCCGGGCCACAGGGTCCAGTCCAGGTGGTGGGACAATCCCGCCAGCGGACGGAGGAACGCCAGGCGCAGCTCCGGATCGGTCCACCAGGGCCAGAGGCCCGCCTCAACCAAGGCCTTGACCTGCTGCGGATCCCCGTTCAGAAACGAGAAGAGCATCGCCGGCGAGCGTCGGAGCTCGGGGTGGGCGGGGTCCTCCTTCAGCGCCTCCCGGTGCATGTGGTCGTCCACATAGAGCCCGCCCCCCAGTCCTGGGGACAAGATAAGGGTGACCAGCAGGGGCAGTGCCCAAAACAGGTGGGGGGAGGCGAGAAGACGTTTGGCCGCGGCGGGGATCCGGTGCATCGAGGTCTCCAGGTTCGGTGGGGGCCCATCGGGTCTACGGGCCGGCCCGGGTGGGGGTCCATGGCGGTCCGCCGGTCCTTGACGGCGCGGTGGCCGGTTGCCAGACTGCGCCCCCATGGCCCCGTCGGAATCGACCTCCCCAGACGTCAGCGTCGTCATCGCCACCCACGGCCGCGCGGCGCTGGTACCGGCGGCGGTGACGTCGATCCTCGACCAGGACTTCGACGACTTCGAGCTCCTGGTGGTGGACGACGGCTCGACGGATAGAACGCCGGAGGTGCTGGCGGACCTGGCGGCGCGGGATCCGAGGATCCGGGTGCTCCGCAACGAGCGGCCCCTCGGCCCCGGCGCCGCCCGCAACCGGGGCATCGACGCGGCTCGGGGCCGGTTCGTGGCGATCCTGGACGACGACGACCGAGCTCTGCCCCACCGGCTGCGGACCCAGCGGACCGTGCTGCGGGATCGCCCGGATGTAGGGCTGGTCTACTCCGCGGTGCGCTGGGTCGACGGCGACGGCGTGTCCTTCGGGGAGTGGCCGGCGGTGGCGGTACAGGGGGAGTTTCCGGCGGATCCGCCGTCGGCGTTCCGGCTCCTCTATCTGGACAGCAACAAGATCACCAACACCAGCCTCATGGTGCGTCGCCGGGCCCTGGGGGGGCTGCGCTACGCCGAGGATCTGCGGGTGGGGGAGGACTGGCTGCTGTTCCTGAAGCTGGCGGCCCGCGGCGTGCCCATGGTGGCCATCGCCGACCCCCTGACCCTGATGCGGCGGGATCCTCAGCACGTCAGCCTGATGGCCGCCAAGGAGCGGGCCTTCACCGACCAGCGCCGCGCGCTGCGCCAGGTACGTACCTGGCTCGACGCCGAGGGCATCGACCGCTTCGGCGACCTGCACCGCCGGGCGTGGTCGAACCAGCTGTGCCGGGAGGCCCGGTTTTGGTGGGGAATCCGCGGCCTGGGGCTCGTCACGCGGGCCCTGGCCACCAGCCCTACCAGCTCCACCGCCTGGTCGACGGCGGGTTGGCTCCTGGGGCGCGTCGGGGACAAGCTCGCCCGGCTGCCGGCGCGTCTGCTGGGGGGACGGGGCGGGGGCGGGCCGTGACGCCGATACGCCTCCTCTTCACGATTCCCAACTTCGAGACCGCCGGCTCCGGCCGGGCCCTCCTCCACGTGGCGCGGCGCCTCGACCGGCGCCGGTTCGCGCCCTCGATCTGCGTCCGGTACCGGGCCCACAACGCCATCGAAGAGGAGATTGAGTCTCTCGGCATACCCCTGGTGGAGGCCCCCACCACCGTCGACCCGCGGCCCCTCCGGTCCCTGCTGGGGCGCTGCCGGCGGGCGGCGGCGCCGCTGCGGGGGTTCGATCTCTGGCATTCCTTCCACTACCTCGACGACTACACCGAGGCCCTGGTGGCCCGCTTCGCCGGCGCCCGCTGGATCTACACCAAGAAGAACATGAGCTGGAACCATCGGTCGTGGTGGCTGCGGTCCTGGCTGGCGCGTCGGATCGCGGTGCAGAACACCGACATGATGGCGTCGTTCTTCGGCCCCCGCTGGCTGCGCGATCGGGCGGAGCTCGTGCCCCGCGGCGTCGACCTCGAACGCTTCCGGCCTGAAGGTCCCGGCCGGCCGGACCTCCGGGAGGGCCTTGGGGAGGACGTCCTGCTGGTGGCCTGCGTCGCCCACCTGGTGCCGGTGAAGGGGCACCCGACCCTGCTGCGGGCGGTGGCGCAGGTGCCGGGCCTACACCTGCTGATCGCCGGCCGTCCCTTGGACGCCGACTACGCCGAGTCCCTCGGTCAGCTGTCTGAGGAGCTCGGGATCGCCGATCGGGTTCGGTTCCTGGGGGGCGTGGCGGAGGTCGACCGACTGCTGCGGGGGGTGGACATCTTCGCCCTGCCGACCCTGGGCCGCGGACGGATGGAGGGCTGCCCCGTGGCCCTCCTGGAGGCCATGGCCGCCGGTCGCGCCGCGGTGGTCACCGACATCCCCGGCTCCCGGGACCTGGTGGTGGACGGGGAGAGCGGCCTGCGGGTGCCGCCGGAGGACCCGGAGGCCCTGGTACGGGCGCTTCGGCGGCTGGCGGATCCGGGGCTACGCCGCCGGCTCGGGGCGGGGGCCCGTCGCCGGGTGGAAGAGCACTACGGCATCGATCTAGAGGTGGCACGTCACGAGGCCCTCTACCTGCGGGCCCTGGGCCGTGATCCGGGGGTCGCATCTTGACTGATGTACGCAGGGAGGAGCGACGCCTCCACATGGCGGTGCTCGGCGTCGGTTGGCCCATCGAGACGTTCCTCGAACGGCTGTTCGTGGGGCTGGCGGACGGCGGGGTGGACGTCTGGGTGGCGGCCCGTGATCGGGCCCCCTGGGTCCACGCGGCGGACCACCCCCGTCTCCACTGGTTGCGGCTGCCGACGGGCACGGAGAGCCGTTCCCGCCGGGGTCTTCAGCTCGTGTCCCAGGTCGCCTCGGGGCTGGCGACGGCTCCGCGGTCCACCGCCGCCGCCCTGCGGGCCAGTGGTTCGATGGCGGAGGCCCTGCGGCTCCTGCCCTACGCCCGTCGCCCCTGGGATCTCTTCTATTTTCCCTGGAACGCCGCCGCCATGATCCACCTGCCGCTCTACGACTTGGGCGTCCCGGTGCTGGTGAGCTGCCGCGGGGCGCAGATCAACGTGGCGGCCCACGACCCTAGCCGCCGCCGACTTTACGAGCGGCTGCCGGCTAGCCTTACGGGGGCGACGGCGGTCCACTGCGTGTCCCGGGACATGGTTCGGGAGGCGGAGCTCTACGGCCTCGACCCCGCCAAGGCGCGGGTGATTCCGCCGTCGGTGGACCCCGAGGTCTTCGCCCCGCCGCCGGGTGGCCGTACCCCCCGTGGCCCCGGCGAGCCCCTGCGGCTGGTCACCACCGGTTCCATGATCTGGCGCAAGGGGCACGACGACGCGATCCACGCCGTCGCCCTGGCGAGGGAGCGGGGGGTCGACGTCGAGCTGGATATCGTCGGCTTCGGCTTCGAAGGCCAGCGCCAGCGCCTGCTCTACGGGATTTCGGACCTGGGCCTAGAGGGAAAGGTGCGTCTTGTAGGGCATCTGGCGCCGGAGGGGGTGCGGGGGGTCCTCCAACGGGCCCACGGCTTCCTGCTGGCGAGCCTCAGCGAGGGAATTTCGAACGCCGCCCTCGAAGCCATGGCCTGTGGCCTGCCGGTGATCTCCACCGATTGCGGCGGCATGCCGGAGGCCATCACCGACGGCGTCCATGGCCTGCTGGTACCGACGCGGGATCCGGAGGCCCTGGCGGACGCGATAGCGCGCCTGGCGGCGGACGGCGAGGGGGCGGCGGCGATGGGGACGGCGGCCCGCAGGCGGGTGGCGGAGGACTTCCGCCTCGATCGGCAGATCGCCGATTTCCTGGATCTGGTACGCCGAACGGCGGACTGCTAAGCTGCGCCCCCCGACGCCATGACGCCCTACGAGTACGCACGTCTCCTGGCCACGCCTTTCCTCCCGGCCCTCTACTCCCGTGTCCACCGAGACTTGCGAAGGCTCTGCGCCTCGCCGGGCCGGGCGCGGTCGGAGGTGCCGAGCCTGCTGGACGTCGGCGGCCGCGGCTCCCCCTACACGGTGGGCCTCGGTGCCCGGGTCACCGTGCTGGACGTGCCCCGGGAGAGCGACGTCCAGGCCACCCTGAAGCTGGGCCTGAGTGACGATCTCCTGGCCCGTCTGCGCAGCCGCCGTTCCAACGTGGACGGCGTGGTGGTCGAGGACATGTGTGCCTGCACCCTGGAGGACGCCAGCTTTGACGGCGCCGTGTCGGTGGAGGTGATCGAGCACGTGGAGCGGGACGACCTTTTCGTTGAGCAGATCGCCCGGGTCCTGCGGCCCGGCGGCTTCGCCTACTTCACCACCCCCAACGGGGACTACGTCAAGAACGAGCCCCCCAACTACAATCCGGACCATGTCCGCCACTACCTGCGGGCCGAGCTGGAGGAGGTCCTCCTCCGCCACTTCGACGAGGTGCAGGTGGTCTACGGCGTCAAGACCGGAATTCACCGCTACCGGGGTCTGCGCTCCTTCGACCCCCGCCGTCCGATCCAGCTAGCGGTGAGCATGGCCTCGAACGTCGTCAGCCAGCTGGAGTCCAGGGGACTCGAAGGACAGAGCCGGCGCACGGCCCACCTCTTCGCCGTCGCCCGCAAAGCCGGATCCCCGTGATGGGCGGCCAGCCTCCTTCCGGGACTGACAAGCGGCTGGCGCTGGTGGTCCGCCGCTTCCCGAAACTCTCGGAGACGTTCGTCGTGCGGCAGGCCCAGGGGCTCCTGGAGCGGGGCTGGGACGTCCACGTGATCACCGCCGACGCCGGCGGCGACTGGGGGGCGTTCCCCGACCTCGACCGCCGGGTCTGGGGACGCCGGATCCGCCGGGAGCCCCCCAGCGGATCCCGCCTGCTGGCGGCCCTGCGCCTGCCGCTCCGGCTCGCCCGCTGCGTTTTTCGACGCCCCAGAGGCACCTGGCAGTTCCTGCGGCGGGCCGCCCCTGCAGGTGGGGCGCGGGCGGTCAAGCGCCTGTACCTGGAGTCGCCCCTGCTGCTCTTGGATCCGGACCTGGTCCACTTCGAGTTCGGATCCCTGGCGGTGGAGCGGGCCGACCTCGGCCGCCTCCTGGGCTGCAAGGTGGTGGTGAGCTTCCGCGGGTTCGACCTCAACCACGTGGGCCTCGACCGGGACGGCTTCTACGATCCCGTCTGGCGCGGCGCCGACGCCCTCCACTTCCTCGGCCGCGACCTGCGGGACCGCGCCCGTCGACGGGGTTTCGCCGACGCTCAGCCCTTCGCGCTGATTCCGCCGGCCTTGGACCCAGGGTGCTTCGCGCCCCGGCCCTCCGGGTCCAGCGACCCCGGGCCGGGCGGCCCCCTGCGGATCCTCTCTGTGGGCCGGCTGGACTGGAAGAAGGGGTACGAATACGCCCTGCGGGCCCTGCGCCGCCTGAAGGACTCCGGTGTCGACTTCGAGTACCTCATCCTCGGCGGCGGCGAGGAGCTCGACGCCGTGGCCTTCGCCCGCCACCAGCTGGGACTTTCCGACGCGGTCGACTTGGCGGGGGCGGTGGGCCAGGAGACAGTGCGCCAGCGGATGGCGGAGGCTGATGTCTTCCTCCACCTCGCGGTTTCTGAGGGCTTTTGCAACGCCGTCCTCGAAGCCCAGGCCATGGCCCTGCCGGTGGTGGCCAGCGACGCCGGGGGCCTGCCGGAGAACGTGGTGGACGGGGAGACGGGTTTCATCGTCCCCCGGCGGGACCCCGATGCCGCCGCCCGCAGGCTCGCGGAGCTGGCGGAGGACCCGGAACTGCGCCAGCGCCTGGGCCGGGCGGGACGGCGACGGGTGGAGGAGCACTTTCGCCTCGATCAGCAGATCGCCGGCTTCGAGGAGCTCTATCGCCTCGCCCTGAGCACGGGGGAAGCGGCGTGACCCGCATCCATCTGGTGCTCCTGGGTCCCGGTGGGGACGTCGAGGCCTGGTCCCACGGCGAGCCCTGGCCCCACGGTGAATGGGTGCCCGTGACCGAATCTCCGGCGGGGGTGGCGGCCCTGGCGGAGGCCCTGGACGCTTTGATGTCGCGGGCGAGGACGGAGGACGCTGTCCTGTGCTGGGACTCCCGCCTCGGCCCCCCTCCGGAACCCGCGCCGATCCTGGCGCGGCCGGGGGACGTGTGGCACGGGGGGCTCTTGCTCGGGCAGGAGGGTAGGCCCTTCACCATCGACTACGTGCATCCCACCTGGATGCTCAACCGAGACCCCGACCCCCACCTCGAAGCGACGTCGTGGCGCCTCTCCCTGCGGGCCTGCCTGACGTCGGTGGGGGTTTGGCGCCGGTTCGGTGGGATCGATCCCGCCTTCGACACCCTCGACGGCGCGTCCCTGGAGCTAGGGCACCGCTGGCTGATGGGGGGGGCCGTCCCGCGGCACGTGCCGTCGCTTTTGCCGGAGGGCTCGACCCCCCGCGCCTACGGGGTGCCGACGGTGGCCGACTCCCTGCGGTTCGTCCGTCGGCGCAGCGGTCCGCGATGGACCCTGTGGGCGGCGGCCCGAGGGGTGCGGACCGGACACCTGGGGATCTTCGAAGCGTTCACGGCCCTGCGGCGGATCCGTCGGGAGCTCCCCGTTCGGGGATTGGAGGACACGGTGCCGTCGTCGGCCCCGTCGCCTAGGCCGGCGTCCGACTCGGCGACGACCGGAGAGGCGCCGCCGAGGGTCACCGTCCTCGTGCCCACCCTGGACCGCTACCCCTACCTGGAGGTCCTGCTCGAACAGCTGGGGGAGCAGACGGTCCCCCCCCTCGAGATCCTGGTGATCGATCAGACCGAGGCGGAGCAGCGGCGGCGGGACTGGCCGGAGCGGTTTCCGAAACTGCCGATTCGCTACGTCGAGCTCGACGTGGCCGGGCAGTGCAGCTCCCGCAACCTGGGCCTGATGCAGTCCCGGGGGGGCGCGGTGCTGTTCCTGGACGACGACGACGAGGTGCCGCCGGACCTCCTCGAACGTCACCTGGCGAACCTGGAAGCCGCCGGCGCCCAGGTGTCCTGCGGCGTCGCCGACGAAGTGGGGGGCGGCCCCCTGCCCGAAGCGTTCCGTCGCCGGCGGGCCAGCGACGTCTTCCCCACGAACAACGGCATGGTGCGACGCGACGCCCTCGAAGCCAGCGGCCTCTTCGACCTCGCCTTCGAGCGGGGTGCCCGGGCCGACGCCGACCTCGGCATGCGGCTCTACCTTTCGGGGGCGCTGTCGATCCTCGACCCGACGATACGGGTGCTGCACCACCACGCCCCCCGCGGCGGCCTGCGGCGCCACGACGCGCGGGTCGTCACCTACGCCGCCAGCCGCCGACGGCTCACCGCCCGCCGCGTCCCCGAGGCCACCGAAATCTACCTGGCTCGGCGCTACTTCTCCCCCCGTCAGGCGCGGGAGATGCTGGTGATCGCCGTCGCCGGCACCTTCTCCATCCGCGGCGGAGCATTGCGCCGCCTGGCCAAGGCCGCCTACGCCTTGGTGACCCTGCCCCTCACCCTGCGGACCCTCGGGCAGCGTCGTCGCAAGGCCGAGGCGATGCTGGAGGAGTACCCTCGGATTCCGTCGCTGGCTCAGGGTACCGAGGCATCCGTTCAGACAGGAGTACGGTGATAAACCGCCCTTGGGGGCGGCCGCTGTTAGACTCCCAGTAGGCAAGGAGGTTCGAGGCTATGGTGGCAGTTCACGAAAGCTATGTGACGAATGCGGAGGGGGAACGGACCGCGGTCATCGTGCCTTTGGAGGAATGGCGTTCGATCTTGGAGGCGCTCGAGGAGCTCGCCGACATCCGGGCATATGACGAGGCCAAATCGCAGCACTCAGAAGTGTTGCCGTTCGAACAGGCACTCAGTGAGATCGAAGAGGGGCGCAGGATCTATCGCTAGCCGGCTAAGGCGTGTTCACACAAGTCCTTTCCGTGGTGGGATCCGCCTCCCCTGGACCCACTCCGGCGTAGGGGCGGGGCTTGCCCCCGCCCGCATCCGGAGTGGCTTGCCCGCGCCCGCGGAGCTGCACACAAAAGGGAAACTGCAGGGACGAGGCGAAACACGGTATCAAGCCCCTCCGAAGCCCTCCTTGACCGCCCCGCCCCCTCCAGGTCGCCCACCCAGCGAACACCTCACCACGACCGATTTCGAGATTCGGAGTCTTGCCCGCCCGACCTACGGTTAGGACCCTCGGCCTGGAACAGGACGCTGAGGTAGGTCAAAGCGCGGCTCCGAAAGATCGGCGGTTCTGCCAAGACGGGCGGGGGCAAGCCCCGCCCCTACGTCGGATTTTGCCCGGGGTCGTGAATACAGAAGGTGCTCGAACCCCCGGGACTCCCTGCGCGCCCAAGACCGATAGGCCGATTTGCGCAAACACGCTTACTTGCCAGGCTAAGCATCCTCCGTGGCCGCGGCCCACGTGATGTCCAGCAGCTCCTGGGTCCGTTCGCTGCGGGCGATGGCGTCGGCCTGATCTTTCGAGGTGGGATCCTCGGCGAGGCCGGCGAAGGCGTCGATCATCCGTACCTGGGCCGGTCGGTCGTTGGGGACGGTGACGAATCGGAAGTCGGCTGGGCCGGCGGCGCCGGTGCGGACGGTGAAGCCGACGTCGTGTTCGGGGTCGTCGAAGGGAAAGCCGTGGCCCCAGTCGAGGACGAAATCGTCTAGTGACAGGAGCCCGCCGGGGCCGAGGATGTCGAGGTCCATGATCAGGGCACCGGTGTCGAAGCCGACGTCCCACGTGGTGGAGGACCCGTCCTCGAAGGCGAGGAAGCCCGCCGTGCGGACCACGGCGCCGGTCTCAGAGTCGCGGCGGACGTGGGCCTGGACCCGCCGCACCGCCCCCATGGCTCCGGGCAGGTACTCCACCGCCGCCCGCATCGAATACCAGGCCATGTCGCCGTGTGCGCCGGTGGGCTCCTGGGTCGGGTCGTAGCGGATGTTCCCCCGGTCGTCCATGGGGAAGAAGAAGGCGGAGCGGAGGGCGTGGGCCCCCTGGAGGTGACCGGCGATCTCGTCCCTCAGCCGCCGGGTGCGGGGGTGGTGGGAGAAGTGCGTGGCGTCGAGGAAGGCGACACCGTGCTCGCGGCACGCCGCGGTGATGCGGCGCAGGGAGGCCAGGCCGTCGAAGGGCTTGTCCGCCAACACGTGCATGCCCGCTGCGGCGGCGGCGACGGCGATGGCCTCCCGCACGTGGGTCGGTGTGGCGATGTAGACCCCGTCGACGCCGTCCCAGGCCAGAAGTTCCTCCCACGAGCCGAAGGGGCGGGCGCCGGGATCTGCGCCCTGTTCCGCCAGGAACTCCGCGGCCCGCTCCGCCCGGCGGCTGGAGGCGGCCACGAGGACCCCGTTTGGGGATTGGGCGATCGCCCGGGCGATGGCGCCGGCGATCATGCCGGTACCGACGATTCCTATGCGTATCGCTTTGGGCATGGGTGTCCTTCAGATCTCAGAGCCGGAGGTTTCGCAGTCGGAGGGCGTTGGTGATGACGGAGACGGACGACAGGCTCATGGCCGCCGCCGCCACCATGGGGCTCAGCAGCATGCCGAACAACGGATAGAGGGCCCCCGCCGCGAGGGGGATGCCGAGGGCGTTGTAGCCAAAAGCGAAGACCAGGTTCTGGCGGATGTTGCGGAGGGTGGCGCGGGAGAGTCGGCGGGCCCGCACCAGGGCGCGGAGGTCGCCGCCGACGAGGGTGACGCCGGCGCTTTCGATGGCGACGTCGCTGCCGGTGCCCATGGCGATGCCGACGTCCGCCTGGGCCAGGGCTGGGGCGTCGTTGACGCCGTCCCCCGCCATCGCCACCCGGCCATCGGCGTCCTGCAGACGCTGAATGAGGCGCTGCTTGTCTTCCGGCAGCATGCCCGCCGCCACGCGGTCGATCCCCAGCTCCTCCGCCACGCGCCTGGCGGCGGCTTCGGCGTCGCCGGTGGCCATGACGATCTCCAGGCCTTCGCTCCGCAGGGCGCCGACGGCCTCTGCGGCGCCGTCGGCGATAGGGTCGGAGATCCCCAGGAGGCCCACCAGCTCTCCCCCCACGGCGACGTAGACGAGGGTCTGCCCTCGGCGTCCGTGGGCTTCGGCCCGTGGCCGGGCCGCCTCGAGATCGACGCCCTGACGCTCCATCAGCTTGGCGTTGCCGAGGACCACCGGCGAGCCCTCCACCGAGCCGGAGACCCCCAGGCCGGGGACGGCTTCGAAGTCTCGGACCGCCAGCAGCTCCATGTCCCTCTGCTTCGCGGCGTCGAGGATCGCCTCCGCCAGGGGATGCCCGCTCGACCGTTCCAGGCTGGCGGCGAGCTGGAGCAGTCGACTGGACCCGAGTCCGACGGGCACGATCGATTCCACGACCGGCCGCCCTTCGGTGAGGGTTCCGGTCTTGTCCACCACCAGGGTGTCGACTTTTTCGAGTCGTTCCAGGGATTCGGCGTCCCTGACCAGCACGCCGGCCCGGGCCCCGCGGCCGAGGGCCACCATGATCGACATCGGCGTCGCCAGGCCGAGCACGCAGGGGCAGGCGATGATGAGGACCGCCACCGCCGCCACCAGAGCGTGGGTCCCCCGGGGCTCGGGGCCGAAGGTCAGCCAGAGGCCGAAGGTGGCGGCGGCCACCGCGATCACCACCGGCACGAACACGGCGGCGACGGCGTCGGCGAGGCGCTGCGCCGGGGCGCGGCTTCGCTGCGCCTTGGCCACCAGCTGAACGATCTGCGCCAGGAGGGTGTCGCGGCCCACCCGTTCGGCCCGCATGACAAGGGCGCCGCGGCCGTTCAAGGTGCCCCCGGCCACCGCCTCGCCGACGGTCTTTGAAGCGGGGACAGGTTCCCCCGTCAGCATCGATTCATCGACGGCGCTGCTTCCCTCCACCACGGTGCCGTCCACCGGGATCCGGTCGCCGGGCCGCACCCGCAGGAGGTCCCCGGGGCGGACCTGATCGAGGGGTAGGTTGCGGTCCCCGCCGTCTTCGACCCGCAGGGCGACGGCGGGGGCCAGCTCCAGCAGCTCCCGCAGGGAGCGGGACGTTCGGGCACGGGCTCGCAGCTCCAGCACCTGACCGACGAGGACCAGGGTCACGATGACCGCCGCGGCCTCGAAGTAGAGGGCGACGCCGCCCGCAGCGTCCCGGACGACGGCGGGGATGAGGCCGGGGGCCGCGGTGGCCACCAGGCTATAGAGGTACGCTGCGCCGGTCCCCAGGCCGATCAGGGTGAACATGTTGGGGCGCCGGTTGCGAAGCGAATCCCAGGCCCGTTCGAAGAACGGCAGGCCGGCCCACAGCACCACCGGCGTCGCCAGCAGCAACTGTAGCCACGGGAACGCGGCCCCAAGGCCCTCGGCTAGGCCGAATCCGAAGAGCATATCCCCCATGACCCCGGCCACCAGCACGGCGGTGGCGGGGGCCGCCACCCACAGTCGCCGGCCGAAATCCTCAAGCTCGGGGTTCGGGGGCTCCTCTGCGGTGATCTCCGCCGGTTCGAGGGCCATGCCGCAGTCGGGGCAGGTGCCCGGCCCGAGCTGCTGGACCTCGGGATGCATCGGGCAGGTGAACTCGATCCCCGCCATGGCCTCTGTGTCGTAGACGGCGGCTGCGGCGGGGTCGTGCCCTCCACAGCAGCTCGGCGGCGCGGGTTCCGGCTCCGGCTGAGGGTGACAGCAGGGGGAGGATTCGGGGGAAACGGCCTCGGGACGGCGGTCGGCCAGAGTGTCTTTGGGATTCACGGAATTGCCCGGTCGTTGCGACGGTGGTGCAAGGGGGTGAACCTGTCGACGGTGACAACGCGGTGGCTGGCCGAATTCTTCCCGCCCCCGGTGGAGATCTACCAGGGGAGCCTCTCCCCCCGGTGGTCGAGGAAGGCGCCGTTCAGGTCGGGGCCGAGGCCGTCCATGACCCGCACCATGCCGGCGACGCTCTCCTCCGGAGACAGGGGCGCCCGGTCTCCCCCCATGTCGGTGCGGACCCAGCCGGGGTGGAGGACGACGCAGACGAAGCCCCGCCCCGACAGCTCGTGGGCGAGGCTGCGGTTTAGCATGTTGAGGGCCGCCTTGGAGGCGCGGTAGCCGTAGGCGCCGCCGTCCCGGTTGTTGGTCAGGCTGCCCATGTTGCTGGAGATGGACGCGACGATGCGCCTACCGCCTCGGGTCAAGTGGGGCAGGAGGGCCTGGGTGACCCGCAGGGGCCCCAGGCTATTGATCGAGACGTAGCGCTCCAGGCCAGCGAAATCGAGCTGCTCGATCCCCTGCCCGGAGCCGCCGATCCCGGCGTTGTTGACGAGAACGTCGATGGGGTCGTCCCCCAGGGCGTCGGCCAGGTCGGCGACGCTCACGGGGTCGCCGACGTCGAGGGGGAGGAGCCTGCGGGGGCCCAGGGCCGCCAACTCGGTGGCCTCCTTCGGCCGCCGGGCGGTGGCGAGCACGTCCTCCCCCCGGGCCAAGAGCTGCCTGCAGATCTCCAGCCCGAGGCCGCGGTTGGCTCCGGTCACGAGCCAGGTTTTGGTGCCCGCCATCGTCCCGCTCAGGGGAAGGCCGCTTGGTTGGCCTGGAACCACCGGAGGACGGTTTGCCCCATCTCTTCGCTGTAGCGATCCACGATCGAAAAGATCTTCCCCGCCTGGTTGAACCAGATCTCCTCCACCCCATCCAAGACGAGATCGTCGGAGCCTTCCAAGGTGTAGGTGCCCCTCCAGGTGATCGTCACGGACTGTGACTTCACTTCGGGCGGCGCCAGGAGCTCGAGCTTTCTGGAGTCGCAGCGACGGTCGAACTGATTGACGGAGTTGGCCAGGGCGACGATCAGCGGCCCTCGACCTTGGGCGTTGATCGGTTGGAGCGGCATCCCGTGGGTAACGTAGCTCGCGTCCTCGGCGAAGAAGGGCTCCAGCCGCTGCCAGTTGTCGTCGGCGTAGGTCGCTTCGAAGGCGTCCGCGTACTCCTGGAATAGCTTGAGGGGGTCCATCTCGGCTCCTGTATGGGTATGGTTCGGAGCCGGTAGTTTATGCGCCCTTGGTGGGTGGAATCTGCGGAATGCGTTGAATTCGACCGAGGTCGTAGCCCTGGGATTCGAGGCGGGCGAGGATCCCCTTCCAGTCGTCCTCCGGCAGCTCGCGGTCTCGGGCCATGATCCACAGGAAATCCCGCGACGGGTGTCCGATGACCGTGTAGCGGTAGTCGTCGGCGAGGTCAGTCACCAGGTAGCGCAGGTTGAGGGGCCAGAAGGGGCGCACCCGCCACTCGGCGTTGGTGCTGGTGTCGAAGACCGTCCCCACCATGTCGAGGGTCTTCTCTTTGCCGTCGAACCCCCCCTTGCGGAAGGTGAAGGTGATGTCGACCCGGCCGTCGGGCCTTCGGGCGTAGCTCTCGACGGAGGCGTAGGCGTCTTTCTCGATGGCGTTGGGGATGATCGCGAGGACGAACCAGTCCCCCATGAACCGGTCCATGTCGACGAAGTCGACGGTGGGGAGGGGCTCCACGCCGGAGGGCGAGGAGGCGCAGGCGAGGGGGAGGGCGGCGGCGAAGGCGGCACCCAGGGCTAGGGCGCGGCCCCCGCACCGGCGGCGGCGGACAACTCGAAGCATGATGGCCTCCTGCGGATGGATGGACAGCCCCGGAGATCCGGGGCCCACCATGGTCTTCGCTGGAAACCGCTTGTTCGATGCAGGGGGCGCGCCGCTTCAGTGGAGGGCTGGCCGGACCAGGGACTCCAGGATCGCCGCGGCGTTGTGGGCACCGCCGGCGGTGAGGTTGTCCATCACCGCCCAGATGGCGTAGCCGTCGCCGGAGGCCGCCAAGTTGCCGATCAGGATCTCGTCCCTGGAGGCGGCGGCGGTGGGGCCCACGGGGTCTCGGGCTTTGGGCCACTCGATCCGCGGGCTGGCCTCGAGGGCGTCGTAGATCCCATCGATGCCGGGGTCCCGCGTCAGCTGCACGTGGAGGCTGATTCCGAGGCCGTGGAAGACCCCGGCGTGGAGGGTCTGGAGGGCCAGGACCGGCCCGTCCTCGTCCCCCGCGGCGAGGATCTCCCGGAGCTGGGCCTCGAAGGCCGCCGCCGACTCGCGGAGATGGAGCACGTTGAAGGCCAGCTGCCCGGGCAGCACCGAGCGGCTCTCCACCGGTTTGAAGTTCAGGAGATCGCGGGTCTGCTCGAACATCTCGTCGAGCCCCTCTTTGCCCCAGGTGGACACCGGCTGGAGGAGGGTGGCGACCGCCCTTGAGAGACCGAATTCCTGCAGCGGTGCTAGCAGGTGGGCGAGGGCCACGACCCCCGCGTCCGGAGACAGGAGGACGTCACCGGGATCATCCTGCAGGTCCTGAAGATCCGCCACCACCGGCCGCCCCGCTGCGGACTCGGTACCGGAGGCCACCACGACCGCGCGGGTCGACGGGGGTAGCGTCTCCAGGTGGCGGCGGTAGGTTTCGGCGGGGCCGAAAAAGAAGGCGACGTCGACCCCGTCGAAGCTGTCAGCGTCGATGGCGGCGACCATGGCGGCGGCGCCGCGGGTTTCTGTGAGAAGCCCCACCTCCTCTTCGGTGGCGGCGAGCAGGCGGAGGTCGGTCCACAGGTCTGTTCGCTGGTCGAGGGCTTCGCGGAAGTCGACGGCGACGATGTCGGAGGGATGGACGACGGCGAGGACGGTCATGGGCTGAGGTTATCACCGGCAGCCCGTCGTCGCCGCCGTCGGCGGGTCCGGTTCAGAGTTCGCCGTCCGGGCTCGCAGGGCCTTCGAGGGACCCTTTCGGACGCCGCCTCAGGCGGCCGAAGAGCCAGCCCAGGGGCCCCGCAAGGGTGAATCCCACCGCAGCGCACTGGAGGAAGACCGCGGGCCGGTAGGTGAGCAGGAGCAGGATGGCCGCCATGCCGATGGCGGTCCGGTAGCTGAACCGGCGGCGCAGATCGAGCTTCTTGAGGCTCGGATAGCGGAAGGTGGAGATCATCAGGGTGCCGAGGCCGAGGAGGGCCCCCACCATGGTTCCCATCAGCAGGCTCTCCAGCCGATGACCTTCGAGCTGGTGGGTCAGGATGAGGAGGGCAGCGAGGGTCCCGGCGGCGGCGGGGGAGGGCAGCCCCACGAAGTAGCGACTGTCGGCGCTCTTGGTTTGGACGTTGAATCGGGCGAGTCGGACCGCGGTGCAGAGGAGGTAGTAAAGGGGTACCAGCCAGCCGATGCGTTCGAGCTCGTGGAGACCCCAGAAGAAGGCGAGGAGCGCGGGGACCACGCCGAAGGTGATGACGTCCGCCAGGGAGTCCAGCTCCCGTCCGAATTCACTCTCGGTGTGGGTCAGGCGGGCGATTCTCCCGTCGAGCCCGTCGAGCACGCCGGCCCCCAGGATGAGCCAAGCGGCGGTGTAAAAGTCACCCTGGTAGCCCCGGACGATGGCCCAGAACCCGAGCAAGATGTTGCCCATGGTGAACAGGCTCGGTAGGGCATAGGCGCCTCGGCGCATACGCCGCCGCACTTGAATGGACTGGGTCATCGGGGGTCGGGCTCCGGCGGCAGATGGCATGAAAGGGACGGAAGATCAGACGAACAGCTCGGTCACGCCGCCGGGCCGGCCCGGGGGGAGCCGGCCCAGGACTCGGTGGCGCTCAGGCCGGAGCCTGAGGGCGACCGCTGTTCTGTGCCCGCTGCCGCAGCTTGCCCGCCATGCGGTCCTTGAGGTGGAGCTTGTGAACCTTCAGTCGCTTGATTTCGATCTCGTCTTCTTCCGAGAAGAGGGCCTTTTGACGAATCACTTCGAGCCTACGTTTGCATTCCTGATGTTCTTCGAAGAGTCCTCGGAAAACGCTGTCGGTGTCCAAAAGCTCCTGCTTCGCCGGTTCGAGTGGGGTCACGTTCGTCCTCCATGGTTCGGATCCTGGGACGGAGGGAAGGGGTCCCGGAACGGGCCGGCAGCGCATTCGAGGCCGTCGGAGAGGACCGACGACCCGTCACCAACGCGCCGGCTCCGGTGACGCCGCCGGAACTTCGGCGACGCGGCGTCCGCAGCGCGTTTTCGAACGGCGCTGTCTCCAGCGCGTTTTCGACCCGCGCTCAAAGAGACGCTGTTGACGACGAAGAGCGCTCGTGGACTGGGACCTGGGCATCGTTTTACAGGCAGGATAGCACCCGATTTGTGGGTGATCAAGGAAGGTCCCCGCTGCCGGGGCCCCACAGCTCCGTGGTCATGAGGAGGGCGTCGCCGTCGTCCGGGTAGTAGCCCTTCCTGCGCCCGGTCTCGCGGAACCCGAGCCGGCGATAGAGGGCGAGGGCTGCGATGTTGCTCGACCCCACTTCCAGGTGGCAGGTGCGGACGTCGACTCTGGAGAGCCTGCGCAGGGCGTCCGCCAGTAGGCGCTTTCCCGAGCCCCGCCCTCTGGCCCCGGGGATCACCGCCAGTCGCAGCAGCTCGGCTTCGTCACCGGCGATCTGGAGCAGGGCGTAGCCGCCGACGTCGTCCACCAGAACGAGGGATCCGGGGCCGTCGATCCGTGCCGCGAGAGAGGATCGGCTCCACGGACGGTCGAAGCTCTGCCGTTCGATCGCCGCCAGCGCGTCGAGATCCCCGCGGTCCGCTTCGCGGATCCGATCCCCTGACCTGTCCGCTGGGGAAGTCACGGCCTCGGCGGCGGGTCCTTCTTGGAGGGCGTGACCGCCGGCGGCCGAAAGTAGATCGGTTCGATGAGGGTGCCGGGGTCCCAGCTCGACGCCGCCGCCAGGGCCACCGCGAAGGGGGCCAACGGGGGCGGCTCGATCCGCGGTGCGTTTCCGTCGTCCCCGAGTTTTTCGAGGGCGAAACCCACCACCGGGCGGGGCCCCGCGGCGAGGGCGTCGCCGGTCACCAAGTGCGGAGTGTCCAGGGCCGTGAGGGCTGCGCCGTCGAGGGCGAAGCTTTGGACGCACCACTCCCCCCGCATGGCGTCGACCGCTGCGGTCACCTCCGTCCCGGCTGCGCCTTGGGTGGTGGCGGCGAGGGCCAGGGCGGCGAGGGTCGACGGCCCCACCGCCGGAAGTCCCAGGGCCTGGTGCAGGCCGAGGGCGGTGCCGAGGCCCACCCGCAGCCCGGTAAAGCTGCCGGGACCCCGCAGGGAGGCGATGCCCCGGAGATCCTCCGCCTGGAGATCCTCGGCGGTGAGCACCTCGTCGATGACGGTGAGCAGCTGCTCGGAGGAGCGTCGCAGCTCCAGGGTCCGCACGGTGGAGAGCCCGCCGGGGCGACCGAGGGCGACGCTGACCACCGGGGAGCCGGTGTCGAGGGCGAGGATAGGACGGTCGTCTTGCATAGGGCGTTGGGATGGGGCTCGTCGGCTGGGGGACGCGGTGGATTGGGGGGACGGTGGGGACGGCCCGGGGCGAAGGATCCGCGGCGCTAATCTATACCGTTCCAGCCCGAGCGGGGGCCGTTCGGCGCCTTCCATCGATGGCGGAAACCGGATATGTTGACGATCGCTACGGTCGCACCGGGTCCCCATCTGGCGCGGCGAATCCCCCGGCCCCGGGCCCTCCCTCCCCAGACCCCTTCGAAGGCAGCAAGCACCATGTCCGAGCTCGACGTTCAGATTCAGAATCGGCGCGACAAGCGCGACCAGATGGCCGCCACCGGCGTGCAGCTCTATCCCCATCGCTTCGACCACGATCTCGAAACCACCGAGGTCCACGCCCGCTACGGCGACAAGACCGCCGAAGAGCTGGAGGAGGCGGCCGTCGCGCTGCGGGTGCCGGGCCGGCTCACGGCGTTCCGGCGCCAGGGCAAGCTGGTGTTCGCCGACATCCACGACGGCAAGACCCGTCTGCAGCTGTTCCTTCGCAAGAACGCGATGGACGAGGGGACCTGGGAGCGCCTCCTGCTCCTCGACATCGGCGACATCCTCGGGGTCTCGGGCAAGCTGATGCGGACCCGCAAAGGGGAGCTGAGCCTGGCGGGGGAAGACCTCGTGCTCCTGGCCAAGGCGCTGCGGCCGATGCCGGAGAAGTGGAGCGGCCTCAAGGACGTCGAGCTGCGGTATCGCCAGCGGTACCTGGACCTGGTGTCCAACGAGACCTCCCGCCGGGTTTTCGAGATCCGCTCCCTGCTGGTGCGGGGTATCCGCCGATTCTTCGACGAGCGGGGTTTCCTCGAAGTCGAGACTCCGATGATGCACGGCATCCCCGGCGGCGCCGCCGCCCGTCCGTTCTCGACCCACCACAACACCCTCGACTTGGATCTCTACCTGCGGGTGGCGCCGGAGCTGTACCTGAAGCGTCTCCTGGTGGGGGGGATTCCGCGGGTGTACGAGATCAATCGGAACTTCCGCAACGAAGGCATCTCGACCCAGCACAACCCCGAGTTCACCATGCTCGAGTTCTACTGGGCCTACGTCGACTACGAAGCCCTCCTCGACCTGACGGAGGAGCTCTTCGTGACCCTGGCGCAGGACGTTCTGGGGACCACGACCCTGACCTTCAAGGGGCAGGAGATCGACCTCGCCCGTCCGTGGTCCCGCTACACGATGAAGGACGCCACGGTGCGGCTGGGTGGGGTGGCGCCGGAGGCCCTGGCGTCGACGGAGGCGCTGCTGGCGGAGTGCGAGCGTCGCCACATCGCCCTGCCGGCGATCCGGGACTACGGCCACCTCCTGATGGTCCTTTTCGAGGAGACCGTGGAGGACAAGCTGCTGGGCCCGACCTTCATCACCGAGCATCCGGTGGAGGTTTCGCCGCTGTCGAAGCAGAAGGCCGACGACCCCGCCTTCACGGAGCGTTTCGAGCTGTACCTGGGGGGTATGGAGCTGGCCAACGGTTTCAGCGAGCTGAACGACCCCGACGTCCAGGCGGAGCGCTTCCGCCAGCAGGCGGCGGCGCGGGAGGGGGGCGACGACGAGGCCCACGTCTTCGACCACGACTACGTTCGGGCCCTCGAACACGCCATGCCGCCGGCCGGCGGCGAAGGGATCGGTATCGACCGCCTGACGATGCTCTTCACCGACAGCCCGTCGATCCGTGACGTCATTCTCTTTCCCCTGCTGCGGCCCGAAGTGGCCGGGGCCGCCCCTGAAGATGACAGGGCCGACGACGGAGAGGCGGAGGGGTGAGGCAAACCCCCGGCGGGGACCGCGGGCGTGGGGTCCATTGGCAGATGGCGCTACCGCTGCCGCTGACCCTGGCGACCCGCTACCTCAAGAGCACCCGCCGCGACGCCCACGTCAGCTTCCTTTCGAAGCTGGCGGCGGGGGGCATCGCCCTCGGCGTCGCAGCGCTGGTGCTGGTCCTCGCCGGCCTGTCGGGGCTCCAGGGTTTTCTTCGGGACGACGTCCTCGCCCGTACGCCCCACCTCGAGATCGAGTTGCCGGCCGACGGGGCCGACGTGGACGGGGTCGTCGAATCGGTGGCGGCGGTGCCCGGGGTCGAGGGGGTCCGCGAGATTCTCCGCGGCCGGGGCTGGCTGCTGATCCAAGGGGACCCCATCAACGTCCAGGTGGTGGGGTTCGACGGCGAGCTGCCCGCCTTCTTCCCGCGCTCCGCGGAGGAAGCGGAGGCCGCCCTCGCGCAAGGGGTGTTCGTCGGCCGGGGCGTAGCCCTCCGTTGGGGCCTGGAGGTGGGTAGCGGCGTCGACCTGGTCTCCCCCCGGCCCTCCCTCACCCCCTTCGGTCCCCAGCCGCGGATCCAGCGTTTGCGGATGGCGGGGACTTTCGAGACCGGTCGCACCGAAGAGCAGGATCCGAGGGTGGCGGTGCCCTTGGACACCGCCCGCCGCCTGTTCGGAGGCGGCGGACGGCGCCTGGAAGTGCGGGCGACGGACCTCGAAACCGCCCTGGCGGTGGCGCCCCGGATCGAGGGGACCTTGCCCGCCGCTGCCGAGCTTCGAACTTGGCGGGATCTCAACCGAGGCCTTTTCTTCGCCCTCGAACTGGAGAAGACCCTGATGTTCCTGTCGGTCTTCCTCATCGTGCCGGTGGCCGCCATGGCTCTGGTGACGGTCCTCGCCCTGCTGATCTCGTCGAAGCGCAGCGAGATCGGCATGCTCCACGCCATGGGCACCACCCCGCGGGACGTCGAGCGGGCTTTCCTCGGCCTCGGCGCGATGTTGGCGTCCATCGGCCTTATAGGTGGGGCGGTGCTCGGCGTCGGCGGAGCCTTTCTCTTGGACCGGTTCCGCCTGATCCGGCCCCCCGGGGACGCCTACTTCATCGACCACGTGCCGTTCCGGGTCGAGCCGGGGGACCTGGGGATGGTGGTGGCGGCGACGGTGGCGTTTACGTTTCTTTCCACTTGGTACGCGGCCCGAAAGGCTGGGTCCCTGGAACCGACCGAAGTCTTGGGGGCGCCATGAGCAACGCCAATCCCGAGCCCCATCGGGTCGACACGGTGATCGACGCCCGCGGGGTGAGGAAGTCTTACGTCGACGGGACCCGCACCGTGAAGGTCCTCGACGGCATCGATCTCGCCGTCAACGCGGGGGAGATGGTGGCGGTGGTGGGGCCCTCCGGCTCCGGCAAGTCGACCCTGCTGCATCTTCTCGGCGCCCTGGACGTGCCCGACGATGGCGAGGTGACCATCGCCGGCCACGCCCTGGGGCGGATGGGCCGGCGCGAGCTGGCGCAATTTCGCAATCGCTCGCTGGGATTCGTCTTCCAGTTCCACCGCCTGCTGCCCGACTTCGACGCCCTCGAGAATGTGATGATGCCGGGCCGCATCGCCGGGATGGGGGTCCAGAAGCTCCACGAGAGAGCCCGCGGTCTGCTGGTGGAGGTGGGGCTGGAGCACCGGCTGGACCATTTCCCGAGCCAGCTCTCCGGGGGGGAACGTCAGCGGGTGGCCCTGTGCCGGGCGCTGCTCCTGGAACCGCCGGTGCTACTGGCGGACGAGCCCACCGGCAACCTCGATCCGGAGAGCGCGGAGCACGTTTTCGAGCTGCTTCTGGCGCTCCAGGGGCGCCACGGGACCACCACGGTCCTGGTCACCCACAACCCGGACCTCGCCGGTCGGTGTGGTACGATTTTGGTCCTGGACAACGGCGCTTTGGCCGCACCCGCAGCCGACTCCGCCGAGTCGTGACGATTCTTCAGGCAGCCACCCCGCCACCGTCCGCCCCCTAGGCGACGGCTCCGAGACCTCCCGGACGTTCGATACATGTTCGAGAAATACAGCGAAAAAGCGCGGCGCGCCCTATTTTTTGCCCGCTATGAGGCGAGCAAGCTCGGCAGCCGGGTGATCGAGGCGGAGCACGTCCTCCTCGGGATCCTACGGGAAGGGGAGGAGTCGGTGATGGCCGTCCTCACCCACTTCGACGTCAAGCCGGAGGACATCCGCAAGGAAATCGAGGGGGAGCGGGTGTTCGTGGAGCGGGTCTCCTCCACCGCCGATCTGCCGCTGTCGGAAGAGACGAAGAAGGTCCTCGCCTACGCCGTCCACGAATCCGAGAGTATGGTCCACTCGGCGGTGGGCTCCGAGCATCTCCTGATCGGCATCCTGAAGGTCGACAGCAGCCTCGCCATGCGGGTGCTGACCCAGGCCGGCCTCGACCTCTACGCGGTGCGGGAGGACGTGGTGGCGATGGCCCGGGAGCGGGAGGCGGCGCAGCAGAAGAAGGAACTGCCGTTCCTCACCGAATACGGCCGCGACCTCACGACGCTTGCGGGCCAGGGGGCCTTCGATCCACTGATCGGCCGTGAGCTCGAGGTCGAGCGCATCATCCAGGTGTTGTCCCGGCGGACCAAGAACAACCCGATCCTTCTCGGCGAGCCGGGGGTCGGCAAGACCGCCATCGTCGAGGGACTGGCCCAGCGCATCGTCGACGACCAGATCCCCGTCTTCCTGCGCAACCGCCGGATCATCGCCCTGGATTTGTCGCTGATCGTCGCCGGTACCAAGTACCGCGGCCAGTTCGAGGAGCGCCTCAAGGGCATCCTCAAAGAGCTCAAGGACTCCGAAGACCTGATCGTCTTCATCGACGAGATCCATTCCTTGATCGGCGCCGGCTCGGCGGAGGGGTCCCTCGACGCCGCCAACATCCTCAAGCCGGCCCTGTCCCGCGGCGAGATCTCCTGCGTCGGCGCCACGACGCAGAAGGAGTACCGCAAGTACATCGAGAAGGATCGCTCCCTCCTGCGGCGTTTCCAGGCGGTGCAGATCGATCCCCCCACCAGCGAGGAGACCTACCGCATCCTGGCGGGGGTCAAGGAGCGCTACGAAGCCTTCCACAAGGTGCTCTACTCCGACGCCGCGCTGCGGACCGCCATTCTCCAGACCGACCGCTACATCCCGGACCGCTTCCAGCCCGACAAGGCCATCGACGTGATCGACGAGGCCGGCGCGCGGGTCAAGCTGCGGCGGGTGCGGGACGCCCAGAACCTGCGTCAGATGGAAGATGAGGTGAAGGACGTCGAGCGGGAGATGAAGGCGGCGATCTCGGCCAAGGACTTCGAACGCGCGGTCTACCTCCGGGAGAAAGAGATCGAGCGTCGGGAGGACCTCGAACAGATGGCCGTCGCCCTCGAGGACACCGGCGGCCAGGAGGTCCTCGATACCGACATCGAGCAGGTGATCTCGTCGTGGACCGGCATCCCCGCCGCCAGCCTGCAGACCGCCGAGGCGGAGCGCCTCCAGCACATGGAGGACAGTCTCAAACGCTGGGTGGTCGGTCAGGACCAGGCCATCAACTCCATCAGCCGCGCCATCCGGAGATCCCGCCTGGGGGTCTCCAACCCCCAGCGCCCGGTGGGCTCGTTCATCTTCCTCGGCCCCAGCGGCGTCGGCAAGACGGAGGTCGGCCGCCGGTTGGCGGAGTTCCTGTTCGACAGTCAGCAGGCCCTGGTGCGCTTCGACATGAGCGAGTACATGGAGAAGCACGCGGTCTCCAAGCTGATCGGCTCGCCCCCCGGCTACGTCGGCCACGAGGAGGGCGGCCAGCTGACCGAGAGGGTGCGGCGCCAGCCCTACTCCGTGATCCTCTTCGACGAGATCGAAAAGGCCCATCCGGACGTCGCCAACCTGCTGCTCCAAATCCTCGACGACGGCCGTCTCACCGACTCCTATGGCAACTCCGTGGACTTCACGAACACCATCGTGTTGATGACTTCCAACATCGGTAGCAAGCTGGTGCTCCGGGGCGGGCGCATGGGCTTCGGCGATCACGCCGAAAACCGCAGCTTCCGTCGGGTGGAGGAGGAGATCACCGCCGAGCTGAGACGGACCTTCAGCCCGGAGTTCATCAACCGGGTCGATGAAGTCTTGGTCTTCAACCCCCTCGGCCGCGACGAGCTACGGGGCATCGTCGACATCCTGCTGGCGGACGTCAACGTTACGCTGGCGGAGCGGGGCCTTCGGGTCGAGGTTTCAGGGGACGCCAAGGAATGGCTCCTGAGCCAGGCCGGCATCGAGCCCGCCACCGGCGCCCGTCCCCTCCGTCGGACGATCCAGCGCCACGTACAGGACGCCGTCTCCGAGCTCTTGATCGAGCGCCATGGCGACAAGATCGAGCTGATCGAGGTGTCCCTGCGGGACGGTGCCCTGCACCTGGAGTCGCGGGACCTTGAGTGTCTCGCCGCTGAACGATAATCTGCCCCGCCATGATTTCCCGGAGAGCCCTCACCCGGACGCGCTGCCCGGTCGTCCTCCCCCTGCGCCGACGCGACGCGTCCGGCCGGCGGGGAACGGAGCGACGGGACGGGCGGCCTGGGCCCTTGGCATCCGTCTTGCTTCGTAATCCGGCCGTAGCTGCCCAGCTCGCCGCGGGCGTGCCCTCCGGGGTCGCGCCACGAAGCCGATGGCACGGTGCTCGGAGCAACGATCCGGCAACGGGACAAAGGAGCTAGATGGTGTCGCTTGATTGCCCAACGATTCAGAAGTTCGGCGGTTCCCGAGGTCCCGTCCCCTCCGTAGCCAGGCAGCGCCGCTGCACGGTCCTCGGAGTGCTGTTGGCCCTGGCTCTGCTGGCGGCGGCGCCCCTGGCGGCGGACCCCTCGCAGTACGACGGCCTCCCGATCGTGTCGACGGAATTCGTCGGCCTCGAAACCCTGACGGTCGACACGATGGAGCACTACCTGCTCGGCCCCGAGCAGGCCGATGGACGCCGGCTCGACCTCGCGGCGCTCAATGAGCGAATCGTCAAATTGTGGCGCCGGGAGCTCCTAGACGACATCAAGGTGACGGCGGAAGAGGCCTCCGGGGGCGTCAAATTGACCGTACGGGTGGTCGAGAGACCCATACTGACGTCGATCGAGTACGTCGGCATCAAGCGGGTCAGCCGCAGCGACATCTCCGAGCAGGCCGACCGCGAGCGCATCAACGCCTATGAGAACCAGCCCCTGCAGCGGGGCGAGCTGGAGCGTCTGAAGCTGGCGATCGAGGACCTCTACAAGGAGAAGGGCTATCGCTTCGCCCAGGTCACCTACAGCCTGGAGCAGGTGTCCCTGGGCCAGCGCCGCGCGACCTTCACGATCGACGAAGGCGACAAGGTAAAGATTGGCGATATCGATTTCGACGGCAACACCGTCTACGGCGACTGGCGACTCCGCCTGGTGATGAAGAACACCAAAGAGTCGGGCCTGCTTTCCCGGATCACCAAGAAAGACATCTACAACCCCGCCAGCATCGAGGAAGACCTCGACAAGATCCGCGACCTCTACAAGAAGGCCGGTTACAAGGACGTCCTGATCGCCAAACCCGAGCTGGAGGTGGTGGCGCGGCGCCCCAACGCCGCCACCATCGAGGATCAGAAACGGCGCCTCGCGGTCACCGTCCCGATTGAAGAGGGGGAACGCTGGAAACTCGGCGACATCACCGTCGAGGGTAATGAGGTGTTCAGCGACGAGCTGCTGCTGGCTCAGTTCGACAAGCCCAGGGGTGGCTGGCTGCGTTCCAAGGTGGTGGACGACGCGTTGGAGACCATTTCCAAGCTGTACTCGTCCATCGGCTACATCTTCGCCCGGGTCGAGACCGAGATCGTGGAGCGGGACGGCTACGTCGCCGACGTGGTGGTCCACGTCGACGAATCGGATCAGTTCCAGGTGGGTCGGATCGAGTTCGAAGGCAACACCAAGACCCGCGACAAGGTGCTCCGCCGTGAGCTGCTCCTCCAGGAGGGCCGGGTCATGAACATGACGGCGGTCCAGAACAGTCTGCTGAAGATCCGCCAGCTCAACTACTTCGCCCTCAACGAAGAGGAACCGGTCAAGTTCGACTTCGACGCCGAAGAGAAGACCGTCGACCTCGTCATCCAGGGGTGAGGAAGCCGAGCGTACCGAGCTGCAGTTCGGCGGCGGCTGGAGCGAAGTGGACGGCTTCTTCGGCCAGTTCTCCCTTCGCACCACCAACTTCCTCGGCCGTGGTGAGACGGTGGGTGTCTCGGTGCAGAGCGGCCGGCAGCGTGAGTTCTACGACGTCGAATACCGCAAGCCGTGGTTCCTCGACCGTCCCCAGTCGATCGGCGTGCGCGTCTTCAACCAGCAGTTTGACGCCCGGATCCTCTCCGACGTCGAATTCGAGCAGGACTACTCCGGCGCCTCGTTGACCTATGGCCGATCCTTCCGCGGCTTCCAGAACTTCAGCGTCACCTACAGCTTCGCCGACATCGACGACACGCGGACCCTGCTGGACCCGGAGACGGGGGAGCCCCTCTCCGCCAACGTGGAGTTCAAGTCGTCCTCCCTGCGGCCCTTCTGGATCCGCAACACCCTCGACAGCCGCTTCGAGCCCAACCGCGGCCTGCGGACCTCCGCCTCCATCGAGTACGCCGGCGACTTCCTCGGCGGCGATACGGATTTCCTCAGGCCCACCGTCAACCTGACGTGGTTCAAGCCGATTTCCCGCAACCCCTTCCGGTCGTCCTTCGGCATCAACATGGAAGCGGGGCTGATCGAGCCGATCAATGACGGCCGCATCTTCCCCCAGCAGCGGTTCTTCCTCGGAGGTGACAACAGCATCCGCGGCTTCCGCCGGCGCTCCATCGTCGTGCGGGAGGAGGACGGCACGATCCGCCGCGACGAGGACGGCTTCCCCCTCGGCGGCGATCAGATGTTCATGGCCAACATCGAGTACCACATCCAGGCCGGCGGGCCGTTCCGGCTGGTGCTCTTCGGCGACGTCGGCGGCGTGTTCGCCGACGACCAGAGCTGGGACACCGACCTTCTACGCTACAGCGCCGGCGCCGAGCTGCGGATCAAGGTCCCGATCTTCCCGGCGCCCCTCCGTTTCATCTACGCCTCCAACATCGATCCGCTGCCGGACGATCAGTTCGACTCGTTCGATTTCAGCCTGAGCACCTCGTTCTGAGGGAACGTCGCGCTCCGTACACCACAGACCCTTTTCGGACCCGCCGGCCACCGCGCCGGCGCGTCGCGTTCCAGAGTCCAGAAACCGAAGCCTAGGAGAGCCCATCCATGCCCTGCCATTCTTCGCTCCGCCGTACGCTCCTCGCCGCCTTGACCCTCGCCGCCGTCCTCCTACCCGCGGTGCCGGCGATGGCCCAGGACGGGCCGATCAAGATCGCCGTCGTGGACCTCGAAGTAATCGTCGCCCGTTCGGCCGCCGGTCAGGATCTGCAGAAGAAGCTGGACGCCTTCCAGAAGACGGTCCAGACCGACATCGAGCAGATGCAGTCCCAGGCCCGTGACATTCGCCAGCGCGTCGCCGACGGCGTCAACTCGCTGACCGAGGACAAGCTGGCGGAGCTGCAGAAGCAGTACGAAGACAAGACCATCGAGATCCGCCGCATGCGGGACGACAAGACCCGCGAAGGCCAGAAGATGCAGGCCGAGGGCCTGCGGGAGATCGAGAAGCAGCTGGAGCCGGTATTCGAGCGGGTTCGGGACCAGGGCAACTACGACCTGATCCTGAACAACGTGCCCGGCGTGGTGGTGATGGCCGGCGAGCGGGTCGACATCACCGGCAAGGTGATCGCCGAGCTCGACAAGCAGGCCGCGGGGAACTGACGTGCCGGCGTCGGACAAGGGCGGCGCCTCACCCACCGGTGACCCGCCCTCCGGCGCCTCGCAGTCACCGGCGCCAGGGGCGGCGGAAACGGCGCCCTTCACCCTCGGTGAGCTGGCCGAGCTCCTGGACGCCCGGGTGGTGGGGGACGAAACCCTCCGCCTCACGGGTCTACGGACCCTGGAGCGTGCCGAAGCCACGGATCTCTCGTTCCTACACGCCCCGGCCCTCATTCAGCGGGCCGCCGCCAGCCGCGCCGGCGCCTTCCTCCTCTCGGAGGCCCTAGCGGAGGCCGCGGAGTCCCTGGGCAGGCCGCTCCTGGTGGTCCCGGGGGACAGCAATCTGGCCCTGGCCCGGGTCATTGAGCACCTTCGCCCCACCTTCCTACCCGCCCCGGGGATCCACCCCACCGCGGTGGTGGAGGACGGCTGCGAGCTCGGGGAAGATATCCACGTGGGACCCTACGCCGTCATCGGTGCGGGGTCCCGGCTGGGGGACCGGACCGTCGTCGAGGCCCACTGCGTGATCGGGCGGGGATGCTCCCTGGGCTCGGGGGTACGGCTCTACCCGGGGGTCGTCCTCTACGACGGCTGCGGGCTGGGGGATCGAGTGATCGTCCACTCCGGGGCGGTGTTGGGGTCCGACGGTTTCGGCTACGCCACGGTGGGCGGCGTCCACCACAAAGTACCCCAGGTGGGACGGGTGGTGGTGGGGGAAGACGCCGAGGTCGGCGCCAACAGCACCATCGACCGGGCGGTGCTCGAAAGTACCGAGATCGGCGCCGGAACCAAGATCGACAATCTGGTCCAAGTGGGTCACAATGTCGTCACCGGACGGGGTTGCATTCTTTGTGGTCAGGCTGGCATCGCCGGCAGTACCGCCCTCGGCGACTATGTCGTTTTGGCGGGCCAGGCGGGGATCGTCAACCATCTGGAGATCGGAGACGGCGTCCAAGTCGCCGCCAAGGCGGCGGTGATGCAGGACCAGCCTCCGGGCCTACAGGTGGCGGGCATTCCGGCGGTGGACCTCAAGGCGTGGCGTCGTCGGGCAACGGCCGCGGCCCGACTGCCCGAGCTGGCGCGCAGAATTCGTAGGCTCGAGAAGCAGCTCGAGGCCCTGTCCGAAACGACTCGGAGCGAAGGCGACTGACCCCCCTTTGGACGGGACCACGGGTCGGCCGCAGAGCATGGGGAGACGACGTTGGACGGACAGGAACATTCGGCGACGACGGGGGAGCGGGACATCCGCTGGATCCTGTCGGTGCTGCCCCACCGCTATCCGATGCTGCTGGTGGACCGGGTTCTGGAGATGGAACCCGGCAAGCGCATCGTGGCGATCAAGAACGTGACCATCAACGAGGAGGTCTTCCTCGGCCACTTCCCCGGGCATCCGGTGGTGCCGGGGGTCCTGCTCGTCGAGGGGATGGCGCAGGCCGGCGGCATCTTGCTGCTGGACCTCTACTCCGAAGAAGAACGGGCCAAGAAGCTCCTCTACTTCACCTCCATCGAGCGCGCCCGCTTCCGGCGGCCGGTGGTGCCGGGGGACCAGGCCCGCTACGAGATCGACGTCATCCGGCACCGCGGCTACGCCTGCAAGCTGTCCGCCAAAGTGACGGTGGACGGCAAGGTGGCGGCGGAGGCCAAGCTGTCGTCCACCATGGTGGATCGTTGAGGGCGTGACCGACGTGAGTGAGCCCTTGACGACCCAGATTCACCCTACCGCCGTGGTCGACGCCGCCGCCGAGCTCGGCACCGGCGTCGTCGTCGGTCCCCACGCCGTGGTCGGCCCCCGGGTCGACGTGGGGGACCGCACGCGGATCGACGCCAGCGCCGTGATCCAAGGGCCGACCCGCCTCGGCGCCGACAATCGGGTTTTTTCCGGCGCCTGCGTCGGCTTCGATCCCCAGGATCTCAAATACGGTGGCGAGGAAACCTTCCTCGAGGTCGGCGACCGGAACCATTTCCGCGAGCACTGCACGATCCACCGCGGCACCGGCTTCGGCGGCGGCGTCACCAAAGTGGGGGACGACAACCTGTTCATGGTGTTCAGCCACGTCGCCCACGACTGCCTGGTCGGTAGCCGGGCCCTCTTCGTGAACAACGCCACCCTCGGCGGCCACGTGGAGGTGGGGGATGACGCGGTCGTCGGCGCCTTCACCTCGGTCCACCAATTCTGCCGCGTCGGTCGCCATGCCTACATCGGCGGCTATTCGGTCATCACCCGTGACGTCCTCCCCTTCGTCAAGGTGGTGGGGGCCAAACCGGTGTGCCTCGGAGTGAACCGCATCGGTCTGGAGCGCAAGGGCTACGACGCCGAGCAGCTCAAGACCCTCGGCCGCGCCTACCGGATCCTGGTGCGGTCCGGCCAGGCCACCGGCGCCGCCTTGGAGCAGCTCAGGACAGAGCTCGGGGGGGACGCGTCCGTCGACCACTTGGTGGACTTCGTGGAGGGATCCCAGCGGGGCGTGATCACCGACCTTCCGGGCCGCAAGAAAAATACGAGGGGAGGCTGAGCCATGGCGTCGACCCTGCGCATCGGAGTCATCGGAACCGGCCACCTGGGCCGTCACCACGTCCGCATCCTGGCGTCCATGCCGGAAACCGAGCTGGTGGGGATCTACGATCAGAAACCCGAGGTGGCGGCGGCCCTGGCCCAGGAGCACGGTACCCGCAGCTGCCGCAACCCGGAGGAACTGTGGGACGACGCCGAGGCCATCGTCCTCGCGGTGCCCACCTTCGCCCACGCCTCCATCGGTCAAGAGACCCTGGAGCGTGGCCTTCACCTAATGGTGGAGAAGCCCATGGCGTCGAGCCTCGACGAGGCCGACGCCATGCTCGCCGCCGCCGGACCCGACCAGGTTCTCGCGGTGGGCCACGTCGAGTTCTACAACCCGGCGGTGCAGGCGCTGCTGTCCCTGGGGGAGACCCCTCGGTTCCTGGAGGCCCAGCGCCTCTCGGCGTTCACCCCGCGGAGTCTGGACGTTGACGTGATCCTCGATTTGATGATCCACGACCTTCAGCTGCTGCACGCCCTCGACCCGAGCCCGATCGCGGAGATCCGGGCCACCGGCATCGACGTTCTCTCCGCCAAGGTCGACATCGCCAGCGCCCGGATCGAGCTCGAGAGCGGGACCACCGCCAACATCACGGCGTCCCGGGTGTCCGCCGAGCCGGTGCGCAAGCTGCGGGTTTTCCTGCGCCAGCGGTACTTCTCGATCGACTACCGCGAGCAGGAGATCAAGGGATTCGGCCTGCAGGACGCCGGCGACAAGAAGGTGATCCTGCCGGAGGAGATTTCCGCCGAGCCCAAGGAGCCGCTGCGGGCGGAGCTCGACGCCTTCGTCGCCGCCTGCCTCGGGCGGGAGGTGCCCTACGTGACCGGCGCCGCCGGCCGGCGGGCCCTGGCCACCGCCCTCGCCGTCCGCGACGCCATCGGCTGAGGGGGCGGCGGGCGCCATCGTCAAGACGTTCTTTCCTATTCCGGATACGGAGATACCAGCCCATGGGTAATCCCAGCATCGACGACCGGCGCAGCGGTGACTACCGCATTGGAGTCATCGGCGGCAGCGGCCTCTACCAGATGGACGATCTCGACGTTCACGCCGAGCGTAGGATCGAAACGCCCTTTGGTCCGCCGTCCGACAGCTTCATCCTCGGCGAGCTCGACGGCCAGAAGGTGGCTTTCCTCGCCCGCCACGGCCGCGGCCACCGACTCTCCCCCACGGAGCTGAACTTCAGGGCCAACATCTACGCCATGAAGACGCTGGGCGTCGAGTGGCTGATCTCCGTCTCGGCGGTGGGGTCGATGAAGGAGGAGTACGAGCCCCTCCACGTCGTCGTCCCCGATCAGTTCTTCGACCGCACCCGTCACCGGGTGGACACCTTCTTCGGCCAGGGCCTGGTGGCCCACGTCTCCCTCGCCGACCCCGTCTGTCCGGTGCTGGCGTCGGTGATGGCGGACTCCGCCGAGGCCGCCGGTGGGACGGTCCACCGGGGGGGCACCTATCTCTGCATGGAAGGGCCGCAGTTCTCCACCCGGGCGGAGTCCGAGATCTACCGCGGCTGGGGTGTGGACGTCATCGGCATGACCAACTACCAGGAGGCGAGGCTGGCCCGGGAGGCGGAGATCGCCTACGCCACGTACGCCATGATCACCGATTACGACTGCTGGCATCAGGGGCACGACGACGTGACCGTCGATGCGGTGATCGAGGTGCTCATGAAGAACGCCGCCCTGGGGCAGGGTGCGGTGCGGGGTGCGGTCCGCGCGCTGGCGGACAAAAGCCACGGCGATTCCCCCTGCCACGACGCGCTGAAGCACGCCCTCATCACCGACCCGGCGATGGTGCCGGCGTCGACCCTGGAGCGCCTGCGGCCCATTGTCGGCCGCTACTTCCCGGAGGCGGACGATTGAGGTTCCTGGTCACCAACGACGACGGCATCTTTTCCGAGGGCATCCGGCTCCTGGCGGAAGCGATGGCGCCCCTCGGCGAGGTGGTGGTGGTCGCCCCGGACCGCGAGCAGAGCGCCAGCGGCCACTCCCTGACCCTCCACCGGCCGCTGCGGATGCGCAAGGTGCGGGAGCATTGGTACTCCGTCGACGGCACCCCCACCGACTGCGTCAACATGGCGGTCCAGGGTCTGCTCAAGGAGGATCCGCCGGACTTCGTCGTGTCCGGCATCAACTACGGCGTCAACCTCGGGGACGACGTGACCTACTCCGGCACGGTGTCGGCGGCCTTCGAGGCCAACATGCACCACCTGCCGGCGGTGGCCTTCAGCCAGGAAGTGGGGGAGGGCTTTTCCTTCGAGCGCTCGGCGGCCTTCGCGCGGGAGCTGGTGGAGGTGCTGATCGCCGGCGAGATCCCCAAGGATCTTCTGCTCAATGTCAATTTTCCGGCCGGGCCCTGCGGGGGCCTGCGGTGGACTCGCCTCGGCCGCCGCTACTACGAGCAGACGGTGGTCGAGAAGCTCGACCCCATGGGCCGCAAGTACTATTGGATCGCCGGCACCCCGAAGTGGGAGGACGAGTCCGGCACCGACAACTCGGCGGTGGCGGCCAGCTTCGCTTCCGTGACGCCGCTCCACCTCGACCTCACCGACTACCGCGGCCTCGACGAGTCGGCCCCTCTACGGGACCGGCTCGAGCATCTGGAGCTGCGGTGATCCGGACCGAAAGGACACCCCACCGCGCCATGAGCCGGGATCCCCTCGCCTACCAGCGCCAGCGGATGGTCCGCAAACACATCGAGGCCCGCGGCGTGCGGGATCCGCGGGTGCTCCACGTCATGCGGGAAGTGCCGCGGCACGTCTTCGTGCGCTCCCATTTGAGGTCCCAGGCCTACGGCGACCACGCCCTGCCCATCGAGCGGTCCCAGACCATCTCCCAGCCCTACATCGTCGCCCGGATGACCGAGTTGCTCGACGTCGACGCCGTTCATTCGGTGCTCGAAATCGGTACCGGCTCCGGTTACCAGACGGTGGTTCTGGCTTACCTGGCGCGGGTGGTCTACTCCCTCGAACGGGTGCCCGAGCTGGCCCGCAAGGCCATCGAGCGGCTACGGCTTTTCCAGCTCGACAACGTCAAGATCCAGGCGTTCGACGGCACCATCGGTTGGAGCGACGTGGCCCCCTTCGACCGCATCATGGTGACCGCCGGGGCCCCGGCGGTCCCCAAGCCCCTCCTGGAGCAGCTCAAGGTGGGTGGGAAGCTGGTGATCCCCGAGGGGGACCGCGCCGGGCAGAACCTGGTGGTCTATGAGAAATCCGCCTCTGGACTGCGACGGAGGGTAGCGGAGCCCGTCGCCTTCGTCCCCCTCCTGGGGCGCCACGGCTGGCCCGAAAACGACTGAAGGAGCAGCGACCCATGGACGCCCTCAAGGCCCTGATCCGAGAGGTTCCCGACTTTCCCGAGCCGGGCATCAACTTCTACGACATCACCACCCTGCTGAAGCACCCAGGGGGCCTGCGCACCACGGTGGACGAGTTCGCCCGGCTGTTCCACGGCACGGTGGTGGACAAGGTGGTCGGCATCGAGTCCCGCGGCTTCCTCTTCGGCCCGCAGCTGGCCTATCAGTTCCACGCCGGCTTCGTCCCCGTGCGCAAGCCCGGCAAGCTGCCGGGGGATACCGTCGGGGAGAGCTACGCGCTCGAATACGGAACCGACCAGCTCGAGATGCACCGCGACGCCGTCGAGCCCGGGGAGCGGGTGCTGATCGTCGACGACGTGATCGCCACCGGCGGCACCGCCAAGGCGGCGGCGCGGCTGGTGGAGAGCTGCGGCGGAACCGTGGCGGGTTTCGGCTTCGTGGTGGAACTGACGTTCCTCGCCGGGCGTGAGCAGCTCGACGGTTACCCTGCCCACTCCCTGGTCCGCTACTAGGACTCCGCGACCACTACCCCCGCGAATATGCCCTATCCTTCGCGAAACCGCGACGTAGGGGTATAATCCGCGATCTCGACGCGGCTGTAGCTCAGCAGGATAGAGCGGGAGATTCCTAATCTCTAGGTCGGGGGTTCGAGTCCTCCCAGTCGCACCACCCTTCGATCGACCCAGCCGGCGACCCCGGTTTCGGAACGCGGTAGGCGAACGCAGCGCCACACCCCCGCGCGCCGCCACCCATTCCCCCACGTTCCACGAGGAGCTTCGACGTCATGAGCGAGCGTTTGACACGGAAGGAGATCAAGCAGGATATCCGAGAGGACGAGGTCCAATCGTTCCTGCTCACCGCCATCGAGCGAGTCCAGGACAACCCGAGCGCCTTCGTCGGTGGGGTGGTAGGGGTCTTGGTCCTGATGCTCGGGGTGGGTGGGGTGTTCGGCTATATGAACAGCCGCAACGAGGCGGCCAACGAGCAGCTCACCAAGGCTATGGAGCTCTACGACGCTCCGATCGTCGAAGAAGACGCCGACCCCGAGAATCCCGACTCCCCGACCTTCGCCGACGAGGCGAGTCGGCGGGCAAAGGCCATGGAGGCCTTCCAGCAGGTTTCGTCCGGCTCTGCGGCGGACGTCGCCGAGCTGTACCAGGCGGAGATTGCGATCGAGGACGGGGACATGGCCAAGGCGCGGCAGGTCTGGGAAGGTTTCCTGGCGGACCACGGCGACCACGTCCTGGCGATGTCGGTGCGCATCAACCTGATCCACCTCGACCGCCAGGAGGGCAAGGCGGAGGAGCTCGCCCAGGACCTCCAGAGCCAGGTTGACGGGGCCAACAAGACTTTGCCGGAGGACGTCCTGCTCTACGAGCTGGCCCAGACCCGTGAGGCCCTGGGGCAGCAGGAGGAGGCCGTCGCCCTCTACCAGCGGATCCTCGACGAGTATCCGCAGTCGCCCTACGCAGGCGACGCCCGCCGGGTCACCACCACCGCTAGCTGACGACCGCTCCCCTCCGCCTCCGCCCTCGGGTGGAGCAACCAACGCCCGCCAGGCTCTCGCCGGCGGGCGTTGCTCATTTCAGGACGAGGGCACGGGTCAATCCCACGGGCTGGGGCGACGCCCCCGGGGGTGCCCTGAAGGATCCGGCACCGCCCCAGCCGCCCGAGGGGCTGAAGTTTTTTTCGCAGCATGAGGGACCGCCGGGTCCCTCTTCGCTTTCCTGGACGAAGCCGGCGCCGCCGGAAACATCCACGAAACGAGGAGGAAACCCCATGCCCCGGAAGCTCGCCCTGCTCTTCGGCTTTGTCGGCATGCTGGCGTTCGTCGGAGTCGACGCCTACGCCACCGTCAAGTGCAAGACCCGCAGCCGCTGCCGTTCCTGGTCCAAGCAGTACATCGCCAAGGCCAAGACCCGCTGCCGCGGCCAGGGTCGCACCTGCCGGGAGCGGCACGCCAGCTGCGGCACCGCGGTCGCCAACTGCTCGTGGCGGTCCTGCTCCAGCGGCGGCGCCTCCGCCTACGCCCAGAACAACGGCGGCTCGTGCATCCTCAACGGTTCCCGCAGCGGCCGCGGCCGCTACGGCGAGCTCGAAGCGGATCCCGACCAGGGGGTCGCGAAGAGCAGCGGCAACCACCAGATGGCGAGCCATGTCAGCTTCCAGGAGGGCCGCTCCGCGACCCTGGTGATCGACCACATGGTCATGGATTCGACGGTCGACGACTCCTTCAGTCGGCTCGATGTGGTGGCCTTCGTGGAGTCCCGCGAAGGGCTCGCCAACGACGACGACGACTTCCCGCCGGACCGGATTGTGTGGAAGGGCTCCATCCATCTGCAGAACGGCGTCGTGAGCCTGCAGGGCTTCGACGACGACCAGATCCGCGACTACCTCGGCGCGGAGGATCTCACCCAAGTCCAGCTCGGCGGCCTCGTCCAGACCATTCCCTTCGACGGCACCGCGGAGGAATGGGATCGCTTCGCCGTCGAGATCTCCGCCGACGGCGGCGAGTCCGAGAACGCCGTTGCTGCTACCACGAGCCCAGATCTCAAGTTCCCTAAATGACGACCTAGGAGACGCCACCATGCAACACCGTAAATCCTTGATCCTCTTCATGAGCTCCCTGATGTTCCTCGTCCTCGCCGCCGACGCTTGGGCCTCCGCCACCTGCAAGACCCGCAGCCGCTGCCGCTGGTGGTCGAAGAAGTACATCGCCAAGGCCAAGGTCAGCTGCTGGGGTATGACCCTGCCCCTCTGCTACAAGCGGAGCAGCAGCTGCGGCAACGCCAATGCCTACTGCGGCTGGAAGTCCTGCCTGTGGGGCGGCGCCACCGCCAGCGCCTCGAACGGCCCCGGCGGCTGCTCCGTCAGCGGCTCGCGGTCCGGCCTGGGCCGCTACGGGGAGACCCTGACCACCCCCGCCGAGCCCGGCTCCAAGGACGGCATGGGGGCCCACGACGCCCTGACCCGGGTGGAGTACGAAGAACGGGAGGGGGCGGTGGTCCACTTCGATCACTTCGCCATGGGCAACACCCTGGACACCTCCTTCAGCCGCGTCGACGTGGTGGCCTACATCGAGTCCGAGGAGGGGCTGGCCAACGATGACGACGACTTCCTTCCCGAACGGGTCGTTTGGTCCGGGTACATCCATCTCCAGGACGGAGTCGTCAGCCACAAAGGGTTCGAGGAGGTGGCCCGCGACTTCCAGGGACAGGCGGACATCGAGGAGGTGATCCTCACGGGGCTCGCCAAAAGGATCCCCTTCGAAGGGACGGCGGACGAGTTCGATCGCCTGGCGGTGGAGGTGATCATCGACGGCGGTCAGCCCGAAGCCGCGCGCTGATCGATCCCGGAGTTCGAGGCTATCTCTGCTCCGCCGGGGCCTTCGGGGCCCGGGCGGGGCGCTGCGGCGTTCGTTCGGCCAGGCGCCGCGGGGTGGGCCGAACGCGTCAGGCCGGGCCGGAGTCCTGGCCCACCATCAGCTCGTCGTACCGCACCTCAGGCGTGGTGATGCCGAGGCGCAGCCCCCGAACCCCCGGGAACGAGAAACGGCAGGACTGCTCGTGGAAGAGCGGAACCACCCGGTGCTCCCGCGCCAGGGTCTCCTCCAAATGACGGTAGATTCCATGCCGCAGGGCCGGGTCGGTCTCCCGCCGTCCATCCTCCACCAGGCGGGCCAGCTCCCGAGATCCGCAGAGGGGTGACAGGAAGCCGTCCCTGGGGTGCAGCAGACCCGAAACCAGGCAGTCCGGGTCTGGGTAGACCGACATCCACCGGGACAGAATCAGATCCACATCGTCGCCGGCGGCCAGGCGTTGGATCTCGGTGACGTCGTCCACGGTACGGATCTCCAGCTCCAGGCCGAGGGCCCTCAGCTGTTTCTCCAGGCGTTGGGCGAAGGCTTCGAAACAGCGCCGAAAGATCGGGTGCTGGACCATCACCAGGTGGGTCCCGTCGAGGACATCGGAGGGGGCAGGGGCAGCCTCGGGTTCCGCCATCGGCGTATCCCACCCGAGGAGGCCCGGGGGGACAAGCCCCCGGGCCCGCACCCCCGATCGCCCCAGGGTACGCCGCACCAGGGCGTCCACGTCGAGGCTCGTCGCCAGGGCGGCGCGGGCTCGCGGATCCGACAGGGGACCCCGCCGCGCGCAGAGTCCCAGGAAGTAGGTGGAGAGGCTGGGGGACTCACGGTACTCCCCCACCCTCTGGGGCTCGCGGCGCAGAGCATGGGCGTCCTCTGGGCGCAGATCCGCCGCCACCGATACCCGTCCCTGACGAAACGCCTGCAGGCGCTTCGAAGGGTCCGGCTCGTGGACGAAGACCAGGCGCTCCGTTTTGGGGAATCCGGGGCGCCAGTACGACGGGTTACGTTCGAGCTCCAACCGCTCCCCCGGCGCGAAGCCGGCGATTCGAAAAGGCCCGGTACCGCAGGCGCCGGCCTGCCAGCGGCGGTCCAGGGGGCCGACGTCCTCCGGCACGATGGCGAGACAGGGGTGGGCGAGGAGGGTTGGGAAGAAGGCCAAGGGGTGGTCCAGCTCGATCGCCAGGTCGAGGGACGAGCGGATGTGGAATCCCGCCAGGGAATCCGCTTGACCGCGGATGAAGTCGCCGGCCCCCTGGATCGGTTTTAGCAAAGCGCCGGCTGCCAGATCGGAGTTCCGCAGGAGCCGTTCGAAGGAGTAGCGCACATCCCTCGGGGTCAACAGACGCCCGTCGTGGAAGCGCAGCCCCTTGCGCAGGGCGAAGTGGAAGATCCGGCCCCCCTCGAGGATCTCCAGGGACTCCGCCAGCCAAGGCTTGGGCCTGGCTCCGGCGTCGATCCTCACCAGGGTTTCGAAGATGTTCAGGGTTTGTTCGTGGTGATGCACGAAGTAGCCGGCGGCGGGATCCAGGGTATCCAGGATCATCGGCGTGGCGACGCGGAGCTCACCGCCGCGGGAGGGCACTGAGGGTTGGGGGGATGCAGGCGCCCGGTGGACCTGTCCATAGCTCGGATAGCCCGTGGCGTCCCGCAGCTCCAGCCCCCGCCAGCCCTGGGCGAGGAGTCGGGTGTCCACATCGTGGAAGAGGGGTACCAGCAGGCCCTCGTCCGCCACCAGATCCTCCAGCTGGCGATAGAGCCGCCGGCGGTCCGCGGCGGCCGGCTCGGTCCGCGCCCGCCGCATCAGCTGGTCGGCCTGGGGGGACGAGATGAAGCTCCGCACCAGGCCGAGCTCGCTGTCGAGGAGGCTGAAGGTGAAGTTGTCGGGGTCGTCGTAGGCGGCGTTCCAGCGGGACAGCACGAGGTCGAAGGGGGGGGCGTCGGCCCGCTGCAGGCTGAGGAACTCGGAGATCGACCTGGGTTCCGCCCGCAGCTCGACGCCGACGGCGGCCCACTCCGCCCGCAGGGCTTCGAGGAACGGCGCCAGGCGGGCGAAGAACAGGGGATGGACCAGGGCGTCGAGGTGGAGGGGAAGCTGGACCCCAGAAGCCACCAGCAACTCCCTGGCCCGCTCGGTGGCCAGGGACGGCCGCCGCCGCCCGGCGTCGTGGCCCAGCATCCCCGGGGGAATCAGGCTGGCCGCCGGCACCGCGAACCGGCCCAGGGATCGCCACACCAGATCTGGGGTACGCACCACCCCCGCCAAAGCCCGCCGCACCTGGGGCGTCATCCTCGGACTGTCGCCGCGGAGAACCGCGAAATAGGTATTCTTCTTGACCGCCTCCAGGACACCGGCCTTGAATCGTAGGGACTGTCCGAGGGTTTCGAAATCGTTCGGCAGCAGGTCGTGGGCGAGGTCCACCCGCCCCTCCCGGGCAGCCTTGGCCAGGGGGCCGGCGCCGTCGAAGGTTTCCACCACCAGCCGTTCCAGCCATGGGGGGGTACCCCGCCATTCCGGGTTGGGCACCAGCTCGCAGCGACTCGCCGTCCTGGAGTCGAGGCGGAACGGTCCGGTGCCGAGGGAAGTGGCGCTGTCCCTGGGGCGGACCACTGCGGTCCGCAGGTCCGTGAGCAAGGCGGGGAAGATGGGCAGGGCTTCGGTCAGGTGGATCACGATGCGATCCCGCCCCTCGGGTTGCCGGTGAGCCTCGATACCCTCGATCCGTTCGCTGCGGCCATCGAGGAAGTCTTGGATGCCAAGGAGGGGGGCTAGGGCGGGGGGTAGGGGCCTGGTGGGGTCGGCGACGGTGCGCCGCGCCGCGTGTTCCAGGGATTCTCGAACGGCGACGGCGTCGAGGGGGGAGCCGTCCGAGAATCGGAGCCCCCGGCGGAGGTCGAACTGGAAGCGGGTGCCGTCTTCGGAGACGGTCCAGGTCTCGGCCAAGCCGCCGCCCAGGACCCCCTCCCCGGCGGCCACCACCAGGCATTCGTACATCTGGAGGGCGACCTCCCACTCCTCCAGGGTCAGCACCTCGGCGGGCTCCAGATGGCGGATCGGCAGGGTCAGTCCCGAAACCAGGCGCCCCCCGGGCATGGGGTCGGAGGGGCCTCCCCTTCCTCCTTCGAGCTCCCGGAGCCGGCGCAGGAACTCGGCGTCGGCGCGGGAACCGCGGAGGCTGTCGACGGCGATCCCCAGCTGTAATAGTCGGCGGAGCAGGTCCACGGCGCCGGCGGCGCCGGCGGGGGCGAGGCCACGGTCCACCCAGGTGCGCACGCTGTCCATACGGCGCCCCTGCCAGTGGATCTCCGCCGCCAGAAGGCAGAGCTCGGCGTGCTCAAGGACGTCCTCGGGTCCGCGGGGGACGGCGTCGGCCCACAGCTGGGCGCCCCGCTCGGCGTCCCGTAGGGCCCGCTCCTCCTGCCCCAGGCGCTGGTGGGCCCGGGCCGACAGACCCAGGAGGACGGCCTCGTGGTGCAGGCCGTCGTCGAGATCCTCGTCCTCGACGAACTCAAGGGCCGCCCGGGCGGCGGCGATGGCCTCTT
>JBCDIS010000049.1:0-42555 GCA_038748685.1 Acidobacteriota bacterium | reverse complement strand
GGTGATCCTCCCCACCCTCGTACTGTGTGTAGCGGCCGTAGAAGGTGTAGGTCCAGGGCGCCCCCGCGTTGATCTCGGGATCCGCTTCGAGGTGAACCAGGGGCATGGCCGACATTTCGAAGTTGCCGGGTTCGATGTACACCACCTCGCCCCAGAGCTGATTGTCGTCGCTGGCCACCGGAAAGTTGCCGCCGAAGTAGCCCGGTTCCGGGGGAACTTCGATGGAGCAGCGGACAGCGTCGTCGATGGTCACGTACCCCCTCGCGATGTTGTCGTCCAGGTCGGCCGCGAGGCACTGGCCGCCGGCGGAGGCCACAGGCTTTCCGGTATGGCCGTTCACCAGCCGCTCGTAGGCGGTACCTTGGATGACCGGATTGTTGAAGAAGGGAAAGAAGTTCTGGCAGTCCTGAAAGCTACCGTCCCACTCCGGGTTGGCGCCGTGGGGGCTGATGGAATCCATCACGTCGCTCTGGTCGTCCGCCGTGATGGGGATGTTGCCGTTGACGAAGACGTCCCGCAGGTCCACCGTGACCACGTCGAAACCGGTCAAGAAGACGTCGAAGGTCACGGACGGAAGGGACCAGTCGGTCCACAGGGTAATGTGAGCGAGGGTGGCCTCGGGTTCCGCGTTGTGAATCGTGAACAGGGTGTTGACCCCGTCGGAATCCAGCATGTCGACCTCGAAATACGGGACCAACAGGGTAGCGGCGGGCACCGGGTCGTTGCTGCAGGTGTCGGCGGCGGCGGGAACGGTCAGGAGGAAGGCCAGCAGGACGGCCCCGAGGACGGTTTTGAAACGGCTCATCGTGCGTTCCCTCCTTCGACAAGAGCCCGGGCGGCCGGCAGGTCACAGGCGTGTTCGAGCTCCACCGCCTGGAGACCGGCGGAGTAGCTGCCGGTGGTCAGGTCGTAGCGGACCCCCACCCAGCTTTGCGCCACGTCCCCCGGCGGGCTCGCCGGAAAGTCCACGTCCCCGGTTGGGGAGTCCCCCGGGATGCCAAGATCGAGCTGGCACCAGCCCGCGGTGAACGGTAGATCCAGCTCCCCCGTCCCTACGCGGACCCGCTGGGTCGCCAGGGGAAAACAGGCGGGGTCCGTTCCACGGGTCGTGGGGCCGCAGAGTTCGACCACGTTCTCCTCTTCATCGAAGCAGGTCACCCGATTCTCCTGGAGAGGTAGCCAGTCCGGCCCCGGCACCCCGGGCGCGGCGCAGGGCGCGCCACCGGACGCCAGCAGGAGATTGTCGGCGGTGGGATCCCGCCACACCGTGTAGCTGCTGGTGCCGGTCTGGCGGTCGAGGAACCGCCCGCCCCAGGCCGCCCCCAGGGGCTCCCGGTTGTCGTTGCCCCCAGCACCCTGGGTGAAACGACCGTAGAAGGTGTAGTTGGTGGGGGTCGAGCTGCTGTCGAAGTCGGGATCCGCCTCGATCGCCACGAGGGGCTGGAGCTCCGCCCGGGCATTGCCGGGTTTGACGATGAAGAAATCCCCCCATAGCTGGTTTTCGCGGGTGACCACCGGGTTCGCCGTCCCAAAGTACTCGGGATCACCGGGATCGAGCACCAGGCTGCACTCCCGGGCGTCGTCGATGGTCACATAGCCCCGGGCGACGTTCCCGACACCGTGGTCGGCCCCGAGACAGGCGCCGCCGAGGGACGCCACCGGCTGACCGGTGTGGCCGTTCACCAGACGGTCGAAGGCGCCGCCGGACACCACGGGGTCCGGATAAGGGAAGAGGAACTCGCACACCGGGAAGTCCCCGTCCCACTCCGGGTTAGAGCCGTGGGGACTGATGCTGTCGGTGGGATCCACCGCCTCCGTCGCCGTGACCGGCAGAGATCCGTTGAAGGCGTCCCTAAGGTTCACGGAGACGACGTCGTAGCCGGTCAGAAAGACGTCGAAATTGATCGTCGGCGCCCCCCAATCGGTCCAGAAGATGATGTGGGCGACGGTGGCTTCGGGCCAGGCGTTGTGGATCGAGAAGACGGTGGTGGTGCCACTGGGACTGTCGAGGTCCACTTCGAAGTACGGCAGCAGCAGGGTCGCCGCGGGAACGTTGTCCAAAGTACAGGCGGAGGCTGCCGCCGGGGGCGGGGCCGTGGCCCCTATCCCGAGAACGACCGCCAAGACGAGCCAGGGAGCTCTGTGCATCGATTCAGGTCCTCCAGGAGCGACTCGCTCCAATGCACCCCGCGCCGATCCAGTTGGGGCCAGGGTGTTGCCTATCCGAGGCAAATATTGTTCAGAAGCATAAAAAGCTTATCAGAACGCTGCTCTTAGGCAAGAAACTTCTTTTCCATGCCTCCTGAGCATCCAAACAGCCTCAGCCGCTCCCCAGGGGAACGGCTGAAAAAGCCTTCCATGCTTCCCATCGCCTACTAGGGCGGCAACCCTCGGAATTCCCCCTCAACGGGATTCCCTGGACGGACCGACTGCGGGGCCCCTGGGGGCCCCAATGGGTCAATCCGCCCGCAGGGCGGCGGCGGGATTCGCCCGCGCAGCCACCAGGGCGGGACGCCCGATGGCCGCCACCGACGCCAGCAGGAGCAAGGCGATCGCCCCGACGAACACCCAAGGGTCGCGGGCGTCGATGCCGAAGAGCAGACTCTCCACCAGCCCCGCCAACATCCAAGCCGCCGCGAGCCCGACCCCAATGCCCGCCAGGGAGGTTCGCAGACCTCCGGACAACACGAGCCGCACGACGTCTTCCCGGCGGGCCCCCAGCACCCGGCGGATGGACAGCTCCCGGGATCGACGTCCAATGGAGTAGGACATCACCCCATAGATGCCGATGGCCGCCAACAGGATCGCCACCCCGGCGAAGAAGCCCAGGAGACGAAGGGTGGTTCGCCGAGGCGCCAGGGATAGGGACACCGCCTGCTCGAGGGTCCTGATGTTGGCGATGGGCTGGTCTGGATCGGCGGCGAGGACGGTCTCGCGGACGGCATCCGCCAGGGCCGCCGGAGGCAGGGAGGAGCGCACGACGACGCTGGTGGCCCAGGGGAAATGGACCTGCGAAGCGTAGACCCCGGGGAGGGGATCGCGGTCGAGGGCGAAGTGGCGGACCGGAGCGACGACGCCGACGATCTCCCACTCGTGCCCCATGAAACGAAGCCGCTGGCCCAAGGGTTCCTCCCCGGGGTACAGATCCCGGGCGATGGTCGCATCGACCACCAGGGTGTGGGCGTTCTCGTCCGCGGCGTCGGCGGCGGTCAGGGTCCGCCCCGAGAGCAGCCGCAGGCCCATCGCCGGGACGTAGTCACCGCCGACGAAGCTCACCTTCACCGTGTAGTCAGAGCGGGGCTCGCGGTCCGCACGGCTGGCGAACTCCGTCCAGCCCTGGTTGGACAGGGGCAGGGTCGAGCTGGAGCCCACGGTCTCCACCCCCGGCAGCGCCGCCACCCGATCCGTCAGCTGCCGGATGAAACGCAGGCGGTCTCCGGCCTCGGGATACTTGAGGCTGGGGAAGGACAGATCGAAGGCCAGGGTGCCCCGGGGATTGAAACCCGGGTCGGTGTCCACCACCGCGACGAAGCTGCGCAGGAAGAGGCCAGCCCCCACCAAGAGCACCGTCGTGAGGGCGAACTCCGACGCCACCAGGAAACCCTGGGCCCGGGTTTCGCCGCTGGAGGTGGATCCCCGGGCGGCGTCCTTGAGGCCCTCCCCGACCTGTCGCCGGGCGGCCCGGAGCGCGGGGAGCAGACCGAACAGGAGCCCGCAGCCCCCGGCCACCAGGATCGAGAACCCGAAGACCTCGAGATCCAGCTCCGGCCGCAGCAGGCCGGGGACCCGGGCGGACAGGCCGCTGGCGAGGAGGTCGACGCCGAAGGCCGCCACCAGCAAACCGGCGCCGCAGCCGAGGGCCGCCAGAACCAGACTCTCGATCAGCAGCTGACGCACGATGCGCCAGGAGTGGGCGCCGAGGGCCGAGCGGATCGCCATCTCCCGGGACCGGGCCTGGCCCCGCGCCAGGAGCAGGTTCGAGACGTTGGCGCAGGCGATCAGGAGCACCAGGGCGACGGTCCCCATCAGGACCGCCAGGGTCGGACCGGTATCGCCGACGAAGGTCTCCTGCAGCGGCAGGACCGCGACGCTCCAATCGCTCTTGAAGGCCGGGTAGTCGCTGTTCAGGCGCTCCTTGATCGCCCGGAGCTCCCGTTGAGCGCCCTCCGCGGTCACCCCGGGGTCAAGTCGCCCCACCACCTGCCGCCAGTGCCCGGAACGCTCCCAGGAGTCCGGGTCGTCATCGATCACGCTCGGCACGAGGATCTCCGCCTCGTCCCGGAACAGGGCCCCCGGCGGCAGCACCCCGACGATCTCGTACCGCGCCTGGTCGAGGGTCAACCCGCGCCCGAGGATCTCGGGGTCGCCGCCGAACCGCTGCTGCCACAGCTCGTGGGTCAACACCACGATCTTGGGGTCCCCCCCCGCCGCATCTTCCCCCGGCAGGAAGCCCCGCCCCAGGGCCGGCGCGACCCCGAGGGCGCGCAGGAAGTCGGCGGACACTTCGAGGGCGGAGATCCGCTCCGGCGTGCCCTCCCCGGTGAGGTTGAACAGGGTCTCTTCGTAGATCGCTAAATACTCGAACGAGGTCGAGTGGGCCCGCCAATCCTTGTAGGCTCCGCCGGACACCGAGTTGATACCGCCGTCCGGCACGGTCTCGTGGACCCCCATCAGCCGTTCCGGTTCCGGATAGGGAAGGACGTCGATCAACACCGAGTGGACGGCGCTGAAGATCGCGGTGTTGGCACCGATCCCCAAGGCGAGGGTGAGCACGGCGACGACGGTGAGGCCACGGTGCTTCGTCAACTGGCGTAGGGCGAACTTGAAATCGGAGAGCATGGTGATTCCCGGCCCGGCTGGGCGATCGAAGTTGGGAGGTCGAAGCGGCCTTCGTCCCGTACGGTCGTCCACGGGCCGCCCCCCACCTAAAGAGCAAGCTCCATGCCACGGCCAAGGACGAAGCAGACGCGACCGGGCCCGTCATCGCCCCGTCGGAGCTGTCCGCATCCGGCACGGGGCCGTCCCGGATTCGAAACCGACGCGATGTCCCCTGTGGGGCCTGGGCCCCGGGCCGAGGCGGCCCTGGCCCCAGAACGCCTTGACCTGGAATCGACGGCGCCGTAAGTTGTTCGGGCCATGGAAAACACCGCCATCCTCCTCGCCAACGGGTACTACCGAACGGTCTACGCCAAGACGTCCCACGGCCTCGTCCGCGGACCGAGCCGCTTCCCCATCGCCGCCGTGGTGGACGCCACCTGCGCCGGCCAGGACGCCGGCATCCTCCTGGACGGCCGCCACCGGGACATCCCCATCGTCGCCAGCCTCGCCGAGGCCATCACCCACGGTGCCTCCACCGGGGCCGCCCCCGGGCACTGTATCGTCGGCGTCGCCAATCCGGGTGGGGTCCTGCCGCCGGATTTGCGGGCGGACCTGGTGACAGCGGCGGAGGCGGGGATGAGCCTCGTCAACGGCCTGCACCAGCTGCTGTCGGACGATCCGGAGTTCGTCGACCTCGCCGGGCGCCACGGTGGCGGGCTGGTGGATATCCGCAAGCCTCCCCCCACCTCAGAGCTTCGATTCTGGTCGGGGGAGATCCTCGACCTCCAGGTGCCGCGGGTGGCGGTCCTCGGCACCGACTGCGCCCTCGGCAAACGGACCACGTCGAGCCTGCTCCACCGGGCCCTGCGGGACGACGGCGTCCGCGCCGAGATGATCTACACCGGTCAGACCGGCTGGCTCCAGGGCTACCCCCACGGCTTCATCTTCGACGCCACCCCCAACGACTTCGTATGCGGCGAGCTGGAGGGGGCCCTCCTCGCCTGCGCCCGCGACACCGATCCCCAGGTGATCCTGATCGAGGGCCAGTCCTCCCTGCGCAACCCTTCGGGCCCCTGCGGCGCCGAGTTCCTCTTGTCCGGCGGCGCCAAAGGGGTGATTCTCCTCCACGCGCCGGGGCGTCGCTGCTTCGAGGGCCTGGAGGAGGCGGGGTGCGAGATCGGCGGCGTCGCCAGGGAAATCGAGCTGATCCGCCTCTACGGCTCGGAGGTCCTCGGAATCGGCATCCACACCGAAGGTCTCAGCGACGAGGAGGCGGAGGCCCACCGGGCTCGGCTCGAGGCGGATACCGGCCTGCCGACGGTCCTCCCCTTGCGTGACGGCGTCGACCGGCTGGCGGCGGCCGTCGCCGACCACTGCGGCCTGGGCGACCCCGGGGGGTCTTCCCGGTCATGAGAATCGCCGAGGTCCGGGCGTGGAGCCAGGCGGTGGCCCTGAAGCGGCCGTACACCATCGCCACCCGCACCATCGACTCGGTCGAGCTGTTCTACGTCGAGCTGCGGGACGACGCCGGCCGCGTCGGACTGGGGTCCGCGTCCCCGGCACCGGGGGTCACGGGGGAAACCCGGGAAGCCTGCGGCGAAGCCCTCGCCGACGACCGACTCCGCTGGCTGGTGGGGGTCGACCCCCGGCACCTGGGAGCCCACACCCGTCGGGTGGGGGACGGCATGGCCGCCACCCCGGCGGCCCGAGCCGCCGTCGACATGGCCCTTTGGGACCTCTTCGGCCGCGTGCTCGACACCCCCGTGGTGGATCTTCTAGGGGCCCGGTGCCGGGAGCCCCTGCCGACCTCCATCACCGTCGGCATCAAGTCCACCGAGGAGGCCCTGGCGGAGACCCGCGAGTACCTCGACCTCGGGTTCCGCTGCCTCAAGATCAAGGTGGGACTCGACCTCGAAGGGGACATCGACCGCCTGACCCAGCTCCGAAGGCTCGCCGGCCCCGACGTCCTGATCCGGGTGGACGGCAACCAGGGCTATACCTTCGACGATTACCAGCGCTTCGTCGACGCCGCCGCCGCCCTCCACCTCGAGCTGGTGGAGCAGCCCCTGCCCCGGGGCGAGGAGGCGGCCCTACGGCGGCTCCCCGGGTCGCTGCGGCGAAGCATCGCGGCCGACGAGAGCCTCCACGGCGAGACCGACGCCCTCGGTCTGGTGGAGCCGCCGGCGGCCTGCGGCATCTTCAACATCAAGCTGATGAAGTGTGGCGGCATCACCCCCGCGCGGGGCATCGCCACCATCGCCGAGGCCGCGGGGGTGGAGCTCATGTGGGGGTGCATGGACGAGAGCGTGATCAGCATCGCCGCCGCCCTCCACGCCGCCTACGCCTGCCCGACGACCCGCTATCTCGACCTCGACGGCAGCTTCGACCTAGCCCGGGACCTCGCCGCCGGCGGCTTCGTCCTCGACGGTGGCCGGCTCCTGATCCCAGAAGCCCCCGGCCTCGGCGTGACGCTCCAGCCGTCCTGAGAGCGCCTCAGCCGGCGGCGACTTCCCCCGAATGTCGACGACGGCGGGTCCGGACGTCGCTCGGCAGCCGCCGGACCGCCGCCGTGTCCAACGGCGGCGCGGCGGCCCGGGCGGAGTCCGCACCGATGGAGCGGAGCGTCACCGTTTCCCGCAGCGCCTGGAGGTAGAAGCTCCCCTGCTCGAACCACTGCGCCCCCAGCTCCGCGCCGTTCGGCGCCGAGCTCGCCCGACGGGCCAGGTGGTACGCCTCCGGGGTGAGTAGGATCTGTCCCGCAGCCGCCAGATCCCGTAGATCCATCGCCACCGCCGCCGAGGAGCCCCCCTCCCCCCGCACCGCCGCCCCCATCAGCGGACTTGGCGGGTCCGCTGTGGTCAAGAGCAGCTCGCCGAGGTGGATGCCGGCCCGTACCGCTGAGCCCGGGCCGCCGCCCCTCTTGGGATCGCCCTGTGGGGACGCACCGTCCGCCAAAGGGGGCCCCCCGCGCTGACAGGCCAGGGCGCACTCCAGGGCGTGGATGGGGCGCTCGAAGACCCAAAGCCCCCCGCCGCCTTCGATCTGGAGCTCGCGGCCGCCGAAGGAGCGTACGGACCTTAGGATGTGTTCGTGCAGAGGCTCCTCCTCCGCGGCCCCCTTCACCCTTGGAGAGCCCTGCGACAGCGCCAGGAGCGTTTTGACGAAAATCCCACCGACGACGCCGGCGGAACCCTCGCCGCCCTGCTCGAAGGCCGCGAACTCCGCGGTGGAACGGGGGGATGGGCCGATACCCTGGACCTGCTGCGGCGGCTCCTCCGGAGGGAGCGGCGCCATGTCCATCCTGGGGACCTCTTCCGTAGGCTCCTCCCAGGACCGAGCGCTGGAGGCCACCGGAACCGGCGGAGTCCGCTGGAAGGCGGAGCCGAGCTCCCCCGACGGCGGAGCGTCCACCTCCGATCCGTCCGCTCCGTCGACGTCCAACGGCGGGGGTCCCAGGGAACCGGTGGAGTAGGGTCCCCCCCATTCCGGCAGCGGCATCTTCTCGATCACCCGCAGCTCCACCACCACCTCCCGGGCCGACTGCGGCCGGTGGGCGGGGTTCTTCTCCAGCAGGCGATCCAGCAGGTTCGAGAGGCCCTCGGGGACCGCCCCGTTGACGTCCCGCGCAGCGATGTGGCGGGCGCTGCAGATCCGCGCCATCGTGTTGTAGAGACTGGTGCCGACGAAGGGGGAGCGCCCCGTGACGGCTTCGAAGATCAGCGTACCGAGGGAGAAGAGGTCGGAGCGTTCGTCCATCTCCTCCCCCATCGCCTGCTCCGGAGACATGGCCCTGCCCGTCCCGAGGATCGCATCACTGGGGAGCGTATCGCCGGGCTGGGCGAGGCTCTTGGCGAGGCCGAAGTCGAGAATCTTGGCGTGGAACGACCGGGTCACCATCACGTTCTCGGTCTTGAGATCGCGGTGGACCACCCCTTTGCCGTGGGCCTCCGCCAGCCCCTCCGCCACTTCCCGGGCGAGGAGCACCGCCTCCGCTAGACCCAAACGACCGTCTTCGATCAGGGTGCTGAGGGGCTGCCCCTCCACCAGCTCCATGACGATCCAATCGACGTCCTTCTCGGTGAAGATGTCGTAGATCTGGACGATGGAGGGGTGGTTGAGCCGCGCGGCGGCCTGCGCTTCCCGCCGCAGCCGTCGACGTTGCCGGTCGTCCCCGGCGTTCTCCGGCAGGATGTGCTTGATCGCCACCGGGCGCTCCAGGCGCCGGTCGTAGGCCCGGTAGACCGCGCCCATCCCGCCGACCCCGAGACGCCCTTCGATCCGATACGGACCGACGTCGCGGAGCCGACCCCGCCCGCCCCCTTGTCGAATGTCGTCCACGGGCTCAGTGTAAACGGCCCATGGAGGCTGGGCAAGGAGGCCCGCCGTGCCCTACGGGGTGGGCCGACCGGGGTGAGCGGCCCACAGATGCCTCACGGGCGCTTCGACCGCAGCCAACCCAGCAGGCGATCCGCCGGCCAGGTGTTGATGCAGGACTCGGCGGCCATTCCGGCCCGCCTCGCGGTGAGGATCCCGTAGTCGAGGAAATCGAAATGGGGGACGTCGTGGGCGTCGGTATCGATGGCGATCTTGCAGCCCCGGTCCAGGGCCAGGCGAAGGTGGGAGTCCCGGAGGTCCAGCCGATGCCAGTTGGCGTTGAGCTCAAGGGCCGTGTCGTGCTCCACCGCCGCCGCCACCAGCGCCGCCATGTCCGGCGAGAGCCCCTCCCGCTTGCCGAGGATGCGACCGGTGGGGTGGCCGAGGATGTGGACCAGGGGATGGCGGATGGCCGCCAGCAGGCGCTCGGTGGCGTCCTCCGGCGATTGACGTAGGGCCGCGTGGGGCGAAGCCACGACCACGTCGAGGGCGGCGAGGAGCTCGTCGTCGTAGTCGAGGGAACCGTCCGCCAGAATGTCGACCTCCGAGCCGGCCAGGACCTCGATCTCGGGCAGGCTAGCGTTGACCTCCCGTACCGCGTCGATGTGGGCCCAGAGGCGCTCCGGGGAAAGGCCGTTGGCGATCACCTGGCTCCGGGAATGGTCGGTGACCGCCAGGGTGTGGAAGCCGCGCCGGATAGCTTCCCGGGCCAGCTCTTCGATGCTGAGGCGCCCGTCGCTGGCGGTGGTATGGGCGTGGAGCTCCGCCCGGATGTCCGCCGCCTCGATCAGCCGGACCGGCGGACGGTCCAACTCCCCGCGGTCCTCCCGCAGCTCCGGCGGCACGACGTCGAACCCCAGCTCGGCGTAGATCTCCTCCTCCGAGGCGGCGGCCAGGGGCTCGAGGCCCGCGTCCTGGGGCCGCTCGGCGGTGCCCTCGAACAGGCCGTATTCGTTGAGCCGCTTGCCCTGCTGGACCGCCACCTCCCGCAGCCGCACGTTGTGCTGCTTCGAGCCGGTGAAATACATCAGGGCCGCCCCCCAGGAAGCTTCCGGGACGAGCCGCAGGTCGGCCTGGATCGCCACCTTCCCCGACGCCAGGCGAACGGAGCACTTGAGGTCGCCGCGGGCCAGTACCTCCGTCACCTCGTCGAATCCCACGAACGTTTCCCTCAACGCCTCCGGCGCTTCGGTGACGGCGAGGAAGTCGAGGTCCCCAAGGGTCTCCCGCCCCCGCCGCAGGCTCCCGGCCAGCTCCAGCCGCTGCACCCCCGGGACCGCACGGAGCCGGTCCCGGAGCTCGAAGGCCAGGGGGCGCACCAACCCCAGGGGTAGGCGGCCCTGGGCCTGGCGGTTCCACTCGACGGCCTTGCGCAGGTTGGCGACGGTCTTGGCCCCCATGCGGGGCAGCTGGGCCAGGGTCTCGTCCGGCGTCGCCTCCAGCTTCTCGAGGCTGTCGATCCCCAGGTCGTCCCACATCAGCTTGACCGCCTTGGGCCCCAGCCCCGGCAGCTCCAGAAGATCGAAGAGCCCGGCCGGGACCTTCGTCAGGAGCTCGGCGTGCTCGGCGATCGAGCCGGTCTCGAGGTACTCGACGATGCGCTGGGCCGAGGTCTTACCGATGTCGTCGAGGGCCGAGAGGCGCTTGACCGCCGTGGCCGGATCCTCGTCCACGAGCCCGCGGACGTCCTGCGCCATGTCTTTGAGGGCCCTCGCCACCCGCTGGTTGCCGAGGACCCGGAAACGGTTGGCCCCCAGGATTTCCAGGGCCTGCCCCATCTGCCGAAACACGGCCGCGATCTCGCGGTTGTCGCTCATTCCTTTCCCCTCAGCCTTCGACTTTCCGCAGGTGTCGGTAACCTCGATTCCAGTAGACCAGCGGCGGGTCGTCCGGGCGGTTCACCCCGCTCGCCTGCACCTCCCCGACGTAGATCGTGTGGGTCCCCGCCACCTGGCGGGACACCACCGTGCAATCGAGCCACGCCAGGGCTTCGGTGAGCACCGGAGCGCCGGTGGCGGCGGTGGTCCAATCGCTGCCGGTGAAGCGATCCTCGTCCTTGGTGAAGGCGAACCGATTCGACAGATCCTGCTGCCCTTCCGCGAGGATGCTGACGGCGAAGACCCCGTTATCCCCTTCTAGCAGCTCGTGCATCGTGTGCTGGTGATCGATGATCACGGTGACCAGCGGGGGGTCCGGTGAGACCGACGCGAAGGCGGACACGGTCATCCCGTGGGCCCTGCCTTCGGCGGTGCGGGTGGTCACCAAGGTGACCCCGGAGGCGAACATGCGCAGGGCTTCGCGGTAGGCTTCGGACGGAATCGGCATAGGAACTCCAGGTGGTTGATGAGGCCCAGATGATACCTTGACGGTCCCGTTCCCCACACCCGTCCTTCGCCGCACCCCGACCCGTGGATTCCGCCCAACACCCTGCCGAGCCCCCCGCCGTGACCCGCGGGCTCCACGTCGTGGGCGCCGCCATCCTCGATCCGTCGCGGCCCGGTCGCTGCCTGGCGGCCCAGCGGGCGCCCCACGTCGCCAGCCCCGGGCTGTGGGAATTCCCCGGCGGAAAGGTGGAGGACGGGGAGACGCCGGAGGCGGCGCTGGTACGGGAGATCCGCGAAGAGCTGGACCTGTCGATCGTCGTCGAGGGCTGGCTCGGCCGGGGAGAGGCCCGACCCGGGGGGCGCCACGTGGTGCTCGACGTCTACCTCGCCCGCCGGTTGGCAGGGACCCCCAAGCTCACGGATCATCAGCGGATCCGGTGGATCGACGCCGACGGGATCCACCGCCTCCGGTGGGCCGACGCCGACGTCCCGGCTCTGGCGGCCCTGGAATCGATCCTCAGGGCCGGCCCGAAACCACGGGCCGGCGTGCAGGGCTGACGGACCTCAAGACCGGGCCGGATAGAACCCTCGGGTGGCGATGATGTACTGCGACAACCCGTCCGGGCTCTCCAACTTGGGCAACGCGAAGTTGGAGACACCGTCCCCTCCGTAGCGGATCCCCAGAAGGCTGAAGAGCCCCGAGTTGTCGTTCACCGACAACAGGGCGCCGTTGCAGACGTGCCAGCCATCGGGGGTGAAGTTGACCGAATTCAGAACGATCTGACCGAGAAACGGATCCATGGGAGCTCCTTCTAAGGGATTGGAAATTGCACGGATCCTCGGATCCGCCGGGCCAGAAGAGCAAGGGGGATTCCAAGAGACGACCCCTCGCCGGAAAAGCGTCAAGTGGGGGCCGGTAGCTCCGACGGATCCGCCCGGTCGGGGTCCGCGGGGGGCGTTGTCATCGCGCCCGCCACCGCCTTGTCGAAGGCGAGGCGGAGATCGTCGAAAAGGGTATAGGTGACCGGCACCACCAGGAGGGTCAGCAGGGTCGCAACCGTCATGCCGCCGATCAGGGTGATGGCGAAGCTCTCGTACGACAGCCCGATGCTGGTCTGACCGCCGAGGAGGAGCGGGAACATGCCGCAGATCGTGGTGAGGGCCGTCATCATGATCGGCCGGAACCGACGGTCAGCCGCCAGCAAGACCGCCCGCTGACGGCGCTCCCCTTCGCTCCGCAGGCGGTTGACGTAGTCCACCAGGACGATGCCGTTGTTGACCACCACGCCGATCAGCAGGACGATGCCCACCATGCCCAGGGCATCGAGGTCGATGTCCGTCAGGAAATGGCCCCAATAGACGCCGAGAATCGCCAGCGGAATGGTGGTGACGATCGACAGGGGCAGGATGAAGCTTTCGAAGAGGAAGCCCATCAGCAGGTAGATGAACATCACCGACAGCAGCATGGCGAAGACCATCGCCTGGACTTCGTCGGCCTGCCCCATACCTCGGCGGGGGTTGCCGAACCTCATCCCCTCCGGCAGGTCGTAGGCCGCCACCACCGCCTCCAGACGATCACGGGTCGACTTCTCCCTGCCCTCCTGCAGTTCGAGGGTGATGGTGCGGGATACCTGCTTGTTGGTGCGGAAAATCCGCCCCGCCGCTTCCAGACGCTGGGTTCCGACGATGCTGCCCAGGGGCACCGCCTGCCCCGTCTGGGTCGGGACCCGGAAGTCGAGCAGCTGAGCGAGATTCTCCCGGTCCTCTTCCCGATAGCGGACCCTCACCGGAATCTCCCGCCCGTCGCGGTAGAACTTGGGCAGGGCCCTTCCGCCTAGGGAATTCCGCACCACGCCGGCAACGGCCTCGGGGTTGACGGACAGCCGCTGCGCGCGGTCGCGTTCGACCCTGACCGCCATCTCCTCCGCGGGCTCGTCCCCCGATCGGCGGATGCCGAGCACGCCGTCTACCGCCTTGAAACGCTCCTCCAGGATCTCCGCCACCGCCTCCAGCTGGTCCGGATCCTCCCCGGTGAGGGTGTAGACCTTGAGGGCCTTCTTGTTGTCCTCGTCGTCCCCTTCGAGCCCGGTATAGAGCTTTGCGCCGGCCCGCTCCGGAATCAGGTCCACCAGCTCCTTGGTCAACTCGCGGGGGGTGATGTCGTTATTCCTGGGGATGTTGAACCAGCCTTGGATCTCGCCGAAGGAATTGCGATGCACGATCAAATAGGTCTGGAGATCCCACTCCTCCTGCTTCGCTTCGAGGACCTTCTCAACCCGACGGAAATGCGCCGCCGCTTCTTCCAACGTCGTTGTTGGCGGCAGCACCACGTCGATGTCGAAGCCCCCGCGCTCATCCTCCTGGATGGCGCTGGTCCTGACGTGCTCGAAGGGGCCGACGGCGGTCAGGGCCACCACCGCCGTCACCGCCATCACCAGATCCATGCGACGGCGTAGGAAGAACGCCAGCATGCGGCTGTAGCCCCGGTTGAGGTGTCCGAAGGTGCGTTCGTAAAGATGCCGAAGCAACGTCCGGGCCCGTTCGCCGATCCGGTGATGGACACCGTCGGTGGACGCCGAAGACGGCAGGGTCAGGTACACCGACAGCGGCACGAAGACCAGGGCGACCAGGAGGGACGCCACCAAAGACACCGTGATGGGAATCGCCAGCCGGAGCATGAAGAACTGGCCCTGTCCTTCCACCAGGGACACCGGCAGAAAGACAATGATCGTCGTCAGCGTCGCCATGACCACGGCGAGGGAGATCTCTCCGGCCCCGCGGATGCATGCACGCCGCCGGTCGAGCCCCGCCTGATGTAAGCGGTAGATGTTCTCCGCTACCACCACGGAATTGTCCACCAGCAGCCCCACCGAAATCATCAGGCCCAGGAGGGTAATGAGGTTCAGGGTCTCGCCGGCGAAGTACATCGCCGTCAGACCGATGAAGATGCTCAGGGGGATCGACAGGGCGATGATCAGCGTCATCCGGAATCGGCGCAGGAAGAAAAACAGCACGCAGGCGGCGAACAGCGCGCCGATCCGGCCACTGTCGAGCAGGATGCCGAGGGATTCCAGGATGATCTTGCCCTGGTTGAGGAAGACCTGCAGCTCGACGAGGGTCAACCGCGGGTTCGCCTCCATCGTTTCGATGGCGGCGGCGATGGCGTCGGACACCTCCAGCGCGTTTGCCTCACCCTCCTTGAAAACAACGGCGAAGAAAGCCGGCTTCGAATTGGCCCTGGCGTAGAAACGCTTTTCCGGCTCGGCGTAGCGGATCTCGGCGATGTCTCCGAGGCGGACATCGCGGCTCATGCGCCGGTCCTTCAGCGCCTCCAGATCAGGGTAGCGGGCCACCGACCGCAGCAGCAGCTTCTTTCCGCTGGCCTCCACGTGCCCCGAGGCGAGGGTGAAGTTGTCGCTGCTCAGATCCAGACCAAGCTCGAAAATGTTGAGTCCCGCCGCTTCGGTTCGCTCGCGGTCGAGCTCGATCAAAACTTCCTTCTCCACCAAACCCTGGACGTCGATGGTGGCGACGCCGTCGATGCGCTGGATCGGCATCACGATCTCGTTCTGGATCAGGTTGTAGGCGTCGGTCAGCCCCGGGTCGACGGTGATTCCGAAGGCGAAGACCGGCACCTCGGCGTCGTCCGCCTTGCGCAGCAGCACCCGGTCCACGTCGTCCGGCATGCGCGCCTTGGCCCGCTCCATGCGGTCCCGCACCTCCCGGTACGCCACGTCCATGTCCGTACCCTGCTTGAACATCAGCCGGACCCGCGAAAAACCCGCGGTGGCGAAGGTGAACTGGTTTTCCAGGCCGGGGACGGTCGCCAGCTCCTCCTCCAGCGGCAACGCGACCTTGTCGAGGACCTCCCTTGCCGGCGCCTGGGACCAGCGGGCGTCGACCCTGAGCATCGGCAGGTCGAATCCCCGCGGAATCAGCTCCAGCGGCAGGCCGAGGGTGGCGATGGTACCCATCACCAGGATGGTCGCCAGCAGCACCAGGACGGTGACCCGGCGATCGAGGGAGAACTTCGGTAGCAGAGCCTCCCGCCGGCCGACGCCTGGGTTCTCCGGGGCCCCGTTTTCGCCCCCGTCCCGGCCGGGGCGCCGATCCTCGTGCTTTGAATGGTGATCTCGCGTGTCCATCGCTCGCCCCTACGCTGGGTTCTGGTTTCCTCGGTTCGTCCCGGACAACGCTCCGGATGCCTCAGGTGGCCGGCTCGGCCGCGGGGTCCAAGGCCCCGTCCGTCGACCGCTGCGACTTCCGGTCGCCGAGAATGGCGGACTGCAGCCGGTCCACCAGGGAGTAGACAACGGGGATGATCAGCAGAGTCAGGACCGTAGAAACGACCAGCCCGCTGATCACCGCCACCGCCATCGGACGCCGAATCTCGGCGCCGTCGCCGAGGCCGAGGGCCATCGGCAACAGGCCGAGGACCGTGGTGGCGGTGGTCATCAGAATCGGGCGCAGTCGGACCGAGCCGGCCTGGATCACCGCCCGGCGCCGGTCGAGGCCCCGCCGCTTCAGGGTGTTGGTGTAGTCCACCAGGACGATGGCGTTGTTCACTACGATGCCGGCCAGCATGATCATCCCCAGGATCACCACGATCGACAGGCTGATTCCGAGGGCATGGAGACCGGCGAAGGTCCCCAGGAACGCCAGCGGGATGGTGAACATGATCACGAGGGGGTGCAGTAGCGATTCGAACTGCGACGCCATGATCACGTAGACCAGGAAGATCGACAGACCCAGGGCCAGCAGCAGGCTGCCCCGACTGCGGTCCCATTCCTGGCTTTGACCCGTCAGGTAGAAGGTCATGTCGGCGGGCCAGGGCAGGGACGCCAGCTCGGCCCGGATCCGCTCCGTCGCCGAGCCGAGGGCCCCCTCGTCGATGTTGGCTCGCACCAGCGCCACCCGGCGCCCGTCGATCCGTCGGACCTCACTGGGCCCTTCGCCGAGGTCCACGGCGGCGACCGCATCGAGGGGAATGGGACGGTCGGCGCCGGGGTTGATCAGCAGCCGGCGAACATCGTCGACGGCCTGGCGATCGTCCTCCGAGAAGCGGACGACGATGGGGATACGGCGGTCCTTGAGGTTGTATCGGGTGGCCTCGAAGCCCTTCACAGAATCCCGCACCAGTTGCGCCACCTGGGCGATGTCGAGCTCGTAGCGGCTCAGGAGATCCCGGTCGTAGACGATCTGCATCTCCGGCGCCCCCGAACGCAGGGTGGACTCCACGTCCGCCAGCTCGGGCATCGCCGCCATGGTGTCCCGCACCCGTTGGGACCAGGCCTTCAGCTCGTCCAGGTCGTCGCCGTGGACCTCCACCTCGATGGGGGTCCGGAAGCTGAAGAGCACCGGCCGGGTGACCCGCGCGTCGAGGTCTGGAATCGCTTCGAAACGCCGCCGCAGGTCCTCCACCACGGCCTCCTCCAGGCGCGGATCCGAACTCGAAAGCAGAACCTTGAAGCGGGCCGTGTGCTCCCCCTCGTCGCTGCGCTGGGAGTTGGCGGCGTCGTAGCCGAGGGTCACCAGGAGGCTCTCGATACTCCCCTTGTTCGCTAGGATCGCCTCTTCCACCGGACGGAGCACGGCGTCGGTCTCCTCGAGGGGGGTCCCCACCGGCAGGGCCACCTCGAAGGTCAGCTCACCCTGACGGACCTCCGGCAGCAGCTCGTTCTCGAGGCTGGTGCCAAGCCAGGCGACGACGCCGAAGAGCCCCAGGGTCCCGAGGACCACGATTCCAGAATGGCGCAGGGACCAGCCGAGGATTCGGGGGTAGACCCGCTGAATCCGGTCGAGGAAGCCCCGAACCGCCCGCAGCGGCAGCCAGAACAGGGCCCGAGCCAAGGGGGCGAGAACCCTGAGCCCCCAGCGGAGGATGAACGCGATCCCCAGCACCAGGCCGCCGAGCAGCAGCTTTCCCACCAGCTCCACGGCGGTCTGCAGCACCAGCCGCAGCACCAGGTACACCTCATACACCAGCCAGGGCAGGGTCCGCAGGGCTCCTCCGCGGCGGCGCCATCGACGGGCGGCGCGGCGATCCCGCCGATGGAGCAACGGGGCCCCGAAGCGCCAGAACCGCCTCCTTCGGGCGGGGCCGGAGGTCGTCTTCCCCTGGGTACCGCGGCTGGCGAGCATGGGGATGAAGGAGACCGCCACCACCAGGGACGCCAGCAGGGAGATGACCACCGCTAGGCCGAGGTCGCCGAAGGCCTGCCCCGCCACCCCTTCGACGAAGACCATCGGGAAGAAGACCGCGATCGAGGTCAGGGTCGAAGCGATCACCGCCCCCCGCACCTCCCGGGTGCCGCGGACCGCGGCGGTCATCAGGTCGTCCCCCTCCTCCCGGCAGCGGTAGATGGACTCCAAGACCACGATGGAGGAGTCCACCAGCATGCCGATCCCAAGGGCGAGGCCGCCGAGGGACATGATGTTGAGGGACACCCCGAGCAGGTTGAGGGGAGCGAACGTCACCAGCAGGGAGATCGGGATGCTGACGGCGACGATGGCGGTGCTCTTGACATTGCGCAGGAAGAGGAACAGCACGAGCACGGCGAACAGGCCGCCGATGAGGGCCGAGTTGCGCACTTCGTCGATGGACGATTGGATGAACACCGAGCGGTCGGCGACCACCTCGATCAGGGCCCCTTCGCCCTTGTACATCTCGGCGGCGAGCCCGTCGCGCTTGGCGAAGGGGTTCTCCCGACCACTCCGGTTGCCGAACCTCGGCCGGGTCTTCTTCTTGGGACCCTCCCGGAGCTCCCGCTCGTACTCGTCCACATCGAACTCGCCGAGGCGGGAGCGCACCCGCGTCGCCATCGCCACGATGTTGGCGTCGGCCTCTTTGTAGATGTCGATTTGGACGCTCTCGCCGCCGTCGGACCGGGTCAGGATCTCCCGCTCTTTGTGGCCCACCTCCACGGTGGCCAGATCCCGCACCCGCACGTCGCGGTCGTCGATCCGCGCCACCACGGTGTCGCGTATCTGCTCCAGACTTTGGAACTCATTCAGCGTGCGGACCATGTATTCGGTCCGCCCTTCTTTCACGGTGCCGCCGGCGACGTTGATGTTCTCCTGCCGGAGGCGGTCGATGACCCGCTGGATCGGCAGGCCCGCCCGCCTCAGCTGCTCCTCGTCGACCCGCACGTGGATCTCTTCCTCGAGGCCGCCGCGCAGCCGCACCGCCGCCACCCCTTTGACCGGCTCCAGAGCCCGGCGGACCTGGAGGTCGGCGATCCGGCGAAGACGCCGAAGGCCGTCCTCACCTTGGAAGGCCTCGCCGCGGCCAGAAAGGCTCAGCTCCATCACCGGATCCAGGGACGGATCGAAACGCAGAATCAGGGGGCGCTCCGCTTCCTGGGGCAGGAACACCAGATCGAGCTTCTCAAGGGTGTCCTGCATGGCGTCGGACATGTCGGTGTCCCAGGAGAACTCGAGCACCACGTCGCCGACGCCGGCTCGGCTGATGCTGGAGATCCGCGACAACCCCCCCACCACCCCGAGGGCGTCCTCGATCGGCCGACTGATGTCGTTCTCCACTTCCTCCGGCGCCGCCCCCGGGTACTCGGTGCGCACCGTCAGGGTCGGGTAGCTCAGCTCCGGCATCAGGGTCACCGGCAGGCGGCCGTAGGAGAAGAAGCCGAAGACCACCGCCGCCAAGAAGACCATCAAGATGGCCACCGGCCGGCCGGTGGAAAAGCTGGTGAGCCGTCGCCGGTCGGCGGTTCCAGGGTCCCTGGGCTCCGCGGCCGCGGGCTCCAGACTAGGGAGCGAATCCTGGGACTCGGAGGAGGCGTCCTCCCCTAGGGCGTCCGGGGTGGCCTCGTCGCTCACGGGCCGGTCTCCGCGGAATCTGCGGCGGCGTCCTCGCCCTCGGCGTCTCCCGCCGACTCCAGACCAGGCTCTGGATCGACGCTCCGGCCGAGCTCCGCGAGCCGAACCTTGCTACCGTCTTTGAGACCCGCCTGCCCCGCCACCACCACGCGGTGGCCCGGCTCCAACGTCGTGGGCTGCGTCGACGCCGGCTCCACGTGCTCCCGATCCTCCACCCGCGGCACCAGCAGCAGCCGCTCGACGGTCATGTCGTCCCGCAGCCGGAACGCGAAGACTTGGGTGTCGTCGTAGATCAAGGCCCGCTTGGGAACCAGGAGGGCGTCCATCCGACGGTCCACCACGAGCTCCGTTTCCACATACATACCCGGCAGCAGCCCCTGGTTACTGGGGATCTTCACCGTCACCTTGACGGTTCCGGAGCGGGGGTCGACGATCGGCGCGATGCGCATCACCTCGCCGCTGCGGGGGCCGTCGAGGGATTCCGAGAACAGCCGCACCTCCTGGCCGAGGCGCAGGCGTTCGAGATCCCGCTCCGGCACGAAGACGCGGGCGACGATGGTGTTGAAGTCCACCATGTCGAAGAGCTGTTGCCCGTTCTTGATGTTGTCGCCGCGGTTGACCAGCCGCTGGGTCACGGTGCCGGCGATCGGCGCCCGGACCTCGGTATAGGAAAGCTCCCGCTCAGCATCCGCCAGCGCCAGCTCCAGTTGCTCCACCTCGTAGGTGGCGTCGTTCATCACCTGCTCGGAGATCAGCTCCTTGGCGAAAAGATTGGTCTGGCGCTCGTATTCGCGACGGGCCTTCGCCAGCTGGCTCTTGGTGCGGGCGAGGGAGCTCTTCTGCTCGTCGTCTTCGAGCCGCAGCAGGACCTGGCCCCGGCGAACCACGTCCCCCTCCTCCACCAGCAGGGCCGTCACCAGCCTGGATGCCTGGGAGAACACCTGGACCTGGCTCTCCGCCTCGAGGTTGGTGGAGAAGCGAAGCACCACTTCGATCTCGCCGCGGGCCAGCTCCGTCACTTCCACCGGCACCAGGTCGTCGTCCTTCTTCTTCGCTTCGTCGGTCTCGGCCCCCTGCGGAGTGCGTTCGAAGGCTTCGCTCGCGCCACAACCCACCAGCAGGCAAGCCAACAGCAGCGGCGTCAGCCACGCGAGCGCGGGGGAGTGGATTCGGGAATGACGGGCCAGCCGGCGGCGCCGGCGCTCAGGGCGGGTAGGAGCATCCATCGGCATCAATCCTCTGGTCACAGCCCGCGGGATCTGTCCGCGAACCGAAGGCGGGAAGTCAGAAGCGGCCACGGCACAGCCAAAGGCGGGGGGCCCGATGCCGGGTCAATTTCGTCAAACAAGGTACGGCCGCGCTGCCTTGATGTTACCCCTTGTGGGAGTTTCCTCGTGCCGGAGACCCGGCGATCCGCAGGCTAGAATCCCCCGTGCGCCGAAGATAGAGTGGCCGTCCAGCAAACTGGGGCTTGGTCCCCGTCCCACCGGAGAACGCCAGATGCTCGGTTTTCGCATGCCCACCCGGATCCACATCGAACCCGGTTCCCTCGACCGGCTGCCGGAAATCGCCCGCAGCCTCGACATTCGCTCGGCACTGATCGTGGCCGACCCCGGGGTCCGGCAGCACACCGACTGGGTGTCGTTGGCGCAGCGGACCCTCGAAGAGACCGGTATCCGCATCGAGATCTTCGACGGGGTGGAACCCAATCCCCGCACCACCACCGTCACCCGCGCCGCCGAGGTGCTTCGGGAGCACGAGCTGGAGGGGGTGGTGGGCCTCGGCGGCGGCAGCGTCCTCGACGCCGGCAAGGCGGCGGCCATGCTCGCCAACAACGAGCTAAAGATCGAGCAGTACGAAGGCAAGGGCCGCTACGCCAACGCCCCCCGGCCGTTCATCGCCGTCCCCACCACCTGCGGCACCGGCTCGGAGGTGACCTGGGTCTCGGTACTCAGCCACGAGCCCACCGGGTCGAAGATCAGCGTCAAGGGCGAGTCCATGTTCCCGGACCAGGCCCTCGTGGACGCCGACCTCCTGCGGACGCTGCCGGCGGAGCTGGTGGCCTGGACCGGCCTCGACGCGCTGACCCACGCGGTGGAGTGCGTGACCTGCTCCGCCGCCAACCCCGTGTCCGACGCCCTGGCCAAGCAGGCGGTCACGCTGATCTTCCGGTACCTTCCGCGGGCGGTGGCCGACATAGCCGGCGACGACGAGGCCCGCCACGGGATGATGCGGGCCTCCACCCTCGCCGGCATGGCCTTCGGCAACGCCGACGTCGCCGGGGTCCACTGCCTTTCCGAATCCATCGGCGGCCTCTACGACGCCCCCCACGGTCTGACCAACGCGATCCTCCTGGTTCCGGTGATGCGCCACCACCGGCCGGTGATCACCGAGCAGCTCGCCGCCCTCGACGTCGCGGTCCATCCGGACGACGCCGGCGCCCCCGCGGACGAGCTTGCGGACCGCTTCATGGAGCGCCTCGAAGGCCTCTGCAAGCGGCTCGACGTCCCCCCCTTCTCGAGCCTCGGGGTGCGGACGGAGGACCACGATCGCCTGGCGGAATGGGCCGTGCGCAACGGCTCCAACCGGTCCAATCCGCAGCCGATGGCGCCGTCCAGCTACCGCGGCATTCTCGAATCCCTCAGCCCCTGAGGGGGACGCACCAGGAAGAGACGACGCAGGAGCCTGGGATCGATCCGGGTCCTTAGCCCCACCCCGCCATACGCACGAGGGAGCCCGCCACGAAGACCCCGGCGACCTCAGCCACCGCCAGCACCAACGCCGCCGGCACGGACGCCGGCAGGGAGCGGTCGTAGAGCCCCGCCAGGGCGTGGGCCAGCACCAGCACCAGGGCCGCCCCCAAGGCCGCCAGCCCCACCGTCGACGCGAAGGCCCCCAGCAGGGCGAACACGGCCTGGTAGATCCCCAGGTGCCCGAAGACGAAGAGGCCGAAGACATAGGTTTCCGCCACGTTCCACCGCTCTTGCCGGTGTAGCAGCCGCTGAAGCCAGGCCACCGGCAGCAGCACGGCGAACGCGGCGAACGAGCAGAACGCCAGCACCCCGCGGACCGGCCCCTCCCCAGGGAGCCCACTCCACGGGGTTCCGGAGGCCGACAGGTCGGCGCCGGACCACAGCGCCACGGCGGCCAACAGGGTCGCGCTGCACAGGGCGTAGATCCCCGGCTGGACAAAGGGACGCCGCTGGCCCTGGAGGTACTTCCGCGCCAGGGAGCCCGGATCCACCGTCAGCCCGACCACCGTTCGGACGACGGCGAAGTCGCGGTCCCGGAGCCGCCGCCGCAGGCGCCCCCGGAGGCCATCAAAGGTGAAGGTCTCGGCGCTCCGCTGGCCACACTGGGAGCAGTAGGGGCCATAGAGCACAGAGCCGCAGTTCATACACGTCGGCAGCGCGTCGGTTTTTCGCCTGTAGTCGCTGGGCATGGCGCCTCCCCAGACATCCAGCATCGAAAGCGCATTGTCAGATTAAGTCATCGAGTCCCGGCAGCTCAGCGGCGCTATCTCTACCTTACACCGCAATGCGTCGTCGGACACGCCCCCTCCCCTCCGGCAACGCCGGCGCCTTGCGCTCCCCGCCACCGGACCCGCCTGGCCCCTGCCGTATACTGGCGGACCGATGCCACACCGTCCCCACCGAACAGATCTCCCGAGACGACGGAGTCGCCCCCGTTGGCGCGACTTCGGAGCCGCCGTCGCCCTCGTCCTTCTGCTCGCCTCGGGCCCGGCGGCGGCCGACGGGGATGGGACCTCGGACCCCACGGTGGAGGAGATCCTCGCCCTGCAGGCCCAGATCGAGGCGCTGCTGGAGACCCTCCCCCCCGAGCTACGTGACGTTTTGCGGGATGACCTGCGGCGCCGGTTGGAGGACACCGGGAACGCCGATCCCCCCGCCACCGACGATGCCGGGCCGAGCGGCGTCGAGCGGGCGGACACCTCCGATCCGGAGCCCGCCCCCGCCGTGGTCGCCCCCGAGCCGACGGACTCGGCGGAGACGACCGCACCGGCTCCCCTAGAGGAGGCGGCGCCGGAGGTCGAGGCGCCGGAGGTCGAGGCGCCGGAGGCTCGGGTCCGGGGTCGGTCGTGCCGCGCCCTCGCCCCCTTCGACTCCGACGCCGACGGCAAGCTGACGGCCCTCGACCGCCACTGGCGCCACGCCTACCTGTGGACCGACGACGACCGCGACGGGCAACTGTCGGAGGACGAGGTCGAATCCCTTTACGAACGGGGGGTCCGCGAGGTGGCGCTGAGCCTTCGCTCTTTCGTCAAGGGCAAAGGCAAGAAAGCCGCCAGCTTCGAGATCGAGATGGCCGACCTGCTGATCTTCGACGTCCGGGGCAACGGCTTCTCCACCTCCGGCTACGGCCCCACCGGCCCGGCCGGGGATGACGGCGCCCTGGCTTTCGATTTCGACCGCGTCTCGAGCGGCGGCGGCCCGGAGGCCCTGGACGCCGAGGGCCGCCCCGTCACCGGGCTGAAGGCTCTCCGCCCCGACTGGCGGATCGACGGCGTCCGGGTCGACTGCCGCTGAGCCTAGATCCCCCTCAGGCCCTGAAGCTCTTGAGGAAACGCTGCTGGGACTCGGCGGTGCCGATAAGGACGATGGCGTTATCCGCCCGCAGAATCTCCCCGGGGTTCGAGACCACCTCGATCTGCTCCCCCCGCCGCACCGCCACCACGCTGCAGCCGGTGCGCTCCCGCACGGCGCAGTCGGCGATGGTGGCCCCCCGGAGCTCGCCCGGGAGGGGAAGCTCGAATAGGTAGAGCCCCTCCGCCACCATCAGGATCTTGTTGTGCTGTAACTGGTTCATCACCGAGTTGACGCCCATCGAGGTGTAGGACAGCACCCCGTCCGCCCCCGCCCGGTGCAGCGCCGCCACCGTGCGGTCCTGGGTGGCGCGGCTCATGATCTGGATCTTCGGCCGCAGCTGCCGGCAGAAGATGGTCAGGTAGACGTTCAGCTCGTCGTCCCGGGGGGTGATGATGACGGTGGAGGTCTCGCGGATTCCCGCCCGCTCCAGCACCGCCAGATCGGAGGCGTCGCCGACGACGTAGCGCTCTGGATCCCGGACCCGCTCCGGCACCAACTCCACCACCCTGTGGTCCACCTCCCGCTGGGTGAGGGCCGCGGACGTCGCCCGTCCCACCCGGCCGCCGCCGAGGATCACCACCGGCGCTACGGACACGTTGTAGATACAGAAGAACTCGTCGTACTTGAAGAGGCTCTCCTTCGAGCCCGCCAGCAGCAGGATCGTATTGTCGTGGATGACGGTCTCGGCCCGGGCCGGCTCGAACTGACCCCGCTCCCACACCCCCACCACCGTCACCCCGAACTGCTCCCGCAGGCGGCTCTCCACCAGCTGCTTGCCGACGATCGGCGTGCCCCGGGCCCCCGCCTCGGCGATCTGCAGGTCGCCGAACTCTCCGATCACGTGGGCCATGGCGTCGCCGCCGACGATGCGGCGGGCGAAGGACTGTCCGATCATCTCCTCCAGGCGGAGCACCACGTCGCTCCCCACCAGCTCCAGGATGTCCACCGAGGCGTCGGACTGGGCCGAGGCGAGGATCGGCAGCCGCTTCGACAGCCCCCGCAGGGTGAACACGACGTTGGTGTTCGTCACGTCGCTGGCGGTGGTGACCACCAGCGACGCCTCGGGGGCGCGGGCACGGGCCCAGGCGTCCGGGTCGTCCAGATGCCCCACCATCACGTTGACCCCGAGGTCATGGAGCCTCAGGGCCTCCTCCAGCTCCGGCACCAGCAGGGTGTAGCGGTAGTTGTACTGCTCCAGACGCTGGATCAAGGCCTCGGTCAGCGCGTCGAAATAGGTGAGCAAGACGTGCCCGCGGGTGCCCTCGGCCAGCTGCCGCGGCGCCCGGGCCGACGCCTGGGCCTTGATCCACGGCAGGTAGAAGAACTCGATGAAGGTGAACGGCAGCAGGACCAGCAGGAAAATGGTCCCGGACATGAGCACGATGATCGAGAACAGCCGACCCAGATCCGTGTGGAAGGTGATGTCCCCGAAGCCGAGGGTCGACATTACCGTCAGGGTCCAGTAGAAGCCCGTCAGCCACGTGTGCTCCTGGCCCTCCCGCAACATAAGCACGTGGAAGAGCACCGAGTACACCGTGACCATCGCCGCCAGCACGACGAAAAAGCGCACCAGCGAGCGCATGTTGTGGCCACCCCGGCGGCTGTGGACCACCGAGGTCAGCTGGGCGACCAGGGTCTTCACGTTGGAACCTCGATCCGTTCGTCGGCGTTGGGCACCACAGTCCCCTCAATCCAGCCGTTTCTTGGCGAAGCTCGCCAGCATCCAGGCGATGGCCAGGATGGCGCCGAGGGCGACGGCCATGGCCACCGGGGCAGGGAGATCGAGCCCGACTCCGGTGATCTTCTTGCCGCCGCTCAGACCCACCCACGCCGCCAGCAGTACCCCCGTGAGGCCGCCGCCCCCCACTAAGCCGGAGCCAAACAGCACCCCCTGCTCCCGGCGACGCTCCGATTCCTTCTCGCTCTGGTTGCGGGTCAGGAGGTGGCGCAGCAGGCCCCCGACGAACACCGCCGCCATGGTCGAGAGGGGCAGGTACACGCCGACGGCGAAGGCCAGGACCGGCACCTTGAAGAAGGACACCGCGATCGCCAGGGCAATGCCGATGAAGATCAGGGTCCAGGGCAGGTTCTGGTCGAGGACGCCGTCGATCACCAGCTTCATCAGCATGGCCTGGGGCGCCGGGAGCTCCTCGCCGCCGAGCCCACCTTCGACGGTGCGGTCGAGCATCATGACCACCGCGCAGACGAAGCCGGCGGAGGTCACCACGCCGATCAGCTCGCCGATCTGCTGCCACCTGGGGGTGGCCCCGAGGAGGAAGCCGGTCTTGAGATCCTGGGAGGTATCGCCGGCGATGGAGGCCGCGATGCACACCGCGGTCCCCACCATCAGGGCCGTCGCCTTGCCCTGGAGATCCGTCCAGCCGAGGAAGAAGAAAATCAGGCTGACCCCCAGGAGGGTGGCGATGGTCATGCCGGACGTCGGGTTCGACGTCACCCCCACCAGGCCGACGATGCGGGAGCTGACGGTGACGAAGAAGAAGGCGAAGAGGGCGATCATCAGGGCGGCGATGGCCCGCACCACCGTCGAATCGATGGCCCCGAGGATGCCGGGCACGAAGGTGAGCACCGCGAGGATGCCGCCGATGATCAGCAGCACGGTCTTGAAGGACAAATCCCGTTCGGTGCGTTCGACGGCTTCGGTGCCGCCGCCCTTCTTCAGCTGGGAGACCCCCAGCTTGAAAGATTCGATCATGGTGGGGATCGACTTGATCAGCGTGATCATGCCGCCGGTGGCCACGGCGCCGGCGCCGATGTAGCGCACGTAGCGGTGCCAGATCTCCTGGGCCGACATGTCCGCCACCATCTTGACGGTCTCGGGGTACACCGGCGCCGCCTGGCCGCTGCCCCACCAGTGGATGAGGGGAATGATGACGAGGGCCGAAAGGGCCGCCCCCGCCACCATCACCGTCGCCACCCGTAGACCGAGGATGTAGCCAACGCCGATCAGCGCCGGCGACACCGAAACCGCCAGCTTCGCCTTGTAGGCCAGGGCCACCTCGAATTTGCCCTGAACCACCTTGAAGCCGTCGGTGAGGAGCTTGAAGAACATACCGGCGCCGATGCCCCAGAACACCGGCGACGCCTGCTTCGAAGCCCCCTGGGACGCCACCAGCACCTCGGCGCAGGCCAGACCCTCCGGATAGGGCAGCTTGCCGTGCTCCTGCTTGATCAGGTAGCGCCGCAGGGGAATCATCGCCAGGACGCCGATCAGCCCGCCGGACATCGCCAGCAGGGTGATCTGCGCCAGATCAGGCTTCATGTTCCAGATGAAGAGGGCCGGGATCGTGAACAGCACCCCCGACGCCACCGAAGAGCTGGCGGAGCCGATGGTCTGGGACATGTTCGACTCCAGGATGCTGTGCTTGAACCCCAGCATGCTCAGGAACCGGAAGGCCACCACCGTCAGCACCGCCACGGGGATCGACGTGGAGATGGTGAGGCCCGCCTTGAGCCCCAAGTAGGTGTTGGCGGCGCCGAACACCACCCCGAGGATCGCGCCGGTGACCACCGCCTTGAGGGTGAACTCGGAGAGGGTCTCCCCCTGGGTCAGGGGAACATAGGTTTCCCCTTCCTTCAGCTCATACGCGGTCGGCGGCAGCTTCTTCTTCATCGGCTTCTCCTGTCGATCGGCGACCTTCGGCTGTTCGAGAACGGTGCCTGTAACGTAGCACGACCGCCGGCGTCGGCTCCTCGTAGGCGGCCCGTTCGGGGCCATATACTGGCGGTCTCCGTAGCGACCCCGAAAGCCCTTCCAGAGACTCCGCCGCCGCCGAGCCATGAGCGAAACCCCGCGCCTCGACCGCCTCGCCGAGGGCGGAGTCCTCGAACCCGTCGATCGCCAACTCGGGGCGCTGATGGGTCGCCTCGCCCAGCGGGCGGAGGGCCCCGAGCCTTCGGCCGACGACATCGACCTGACGGCGACGGCGGCGGCCCTCGCCAGTCGCGAACGGGGGCGCGGCCACTCCTGCCTGGTCCTCGAAGCGTGGGCCCAGCGGCCACTTCCGGCCGACGGGGGGCGGCTGCCGACGGCGGAACATTGGGGGCGCGTCCTCGCGGAGTCGCCGCTGGTGGCCACGGGGGACGCCGCCGCGGGACGGATCGAATCCGGCGACGAGACCCAGATCACACCGCTGGTCCTCGACGACCGCGGGCGCCTCTACCTCTACCGCTACTTCCGGGCCGAGCGTCGTTTGGCGACCAGGGTACACGTCGCCGCCGCCCGGGGCCCGAGGCCCCCGGCCCCCGAACCCCTGGCGGACCTCTTCAACCGTCTTTTCCCCGGCCCCCACGGCGATGGGATCGAGGTGGACTGGCAGGCGGTGGCCGCCGCCGCCTGCCTGTGCTCCCCCCTCGCGCTGGTGAGCGGCGGGCCAGGTACCGGCAAGACCACCACCGTCGCCCGCCTCCTGGCGCTGCTGGTGGCCGCCGGGCATCCGTCGAACCCCCAAGGTTCATCGAGGCCACCCAGAATCGCATTGGCGGCCCCCACGGGTAAGGCGGCGGCGCGCCTCGGGGAGGCCATCGGCGAGCAGTTGGCCCGCCTGTCCCTGGATACAGACCTCGCCGCCGCCGTCCCCCGCCAAGCTTCAACCCTCCACCGGCTGCTGGGGTACCGACCCAGGGACGACCGCTTCCGCCATCATCGAGACGAACCCATCCCCTGCGACGTTCTGGTGGTGGACGAGGCGTCGATGGTCGACCTGTTGATGATGGACGCCACCCTCGACGCCCTGCCGCCGGAGGCGCGTCTGATCCTCCTGGGGGACAAGGACCAGCTCTCCAGCGTCGAGACCGGGTTCGTCTTCGGCGATCTATGCGCCGCCGCGGGGCTCGACGCCGGGAACGGCGACGGGCCCGAAGGTACCGACGGGTTGCAGCCCCTCGGCCCGGAGGTCCTCCGTTTCCTCAGGGGTGTGGGGGGGCCGCTTCCCGGCGATGGAGCCCCGGCGGAACCGCCCCCACTGGCGGCCGTCGAGCTCCAGGTCAGCTACCGTTTCCGCCATCAGCCGGGGATCGGCGCCCTCGCCACCGCCGTCCGGGACCGGGACGTCGACGGAGTCTTCGAGAGCCTCGGGCGCGACGACTTCGAAGAGATCTCCCTGGGTCGTCACCCCTCGCCGCCCCTGGAGGTCCTGGCCCCCCTCGCCGATGCCTTGGACGCCTACCTCGACGCCGGCGGCCCGGCCGAGGCCCTCCGCCGGCTCGCCGGCTTTCGGATCCGTTGCGCTCTGCGGCGGGGACCGTGGGGGGTCGAGCGGCTCAACGACCTGGTGACCCGTCGGTTGGCGGAGCGCGGTCATTCGACGTCGGACCGCTGGTACCGCGGCCGGCCCGTGTTGGTGATGGCCAACGACTACACCGCGCGCCTGTTCAACGGCGACCTCGGGGTGTGCTGGCCGGAGGCCGGTCAGCTGTGGGCCTTCTTCCCCGATACCGACGGGCCCGGCGATCCCGATGGGAACCCCGAGAGCGACTCCTGGGGGGCTGGACTGCGGCGCCTCCCCCTCGCCAAGCTCCCCGCCCACGACACCGCCTGGGCGATGACGATCCACAAGAGCCAGGGCTCGGAGTTCGACCGGGTGTTGATGGTCCTGCCGGAGGAGGACCACCCCCTGGTGGACCGGGAGCTGCTCTACACCGGCATCACCCGCGCGCGGCGACGGGTTCACCTGGTGGCGGACCGCCCGGCCCTGGCCGCCGCCGTCCAGCGCACCGGACGCAGAGTCTCAGGCCTGGCACAGGCCATCGTCGAAGGCGACGGCTAGGACCCCGGCGAGACGGCCCTGCCCCCTTGGTACGGCCCTGTCCCATAGAAAAGGGATAGACGGTCCTACTCAGACGGGCGGGGACAAGCCCCGCCCCTTCGCCGGAAACCCTCCGGGTCTATCTCCTCAGGCGTTGACATGCCCCAGGTCCCCGACCTTCGCGAAACGCAGAGTCAGTCCGCGGTGACCACCTCGGTCTCGGCTTCCACGTCGTCGACGACGACGGCTTCACCATCCTTCACCGGGTCAGCGTCGGCAACCACGGAGGCCTCCAGAGCGGCGGCATCCGGAGTGGCAGGGGTGAACAGATCTCCGCCGCAGGACGCGCCCTCAGCTCCCGTGAGGACGTCGGTCTCCGAATCGGCGGCCCAGGGGCCCATGAAGCAGTTGAACTCCCAGAAGTCGACGCAGTAAACGCGGCCGTGCCCGGGCCACTCACAGGGGGCCAGCAGGTTGCCGTCGCACAGCTCGCAGCCGCAAAGGCGAGCTTCGGCGGTCCCCGGCAGCACCGCCGCCAGAACCAGGACCAGGGTGAGGATCATGGGGATGTGGGTCTTCGTCATGTTTCGAGCTCCTTGGGCGGGATTCCGCCGGCCGTGACCGTCGTTGCGGTCTGTGGGGCCACCCACTCGGGTGGCTTTCGCCGTGTAGGCGGATCCCCGCCGCGGACCCCCTCAGACAATCCGCTGACCCGTGTCTGGCCGCCGGAGGGGAAAGGGGTCAAAGAGCACTAAATTCCCTTTCGAGGATAAAATCGGAAACATTCTTCTAAACTTCCGCCTTCGGATGCCGTATCCTTCTCTAAACCCAGGAGGCTTCCATGATTCAGACCCCCGTGCTCGACGACCGCTCCCTCCATGACTGCGACCTCGACGAAGTCGACCTGGAGATCGTCCGCGCCCTTCAGGACAACGCACGGACCCAGAACGCCGAGCTCGCGAGGCGGGTGGACATGGCGCCGTCGGCGGTGCTCAAGCGGGTTCGCAAGCTGGAGGAACGGGGCGTATTGCGGGGATTCCGAGCCCTGGTTTCGCCCCCCCACGTGGGGCTGAAGCTGCTGGCCTACGTTTCCGTCAAGGCCAACGAATCGATGTCGGAATGGTGTACCGGGGAGGCCCTGGCGAGGATCCCGGAGGTCCAGGAGGTCCACCACGTCGCCGGGGAGGACTGCTATTTGATCAAGGTCCGGACCTCCAGCACCGAGGCCCTGGGACGTCTCCTGAGGGAGAAGCTGGGAACCATCAAGACCGTGGTCTCCACCCGCAGCACCATCGTTTTGGAAACCATCAAAGAAGAACCCGGCCTGCCCTTGGGGCCGTTCGAAGGAGACGGCGATGTTTCGAAGGATCTTCGCTGAATCGCGGGGGGCGGGGGACGGCCCGGGCACCTCGCACCTTCTCAAGCTGATCGCCGCGTTCGCCGCGGTGTACGTCATCTGGGGCTCCACCTACCTCGCCATCCGATGGCTCATCGACACCCTGCCGGGCTTCGTCATGGTGGGACTGCGCTTCTTCGTCGCCGGCGTCGTGCTGGTGGTTTGGGCCGCCCTCCGGGGCGCACCGCGGCCCACCTGGCCACAGCTGCGGACGGCTTCCATCACCGGCGTTCTCCTCCTCTTCCTCGGCACCGGGGCCGTGGTGTGGGCGGCGGCCCACATGGATTCCGGCCTGCTGGCGCTGCTGGTGGCCATGGAGCCCCTGTGGCTCACCCTGCTGCTGTGGTCGGTGCCGCAGCTTCGCAAGCCCGGGACCGACGTTCGCCCCACCGGCCGCACCTTCGCCGCCCTCGGCCTCGGTTTCGCCGGAGCGGCGATCCTGGCGGCCCCCGGAGACGTGCTGGGTTCGGGATCGGTCTACCTGCCTGGGGTCCTCGCCCTCGCCATCGGCTCCCTGTCGTGGGCCGCCGGTTCCCTCTATTCGCGGACGTCCCCCCTGCCCGAGTCCACGTCGATGACCTCGGGTCTACAGATGGTGGCGGGGGGAACGGCGCTGCTCCTCTTCGGGGTCGGCCGAGGGGAGATGGCGACCTTCGACCCGTCGGCGGTGTCGATGACGTCGTTCCTGGCCTTCGTCTACCTCATCACCTTCGGCTCCCTGGTGGCCTTCTCCGCTTACAGCTGGCTGATCCGCACCACCGACCCGACCCTCGTCTCGACCCACACCTACGTCAACCCGATGGTGGCGATCTTCCTCGGCTGGTGGCTGGCGAATGAGACGGTGGGACCGCGGACCCTCCTCGCCGCGGCGCTCATCGTCGGCTCGGTGGTGCTGATGACCGCCGACAGCGCCCGCAGGTCCAAGAAGGTGCGTGACGAAGACACGACGCCCCCCGCGGTTCTGTCCTGCGAAGCGAAGAGCGCCGCCTGAGAAGACGTTCTCGGTGCTGTTCCAAATCGTGGCGAGCGGAGCTCAGGGCTTCCTCGCCACCACCACCAAGCGGGTGGCGGTCTGGTCGTAAGGACCGCCGCCGTACCCGCCGAAAAGCTCGACGGATTCAAATCCGGCCCGGCTCAGAAGCTGGGCCAGCTCCGCGCCGGAATAGAGGTTGAGGTGGAAATCAAACCGGCGGACACGGTCCCCTTCGATCACCAACCACTGGGTGTGGATCCGGCGCCAGCCGTCGGCCAGGGTGCGCCGCTCCACAAGCATGCCACCCCCCTCCAAATCGTGGACGTCGGTGGCACGGAAGACCCGCGCCAGGATCTCCTTCGCCATCAGATCCATCACCAACACGCCCCCGGGGCGAAGATTGCGGTGGATCGCCTCCACCGCCCGGAGATCGTCCTCCGGATCGTCGAAGTAACCGAAGGACGAAAAGAGGTTGAGGGCGAGGTCGAAGGCCTCCGGCCGCTCGAAACGGCGTATATCTTCCTGGACCCATTCCACCTCCACTGAAGAGGCCTCGGCCAGCTCCCGCGCCCGATCGAGGAGGTACGGGGTTCGATCGACCCCCGTCACCTCCAACCCCTTCGTCGCCAAGGCCACCGAGTGCCGACCGGGGCCGCAGCACAGGTCCAGGACCGACCGCTCCGCGAACGACCCGGTGCCCCTCGGCCCCACCAGGTGGAGAATCTGCTGGACTTCCTCCGTCGCCGCGCCGATCCGCGACGCGGGGAAGATGTGGGAGTAGAGGTCCCGCCACAGCGCCTCGTCTTCGAACCATTCGGGCATGGTGTTCTCTCCTCGATCCCAGCCCCTACGATGCTTGACACACCCCGGGTCAGCTGGTCTAATTCGCGCGTTCCGGGACTCGGTCCGGAACCGCCGATCTGGCCAACCAGCCTACCCCGTCGGCACACCGCAACGCTCAGCAATCCGAGATCACAGGCCCTCGACACCATGATTCAGCACACCGCCACCCTTTCCTTCCACGTCGCCCATGACGGCGGCTGGTGGCACGGCGTGCATCATCACGGCGCGTAGGGTTGGGTGTGTCCCGGCCCGAACGGAGCCCGGGACCGAGGCACCCCTGATCGTCCAAGTCCTCTTTCCGGGCCCCGCAAAGGCGGGTCACCAAGACGGAAAGAGGATGTTTGGTTTTGAGTGAGACACGACGAGCGACCCTGGTCGCGACCCTGACCTCCCCGCTGTCCGACGACGGCGACGAGCTGCGGCACCTGCCCCCCGGGGTCGACTGGCTCGAAGTCCGGGCCGATCTGGTGGGGGATCTGGACCCGGACTGGCTACGGGACCGCTTCGCCGGCGGCCTGATCTACACCCTCCGCAGCCGGGCCGAAGGGGGGCGCTTTGAAGGGGGCCGCAAGGCCCGCCGACAGCGCTTCGCAGCCGCGTCCGCCGGATTCGATCTGGTGGATCTCGAAGCGGAGCGGGACCTGGGCCGAGAGCTGCTGGCGGAGATCCCCGCCGAGCGCCGACTCGTCTCCTGGCACGGACCGGGCACCCACCTGACCGGGCTCCGTCAGCGGTTCGAACGGGTGTCCCGGGAGCCCGCCCGCTTCTACAAGCTGATCCCCCACGCCAACCAGTCCGGCGACGAGATCGCCTGCCTCACCCTGCTCCACGACCTCCGTCGCGACGACGTCATCTGCTTCGCAGCGGGGGACATCGGATCGTGGACAAGGATCCTGGCGCCGCGCCTGGGCTGCCCTTTGATTTACGGAGCCTTCGGCGACGTCGCCGGCGCCCCCGGTCAGCTGACCGTAGACAAGCTCCATCGCGACTTCGGCCTGCCGGAGCTGCCGGACCTCGAAGCGCTCTTCGGCATCGTCGGCCGGCCGGTGGCCCACTCCCTGTCGCCCCGCCTCCACAACGGCGCCTACCGGGCCCTCGGCCTCCCCGCCCAATACGTGGCCTTCCACGCTGAAGCCTTCGGTGACTTTTGGATCGAAGTGGTGGAGGGGGACGCCCTTCCGATCCTCGGCCTGCCCCTGCGCGGTCTTTCGGTCACGTCCCCCTACAAGGAGGTCGCCCTTGCGGTGTCCGGCGCGTCGAGCCCGCGGGCCCAGTACATCGAGGCCGCCAACACCCTGGTGTGGCGGGACGGGGTCTGGGAGGCGGAAAGCACCGACCCCGAGGGGGTCACCCTCGCCCTCACCGAGCGGGGACTCGATCCCCGCGGCCTCAGGGCGGCGGTGGTCGGCTGCGGCGGCGCCGGCAAAGCCGCCGCCTACGGGCTGAGCCTGGCGGGGGCCCAGGTGGTGCTCGCCAACCGCGGAGAAGACCGCGGCAAGAAGGCGTCCATGGAGCTCGGCCTGCCCTTCGTCCCCCTCGCCGATTTCGATCCGTCCCAATTTGACGTCCTCGTCCACGCCACCTCCCTCGGCCACAGAGCCGACGACCCCCTGGCCTTCGACGCCGGCCGCGTTCGCCAGGGCGCGGCGGTGGTGGACATGGTCTACGACACGGCGGTCCACGGCCTCGGCCCCACGCCGCTGCTGGAGCGGGCGTCCGCCGCCGGCGCCGTGGCCATCGACGGCCGCAACGTGCTGCTCTGCCAGGCCCTCGAACAGTTCCGATTGATGACCGGCCGCGAGCTTCCCCACGAGCTCGCCGGCGAGCTCCTCGCCCTCGAAGCGACGCCCCCCGGCAAAGGCAACGGGGCCACACCCCAGGAGGACGGCGACCCATGAAAGTCACGGCGTCCCTACCCACCGGCGTCGCCGCCCTGCTCTTCGAAGGGGCCGCCAGGCGGCGTCGCCTCGAAGAGGCCATGGTGCGGCGGCTGGAGGACCACGGCTTCGGCGAGGTGATTCTGCCGGTGGTGGACTACCTCGAACCCTACGAAGCCATGCTGTCGCCCCAAAGCCGCAGCGAGCTCTACCGCTTCGTCGACCGCGACGGTGAAGTCTTGGCCCTGCGGGCCGACTTCACCCCCATGCTGGCCCGCCTGCTGGCGCCGCGCCTGGCGTCCATGGAGCTGCCCCTCCGGCTCTGCTATCGGGGCGACGTGCTCCGCTACCAGGAGGAGAGGGCCGGTCGCCAGCGGGAGCACTACCACGTCGGCGGTGAGGTCCTCGGCCTGCCGGGGGCCGACGCCGAGGCCGAAGCCCTCGAACGGTTCCTCGACCTCCTCGGAATAGGCGAGCGCCGCCAGCTGGTGGTGGTTCTGGGCTTCGCCGGTGCCCTGGACCGCCTGGTGGCGGAGCGCGCCGGCGGCGGCGACCCCGCAGCCTTGGTGGACGCCCTGGTGCGCCGGGAGCGCCGCCACGCCCGCCGCGCCGGCGCCGCCCTGCTGGAGGTGGTGGAGCGGGGCGTGCCGGAGAACCCGGCGGAGCTGGGGGACGAGGCCGCACAGAGGCTCGAATGGCTCACCGCCCTGCGGGACCGCCTGGCGGGTCGATTCCCCGGCATCGACCTGCGCATCGACCTGGCGGAGTTCGCCGACCAGGTGGTGGCGCCGGAGCTTTCGGAGCGCATCGGCCCCCGCGCCTACTACGACGGCCTGGTATTCCGCGCCTTCGCCGGCGCCGCCGCCGAACCGGTGGGGGGCGGCGGCCGCTACGACCGCCTCTTCGGCAGCCTGGGGGCGGAGGTGACCGCCGCCGGTTTCTCCTTCAGCCTCGACCGGCTGCTGGCCCGCGACGGGCGCGCCCAGGGAACCGCTTCGGCGACGCCGGGGGACGAGCCGAAGGCAGGAGGGGGAGCATGAGCTCGAAAATCCGCCTCGCCCTGCCGAAGGGCCGCAACCTGGGTCCCACCCTCGAAGCCTTCCGCGCCGCCGGCAGCCCCCTCCAAGGGATCGAGAAGGGGGACCGTCGCCTGCGGGTGGAGGTCCCGGAGCTGGGCTGGGAGCTTCTGCTGCTGAAGGATTGGGACCTGCCCCTCTACGTGGAGTACGGCATCGCCGATTTCGGCGTCGTCGGCAGCGACGTGCTGGAGGAGGTGGGGGGCGACCTCCTGGTCCCCGCCCGCTTCACCCACGGCAGAAGTCGGCTGTCCCTGATCGGGCGCAAGGGCCTTCCCCGCCCTGGAGAACAGGTGCGGTTGGCGTCCAAGTACCCGAACATCGCCCGGGCCGTGTTGGCCCACGAACCGTGGGGGGCCGAAGTGCTCAAGCTGTGGGGGTCGGTGGAGCTGGGCCCGCTGCTGGACCTGGCGGAGGTCGCCCTCGACATCGTCCAGACCGGGCGCACGCTGAAGGAAAACCATCTCGAAGAACTGGTGACGGTGCGTGAGGTGGCGCCGGTGCTGGTGGTGAACCGCGCCGCGTACCAGCAGCACCGCGCAGAGCTCACGGACCTGATCGGGCGCCTCGAAGGCGCCGGAATGGTGGAAGTCTGAGGGTCCAAAGGACCCGGGAGGTCGATCGCACATGTCCATCCTGAAAATCGTCAAAGCCGAAAGCCGCGGGGGCACCCAGCTCCTGCGGACCCTGGAGCAGCGGGGCCGGGGCATCCTCGACCCGAAGATCCTCAAGCAGGCCGGCGCCATCGTGGACGCCGTCCGCCGCGGCGGCGACAAGGCTCTCCTGCGGGCCGCGCGGAAGTTCGACGGCGCCCGCGCCAAAACCGTCGACGGCCTGCGGCTGGCGCCCCAGCGCATCGATCGAAGGCGGCTGCCCGCCGGCTTCGAGCACGCCCTCGAACGGGCCATCTCGTCGGTGGAGCGCTACCACGAGGGCCAGCGGCACGAGGGTTTCCGCATGGCGGAGGCGGGGATCGAGCTCGTGGAGCACCGCCGGCCCCTCCGGCGGGTGGGGGTCTATGTCCCCGGGGGGCGCGCCACCTATCCGTCGTCGGTGGTGATGACCGTCGTCCCGGCCCTCCTGGCCGGCGTCGAAGAGATCGTGGTGGCCACCCCCGTCGCCGGCTGGGACCGCAGCCCCGCCCTGCGCCACGCCCTCGAACGCCTCGGCGTCAAGGAGGTGTGGGGCCTCGGCGGCGCCCACGCCGTGGCCGCCCTGGCCCACGGCACCGAATCGATCCGACGGGTCGACAAGATCGTTGGACCCGGCAACGCCTGGGTCACCGCCGCCAAGCACCTGGTGTCCGCCGACGTCGGGATCGACAGCCTGGCGGGACCCAGCGAGGTGCTGATCGTCACCAGCGGCGAGGTGGATCCTGAATGGGTCGCCGCCGACCTCCTGGCCCAGGCGGAGCACGACCCCCAGGCCCTGGCGCTGCTGATCACAGACCAGGCGAAGGTGGCGCGCCAGGTGCGCCGCGCCGTCAAGCGTCAGCTCCGCGGACTCGCCACCGCCGCCACCGCCCGCACCTCCCTGGCGGCCCACGGCGCCGCCGTCGTCGTCCGCGACATGGCCACGGCCCACGACTGGATCGAGCGCATCGCCCCCGAGCATCTCCAGCTCGTCGGCGCCGACGCCGAAGCCCTGGCGGACCGGATCCGCAACGCCGGCGCCACCTTCGTCGGGGCCTCCACCCCCGAAGTCTTCGGCGACTACCTCGCCGGTCCGAGCCACGTCCTCCCCACCGCCGGCACCGCCCGCTTCGCCTCGGCCCTGGGGGTGGAGGACTTCATCCGCCGCAGCCACGTGGTGCGGTTCCACCCCACCGCCGCCTCCCGCTGCGCCGCCGCCGCGGCGGCCCTGGCGGACGTCGAGGGTCTGCCCGCCCACGCCGCCTCCGCCCGGAGGCGGGCCAAGTACGGAGACGCTCCGTGACCCCACCGGACCCATCGTCGCTGGTGCGTCCGGAGGTGCGGGATCTCAAGATCTACCACCTCGACCTGACGCCCTGCCTCCACAAGCTCGATCAAAACGAGGTCCCCTTCGACCTGCCGACGCGGCTCAAGCGGCGGGTGGCGGAGCGCTTCGCCGAACGCAGCTGGGCGACCTACCCCGACTTCCACTCCGACGCCCTGCGCCGGGCCCTGGGGGAGCGCCACGGCTGGCCGATGGAGGGGGTTCTGGTGGGCAACGGGTCCAACGAGCTGCTGGGGGTGTGCCTGGAGGCGTTCGCCCGCCCCGGCCAGGAGGTGGTTGGAACCTCGCCGAGCTTCGGCCTCTACGGCATGTTCGCCAAGCGGGCCGGCGCCGTCCCACGGTTCGTGCAAGCGGGGGACGACCTCGCCCTGCCCCTCCGCGGGCTGCGGACCGAGATCGAGAAGGACCCGCGCCGCCCGGTGATCCTCTGCTCCCCCAACAACCCCACCGGCGACGCCGCGACGCCGGTGGAGGTGGAGGGCCTGCTGGAGATCCTCGAAGCCCCCCTCCTCCTCGACAACGCCTACGGCGAGTTCTGCCGCCACGACTACCGGCCCCTGCTGCGGCGCCACCGCCACCTGGTGATCTTCCGCACCTTCTCCAAGGCCTGGTCCCTGGGGGGACTGCGACTCGGCTACCTGATGGCGGACCCCGCCCTGGTGACCGAGCTGATGAAGGTGAAGCTGCCCTACAACGTCGGCTTCGCCACGGCCCTCGCCGGCGAAGCGGTGTTGGAGTCGCCGGCGGCGGCGGAGCGCCGGGTCCGGGTCCTCCTCGGCCGTCGTCCACAGTGGGAAGGGATGCTCAGGGATCGGGGCTTCGAGGTCTTCCCCTCCGAGGCCAACTTCCTCCTCGCCCGCGCCCCCGGGGGTCGCGACGTCGACACCGTCCGCCGCGGACTCGAAGCGCGGGGAATCCGCGTCCGGGACGTTTCCGGCTACCCCGGCCTCGCCAACTGCATGCGGGTCTCCGTCGGCAGCGGCGGGGCCCTTCGGGACGTCGCCTCCGCCCTCGACGACCTGCTGGAGATAGATCGATGACGAGCTCCCCGACGAACCCGCCCGCGACGCCCAGGCGCTTCGAGGTGGTCCGCGACACCCGTGAGACCCAGATCCGCCTCGGCCTCGACCTGGACCCGCAGTCCTCGGCGGACCGCAGGATCGACGTGCCCGACGGCTTCTTCGCCCACATGCTCGACGCCCTCGCCACCCACGGCGGGCTGGGCCTTCAGGTCGAGGCCCAGGGGGACACCCACGTCGACCTCCATCACACCGTGGAGGACGTCGGCATCGCCCTGGGGGAGGCCCTCGTGGGGGCCCTCGGGGAACGCCGGGGCATCGTCCGCTTCGCCCACGCCTACACCCCCCTCGACGAAGCCCTCGCCCGGGCGGTGGTGGACGTTTCCGGCCGGGGCTTCTTCGTCTGGAACGTGCCGGAGGACCTCGCCCATGTGTGGGTCAAGCCGACGTTTCCGCTTTCCCTGGTGTCGGACTTTTTTCAAGCCTTCGCCGACCGCGGACGCTTCACCCTCCACCTCGACGTGCTCGCGGCCCGCAACGGCCACCACGCCGCCGAAGCCGCGTTCAAGGCGGTGGCGGTCGCCCTGCGGCAGGCCGTCGCCCTGCGGACGGGGGGCTCGGGGGAGGTTCCGAGCACCAAAGGGACCTTGACGTCATGACCACCGCAACAACCCCCGAAGACGCAGCGAGCGCCACGGACGAGTCCAGGTCCGTTGTCGTCCTCGACGCCGGCGTCGGCAACCTGGGGAACCTCGTCCGTGCCCTGCGTCACGTCGGCGCAGAGCCGGAGCTGACCACCGACCCCGACACCATCGCCGCCGGCGACTGCCTGGTGCTCCCCGGGGTCGGCGCCTTCCGGCCGCCCCGGGAAACCCTACGGGGTCCCATGGAGGAGGCCCTGCGCTCCGCCCTCGATCGAGGGGCCTGGCTCCTGGGGATCTGCGTCGGCTACCAGCTGTTGTTCGAAGGTAGCACCGAGTTCGGCGACACCGACGGCCTCGGCCTCCTGCCCGGCAGGGTGGAAGCCCTCCCCGGCGAGGTGTCCCTGCCCCAGATCGGCTGGAATCACCTCGTGGATCGGCGGGAGCACCCCCTCCTCGCCGGGCTGCCGGAGCGCCCCTCGTTCTACTTCGTCCACAGCTATGCCCCCCTCGCCGGCGACGGATCGGGGGACCCGGACGACTCCTGGCTCGCCCAGGCGGTCCACGGCGTCCCCTTCGTCGCCGTCGCCGGCCAAGGCCGCGTCTTCGGTACGCAGTTCCACCCCGAGAAGAGCGGCCGCAACGGTCTGCGCCTCCTCGCCAACTACCTCGACATGGCCCACGGACGGGCCCACGGAGCGGCCTAGCCATGCAGCTGATCCCCGCCATCGACCTGCGCCGGGGCCGGGTGGTCCGCCTGGCCCAGGGGGACGACGACCGGCGCAAGACCTACGACCACGATCCGGCGGACCTCCTCGCCCGTTTCGCCGACGCCGGCGTCTCCCGGGTCCACGTGGTGGATCTCGACGCCGCCTTCGGCGAGGAGCCGCAGCGTGCCCTGGTCGAATCCCTGGTGGCCGCCACCGACCTGAACGTGGAGCTGGGGGGCGGCCTCCGGGACGCTTCAGCCGTGGCCTGGGCCCTCGGCGCCGGCTGCGAGCGGCTGGTACTCGGCTCCGTGGTGGCCCGGGACTTCCCCGCCTTCGAGGCGCTGGTGGCCCGCCACCCCGGACGCCTGGTGCCGGCGGTGGAAGTGGCCGGCGGTGAGCTCAAGGTGGCGGGCTGGCGGGAGTCGGCGGCCCTCACCCTGGAGGACCTTTGCCGCCGACTCCAAGGTCTACCCTGCCCCGCCGCCCTGGTGACGGACGTCGAGCGGGACGGCACCCTCCAGGGCCCGAACCTCGACCTCGCCCGCCACGTGGCGGAGGTCAGCGGCATCCCCTCCATCGTCTCCGGCGGCGTCCACAGCCTTGGGGACCTGGAGGCGGCGGCCGGGATCCCGGGGATCGGCGCGGTGATCGTCGGCAAGGCCCTCTACGAGGAACGCTTTACCCTCGCCGACGCCCTGGAGGCGGCGGAAGGCCCGCGGAGGACGACGCCGTGACCAGCGCCGCCCCTACTAACTCCGGCGCCGGAGAAGCCACTTTCCGGGTCGAGCGCCGCGGCGAGAGCGGCCTCACCTTCCGGGTCATCCCCTGCCTCGACGTCCGCGACGGGCGGGTGGTGAAGGGGGTGAAATTCCAGAACCTGCGGGACCAGGGGACCCCACCGAGTCCGCCGCCCGCTACGACCGCCAGGGCGCCGACGAGATCGTCTTCCTCGACATCACCGCCGCCCCCGAAGGCCGCGACACGGACCTCGGCTGGGTCCGGCGCACCGCCGAGCAGGTCTTCATCCCGCTGACGGTGGGGGGCGGGGTCCGCAAGCTGGCGGACGCCGAGCGGCTCCTCCGCTCCGGCGCCGACAAGGTGGCCGTCAATACGGCGGCGATCGAGAACCCGGAGCTGCTCACCGAGCTGGCCCAGCGCTTCGGCAGCCAGTGCGTGGTGCTGTCGGTGGACGCCAAGCGCCTGCCGGCGGACGGAGGCGACGACCCTCCCCGCTGGGACGTCGTCACCCACGGCGGCCGCAAGCACCGCGGCATGGACGCCCTGGACTGGATCGCCCGCGGGGTCGAGCTCGGAGCCGGCGAGATCCTCCTCACCAGCATCGACGCCGACGGCACCAAGTCCGGCTACGACCTGGAGCTGCTACGCCGCGCCACCGAGCGGGTGCGGGTGCCGATCATCGCCTCCGGCGGCGCCGGCACCGTAGACCACCTTGCGGACGCCATGCGGGCCGGCGCCTCGGCGGTTCTCGCGGCGTCGATCTTCCACGAACACACCTTCACCGTCGGCGACGTCAAACGGGACCTGGCGTCCCGGGGCTTCGCGATGCGGGAGGACGGCTGATGGTCGATCCCCAGAACCTCGATCCCCAGAACCTCGATCCAGCGACGCTGACCTACGACGACCGCGGGCTCCTGCCGGTGGTGGCCCAGGATGTCGCCACCGGCGCCGTCCTCATGCTCGCCTACGCCAACCGGGAGGCCGTGGAGAAGACCCTGGCCACCGGCCAGGCCCATTTCTGGAGCCGCTCCCGGAAGGAGCTTTGGCACAAAGGGGCCACCTCCGGAAACACGATGGAGGTGCTCGACGTGGTGGCCGACTGCGACGTCGACAGCCTCCTCTACCGGGTCCGGCCGGCGGGGCCCGCCTGCCACCGCGGTACCCGCACCTGCTTTGAGCCCACGGGCCCGGCCCTCGAGCTGGGGTGGCTATACCGCATCCTCGAAGGGCGGCGGGACGCGGAGGACCCCCAGTCCAGCTACACCGCCCGCCTGCTGGCGAAGGGTCGTCCCCGCATCGCCCAGAAAGTCGCCGAGGAGGCCGCCGAGACCGTCATTGCCTGCCTACGGGACGACGGCGGCGATCCCGTCGAAGAGTCCGCCGACCTGCTTTATCACCTCTTGGTACTGCTGCTGGACAGCGGCGTCGATCCGAAGCGGGTGGCGGAAACCCTGCTCGACCGCCACCTGGGCCAGCCCACCAACGGTGGCCCGGGGGGCCCGGGGGGGGGGGGGGGGGGGGGGGGGGGGGGGCCGGGGGGGGGGGGGGGGGGGGGGGGCGGGGGGGGGGGGGGGGGGGGGG
>JBCDIS010000048.1:0-43594 GCA_038748685.1 Acidobacteriota bacterium | reverse complement strand
GGCGCTCGCCAGGGCCACCAGCGGCAGGATCGGCACCAGGAAGCGGGCCTGCTGGGACGACAAACCCCAGTAGACGAAGTACAGCGCCGAGATCCCCAAACAGCGGCGGATCACCGGGGACGACCGGACGAAGGCGACGGCCAGGGGAAGGGCGAGGATCCAGAAGCGCCCGAGCTCGCCGTCGAAGCGGTCGTAGCCCTGGCCGCTCACCAGGATCACCCGCGGCAAGAGGAGGATGTAGTCCACGGCGCCGCGCCCCATGCCGAGGCCCCGCTGCCAATCGGCGAAGCGCTGCCCCAGCTCGTGACTCCAGTCGGGGCCGCCGAAGGCGCCGAAGGCCAGGGGGTAGACGGGGTTACCGGTGAGGACGGCGGAGCGCACCAGCCACGGCAGCCAGAGCAGGGCGACGGGCAGGACGTAGCGCAGGGCGAGCTCCCCGAGATCCCGTCGCCGTCGGCCCCGGCGGACCAGCTCCGGCAGCCACAGGGCCAGCAGCAGGGCCGCCCCCGCGATGCCGGTGATCTTGACCCCCGCCATCAAGCCGGCCGCCAGGCCCGCCAGCACCAGGAGGGCGGGGCGGGACTCGGCGTTGCGGCGGGCGGCGCCTAAGAACAGGAAGGCCGCCAGCAGGAAGAAGGCGTGGGCGAGGTCCACGTAGGCCACCCGGAGCTCGTAGAGCACCACCCCGTTGGCGAGGAAGAGCACCATCGCCAGCCAGCCGGCCCACGGCCGGAGCCCGCTGCGCCGCGCCGCGGTGCGGAGCCCGAAGAGCACCAGCAGACCGAAGCCGAAGTGGACGAGCTTGGCGAACGGGGGGCCGCCGGCGGCGAGGGCGGGGGCGAAGAGCAGCTCCACCGCCTGGGGCCAGGCGGCGTAGACGTTCATCTCCACCGGCCGGAATCCCCCGTGCTCCAGGTAGAGCCGGGGCAGCGTCAGGTGGTAGGCGGAGCCGTCCCAGGAGACGGTGGGGCCGATGGCGAGGAGAAATGGCACCAAAAAGGTGGCGACGACGGTGAAGCCCAAGATCCAGCCGGCGACCTTGCTTCCGCCGCCAGCCGCCTCGTCCCCACCCTGGCTCCCGCCCTCGGCCGGCGGGTCGCGTGGGATCCGGAGCCTTGCCCACGCCCCCGCCGCGGCGCCGAGGGCGGTCACCGCCAGCAGGGTCGAGGTCCGCAGCAGACCCGTGGAGGCGAGGGCGAAGAGGGCGACGGTCCAGAACAGCAGGCCCAACACCCAGCGGGCGAGGGGGCGGAGGGCGTCGTCGTCGTCGAGGCTGCGGCCGATACAGACACGTTCGAGGGCATAGCCCGGCAGCCCCACCGCGAGACCCATCACCAGCAGGGCGGCGGCGTGGATCGCGAGGTGGGTCATCCTTGGGCGGCTCTCTTTCGTGTGGTTAGATAGGTGGCCCCATCGTGACCACCGCCGGGTCGGGCCCCCACTGGGGCCGGGTCGCCGGGTCTCCAAGCGGAGCACCCCGCCGGCCCGACCATCATAGTGCCCACCTCGCCCCACGGCGTTCGTCCCCTGAATCCGCTTTAGGAAACGAGGCCCTGCTCATGACGTCCACCGCACGTGAGATCTCCCCCGCCGACGGCAAGCTGCTGGTTCTGACCCCCGGCATCGGCGCCGTGTCGACGACCTTCTTCGCCGGAGTCGAAGCCATTCGCCGAGGCCTGGCGGAGCCCGTCGGCTCCCTGACGCAGCTGCAGACGATTCGCCTGGGGAAGCGGTCGGAGAACCGCAACCCGCTGATTCGGGATTTCGTGCCCCTGGCGTCCCTCGACGACCTGGAGATGGCGGGGTGGGACGTCTTCCCCGACGACGCCTATACCGCGGCGGTGCGGGCCCAGGTCCTGCGGCCGGAGCACCTGGAGCCGGTGGCCGACTTCCTGCGGGGGATCCGTCCGATGGAGGCGGCCTTCGACCGCAGCTACGTGACCCGCCTCGACGGCGAGCACGTGAAATCCCACAAGACCAAGGCGGAGCTGGTGGAGGCGCTGCGGGAGGACATTCGCTCAGCCCTCACGCGGGCCGGGGCCGCCCGCGCCGTGATGGTGTGGTGCGGCTCGACGGAGGTCTTCCACGAGCCGTCGGCGTGCCACCAAGACCCCGAAGCCTTCGAGCGCGGCCTGCGGGAGAACGACCCCGCCATTGCTCCGTCCCAGCTCTACGCCTGGGCGGCGATTCAGGAGGGGGTCCCCTTCGCCAACGGCGCCCCGAACCTCACGGCCGACGTGCCGGCCTTCGAGCAGCTGGCCCAGGACCGCGGCGTGGCCCTCGCCGGCAAGGATTTCAAGACCGGCCAGACCCTGCTCAAGACGGTGCTGGCCCCGGGCTTCAAGGCCCGCATGCTGGGGGTGGACGGTTGGTTCTCCACCAACATCCTGGGCAACCGCGACGGCGAGGTGCTCGACGACCCCGGCAGCTTCCGGTCCAAGGAGGTCTCCAAGACCGCGGTCCTCGACACCATCCTCCAGCCCGACCTCTACCCGGCCCTTTACAAAGACCTTTACCACAAGGTGCGGATCAACTATTACCCGCCCCGGGGGGACGAGAAGGAGGGGTGGGACAACATCGACATCGCCGGCTGGATGGGCTACCCCATGCAGATCAAGGTCAACTTCCTGTGCCGCGATTCGATCCTGGCGGCGCCGATCGTCCTCGACCTGGCCCTGCTGCTGGACCTCGCCCAGCGGGCCGGCCTCGACGGCATCCAGGAGTGGCTGTCGTTCTACTTCAAGAGCCCCCACGTGGAGCCCGGGCACGTGCCGGAGCACGACCTGTTCATCCAGCACATGCGGCTCAAGAACACGCTGCGGAGGATGCGCGGCGAGGAGCCGGTGACCCACCTCTCGGAGAAGGACCAGGCCCTGGATGGCTGAGCCGGCCGGCCGCCCCTGGGGGCTGACGGCGCGCTATCTGATCTTTGCCGCGGTCTTCGGCGCCGTCGCCGCGTGGTGGTGGCCCCGTTGCAACGTCCTGGGACCCCTCTTCGCCTGGGTGGCCCTCGACCAGCTGCTGCTGGCGGTGATCTTCCTTCTGGAGAAGCCCCAGTGGCTCGGCAAGCGCCGGCGGGACGGGCGTTTTTCCCCCTGGCCGTCGATCGTCTTCCTGCCCTATCTGCTGTGGATCTGGGTCTACTTCCACGCCAAACGGCTGCTGCTGGTGCGGGAGCCGTGCTGGAACGTCGTGGTCCCCGGGGTCTACCTCGGCCGCCGGCCGCTGCCCCGGGAGGTGCCGGAGGAGGTCACCCACGTGGTCGACCTCACCTGCGAGCTGTCCGAGCCGGCGGGGGTGGTGGCGGGGCGTCGCTACACCTGCCTGCCGATGCTCAACCGGTGGATCCCGGACCTGCGGGACCTGGAGGGGCTGGTGGCGGACCTGATGGCGGAGGGCGAGGTGCTCTACGTCCACTGCGGCGCCGGCAAAGGTCGCTCGGCGCTGGTGGTGGCGGCCCTCCTGCGGGCCCGGGGGATCGCCGAAAGCGCCGAGGCCGCCGAGGCCATGGCCGCCGAAGCGAGGCCCATCGTCGGTCTCCACGGCTGCCAGCGCCGCCAGCTGGCGTCCCTCGATCTCAACCGTCTTCGCGCTGCAGGGTCCTGAAGCCGACGTAGGTGCGGTGGATGGTGGTGATCACCGAAAGGGTCGCCAGCAGCACGATGGCGGCGGCGAACAGGGCGTGGCGGCCCTGCCAGGCTTCCGGCAGCAGCGGCTCCACATAGGGGTCCAGGAAGGCGCCGAGGCAGAAGACCACCACCCGCTCCGGGCGCTGCATCAGCCCCACCTTGAGGGAGACCCCGAGGGACTCCGCTTTGGCCCGGGTGTAGGAGATCACCACCGCCGCCCCCATGCCGAGGAGGCAGGCCACCAGCACCGGGACCGATGTCCGGAACAGCACGGCGGCGCCGCTCAGGAAGGCGATGTCGCAGTAGCGGTCTAGGGTGCTGTCGAGGAAGCCGCCGGCGCGGGTGGCGCGGCCGGTCTGGCGGGCCACCCGGCCGTCGAAGAAGTCGAGGGACGAGCCCACCATGCCCACCGCCCCGCCGAGGGCGACGTGGCCGAAGGCGATCAGCGCCCCGGCGGCGAAGGAGATCACGAGGCAAAGCAGGGTTAGGAAGTTGGGGCTCACCCGGCTGGCGGCGAGGGCCCGGTAGATGGGCCCGGTGGTCCAGGCGAAGACCTGGCGCAGGGACTGGCCGAGGAGCACCGACTCACCGCGGTCGTGCATTTCGCGGTCGAAGGGGGCCTCGCGGCCCAGCATCCGTAGGACGTAGTACTGCCCCAGCCGGCCGAAGAAATACAGCAAGTAGGGGGCCAGGATCAGCAGCGGCAGGATCGGGTACTGGGCGTCCATGGTGGTGTTATCCCAAGGCGTGGAAGAGATAGTTCACGTAAGCCTTGAGCTTCTTCTGGAAGGCGTTCCAATAGAGGTTGCGTTCCAGGTGGCCGCCGCGGTCTTCGAGGGGCTCCCACTTGTCCCCCGGCCTCTGGGCCTTCTCCATCCGCGTGGTGCGCATGATCTCGGCGGCGGTGGCGCCGAAGGCTTTCTCGCACGGGCGGTTGTAGTAGTAGACGTGGGAAAGCTTGTTGCCGCCGTGGGATTGGAACGACAGGCTGGGGAAGAAGTGCCAAACGAAGATGGGGATGTCGTCCCAGCCGTCGTCCCAGGACCACATCGGCTTGGGGCGGGACCAGCTGTTGATGTCGTAGTCCCGTCCGGCGATGAATCGGCCGATGTATCGGGAGTCGTCCGGGCGCCCCTGGCCGAGGTCGATGGACTCTTCGAAGAGGTTCGTCCCCTGCCCCTTCTCGCCGAAGGGCCCGAAGGCGACCTCGTACCACTTGTCGAAGCCGTCGATCTCGTAGGTGGCGTCGATCTGCACCTCCCGATCGGCGGTCACCGGCACGGCGGGTCGGTCCCCCCGGTAGCGCAGGATCTTGATGTTGTCGCCGAGGCTCCCCCGGTCCACCAGCTGGGCGCAGCGGACGCCGTGCCCCTGGGGCTGGGCGTAGATGATGGGGTGGGTGCCGTCTTCGAGGTAGATCCGTCCGTGGACCGGCTCCGTGCCGGTGGACACCCCGGTGTGGTTGAAGAGGAGGAAACGGTTGTGGAACCAGGTTTCGATCTCCTCCACGACGCCGGTCTTGCGGTCCACGCGAATGTGGAACCCCTCGTTGTCGTTGTCGTGGTAAGTCCAGCGGGAGATCTGCTCGCGGATCGGGTGGTCGTAGTCCTTGACGTGGTAAAGGGAGTAGGTGAGGTAGAAGGAGTCCTCGGTGGCCGCCGTCACCTCGCCGTGGACGCCGGCGGTGTGGGGCCGGAACTTGGGCTCGTTGGCGATGTTGTCCCGCGGGTCGTCGTTGCCGTCGAAGTCGATCAGCAGGGGGATGTCCCATTCGGGGTGGTGGGACATCTTGTGCAGGATCACCGGCGAGTAGAGCTCCACCAGGTAGCTCCAGAACGCTTCGGTGGGGGCCGCCTCCACCGGCGGCGGCCGGTAGGACTTGGGCCCCGGAATCTCGAGCTCCCCTTCGAGACCGGCTTCGAAGTCCGACTGTAGGCGGTAGTCGGCCTGCTCCGCGATGACCACTTCGTTGAGGGAGATCAGGATCTCGCCGGCCACCACCACGGTGGCGGGTAGCCCGAAGGCCAGGTAGAACAACCCCTGGAGGACGTAGCTGGCGAACCGGCCGAAACCGGAGCGGCGCCAGCCGTAGCGCTCCCGCAGGTACTCGGGCAGAAGGCTGCACACGTACCAGAGGAACCAGGGGAAGATCAGGATTCTCAGTAGGGCCCTGCGGCCCTCCCGGGTCTTGAGGGAGCTGGGGAGGAGCCTCATGTCGGATCCAGGGGTGCGGTCGCCGCGGGGGGGGGATCCCCGCCGTCGGTTTGGCGGATCAACGTGTGGACCGCCGGCGCGACGAGGAGCGCCAGGAGGAACCCGGCGATGCCGTCGACGGCGTAGTGCCACCCGAAGGCCATGGTGGCCACGAAGGTGAGGCAGGTCATCACGAAGACCAGCGGCGCGTAGATGCGGTAGACCCGCCAGGCGAAGATCACCAGCAGGGACATGTGACCCACGTGCAGGCTGGGGAAGGCGGCGATGCCGTAGAAGGCCCGTCCTTGGACCCAGCCCCCGTCCTGCGCGTCGAGAATCGCCTGGTTGGTGACCTGCATCAACGCTTCCTGGATTCTGCCGACGTGGGTCGATTCCCGCAGCCAACCGTACTCGTTGTAGTAGACGAAGCAGGGACCGTAGGTGGGGTATGCGACCGAGATGAAGATCGCCAGCAGGTAGGTGATGGACACGGCGGTGAAGCACCACCGGATGGACAGCAGATCCCGGCGAAGGTGGAGCAGGAAGACCAGGAGCACCATGAAGAGGTAGTCGTGGTCGTAGACCCGCTGGAGGGCCAGGGACAGCCATTCCCGCTGGTGGACCGCCTGCTCCAACCAGGGGAAAAGTCGCTCGCCGAAAATCCAGTGATCCAGGCGCTGAAAAAAACGATCGCCGACGGTCTCGTTGATGATCGGAATCCGCAGCTTCACGTTCGTGTAGACCGAGAGGGTCACGAACAGAACCATGAGGCCGCGTATGAACTCCAGGTCGGTCTCGAAGAGACCGGCCGAGCCGCCGCCCCTGGGGCCGAACAAAAGGCGTTTCGTGCGCCGACCCCGGTCGCCCCGGGGGTGCCACAGGTCGGCGCCCCGGAAGGCAAGGCGGGTGGCCAGGAAGTAGAGGCCGATCTTGCCCGCGAACAGGTACAGGTACTGGGTGAAGACGACGGGGGAGAAGCCCTGCCCGAACAACAAGCAGAGGAGGATGCCGGTGAGGAGCAGCAGGAAGATCAGCTGCTCTTCCCGTCTCAGTGCCGCCCAGAACCGACGGGGTAGGGCCCGGAGCCGCTGCACGGGGGACTGGCCGGGCTGGGAAGGATGGGCCGCGGGGTCGGGGGTCGTCGCGTCGGTCAAAGGGCGGGCCTCTTGGGAGCAATCGAAGATCGGCGGCTTGAGGATCCTGGGTGCCCGGTCGGCCCCCGCGCTCGGCGGCGGGGCGCGCGGGTCGACGCGCTCTAGGGCGATCCGTTCGAGGACCTTGGACGGGGGCAGCCCGACGGCCTACGGTGAAGTAGCGTGACTTTAGCGCCCAGCCCGGGGCAAGTGCAATTGAGGCGGCCCCCGGGCCCCCACCCCAGCCTTCGGGCGCCAAGGGTTCTGTGAAAGACTCCGCCCGATGCTGGAACGGATCTTCGACCATCCGCCGTGGCGACGACGGGCGCTGGTGGCCCTGGTGGTCGGCGCCGCATGGCTGCCCCTGGGGCTGCTCTTCCGTTTCGAGAAGTTCATCGCCCTGCCGGAGACGCCGGACGGCGAAGGGGGTGGAGCCCTCACCCTCCTGCGCTTCCTGCTCCCGGACGTCACCTGGCTGCTCCTGACCGTCGGCCTGTGGACGCTGCTGGCGGCGATCCGGTCCGAGCTCGGGGGGCGCCTGTGGTGGGGGGGCTTCGCGGTCTTCCAGCTCCTCTTCTACGGCTTCACCGTGGTCGAGCACAGCTACTTCATGCACACCGGCATGCAGTTGCACGTCAACCTCTTCGCCTACGCCCTCGCCCACCTCGACATGCTGGGGCGGATCATCGTCTTCGGCGTCGACCACTCGTTCCGTCAGCGCCTGCTCGTGGCCGTCGCCTGCCTGGCCACCGGCTGCCTGGTGGCGTGGCGATTCCGTGACGACGGACGCTGGGTTCCGAAGGTCCTGCCCCTGGGGATCCTCGGTCTCGCCGCGGTGCTGGCGGCGATTCCGGCCACCCCCCGGAGCGTGCGATTCGGCCTGGCGGGGGCGTCCGTGCCGGCCTTCCTGCGTCCGGTCCCCACGGTCGAAGCCCTGCTCCGCTCGACCCCCGGCGACCTCGCCGCCGCCGGGCCCTACTACCGCGCCCCCGAGCTGACGGGGGATCCGGAGCGGCGGCCGAACGTGGTCCTGGTGATCCTCGAATCCACCGCCGCCACCGCGGTCGCCCCCTACGCCCCCGAGGACGCCTGGCAGACGACCCCCTTCCTCGCCGAGCTGGCGCCCAAGAGCCTCGTGGTGGAGAGCGCATACGGCACGGTGACCCACACCTCCAAGGCCCTCGTGGGTCTGCTCTGCGGTGTCATGCCCCGCAACACCATGGAGATCGAAGAGGCGGCCAAGAAGCCGTGGGAGCTCAACTGCCTGCCGAAGCTCCTGGACGAGATGGGCTACCAGACGACCTTCATGCAGAGCGCCCTCGGCGGCTTCGAAGATCGGATCCACCTGGTGAGGCGGATGGGGTTCGCGTCGGCGGCGGTGCAGGAGACCTTGACCCGCGATCGGGACGACTTCCGGCCGGTGGGCTACTTCGGCATGGACGAGATGGTCATGCTCGACCCGGCGGTGGAGTGGGTCGACAGCACCCGCAGCACCCCGTTCTTCCTCACCCTTCTCACCTCCGGCACCCATCACCCCTACGAGGTTCCCGGCGTCCTCAAGGCGGCGTCCCCCGAGGAGGCGCCCCTGCACTACCTGGCGGCGCTCAACTACCAAGACCGCTTCCTGCAGCAGCTCCACAGGCGGCTGGAGGCGTCGGGGCACCTGCACAACACCCTCTTCATCATCGTCGGAGACCACGGAGAGGCGTTCGGTGAGCACCTGCGGATGCAGCACGATTTCGTCCCCTACGAAGACGTCGTGCGGGTGCCGTGGTTCCTCGAGGCGCCGACGGGGGGCGAGGTGGGTGAGGTCCTCGGACCGCCCCGCAGGGTCGAAGGCCTACGGTCGCAGCTAGATCTTCTGCCGACCATGCTGGACGTGCTGGGGGTTCCGTGGCAGGGGACGGTGCCGGGCCGCAGCCTGCTGAAGACCGACGGCCACCCACGGGTGTTCACCTCGTGTTGGGCCCGCGGAACCTGCCTGTCCCTGAGGGAAGGGAGCCGCAAGGCCGTCTACCACTTCCGCATGCGCCCCCTCGAAGTGTTCGACCTCGCCGCCGACCCGAGGGAGAAGCACGACCTGTCCGGCGAGCTGACGGAGGCGGAGCAGCAGGGCCTGGAGCAGCAGATCCTCGGTGAGTGGCTGCGGGTGGAAACCTTCTGGAAGGAGCACAACGCCCGCATCGAGGCTATGGAGAACGCAGGGGGTGGCGATTCCAAGGGGTCGCCACGATGACCAGCTCCGAACCCGCCATGGTCACGTTGCCCTGCACCGAAATACGGTGGACCGGCTCGAAGCCGTCGGCCCGTCCCGAGAGTAGCGGGTACGACTCGGCGAACACCACCAGGTAGTCCGGCTTTTCCCGGGCCAGGTAGCGGGCGAGGCGCTCCTCCCAGTAGACCGGGTCGTCGGGCCCCGAGCCCCGCAGGTGGGGGACCACCTCCGGGGTCACGATACCCACGAGGTCGATCACCGGATTGGGGAGGAAGAACTTGAGGGCGCCGATGTCCTGGACCGCCAGCACGGCTTCCGGATGGAGCCGCGGCCGCAGCCAGAGGGCCGCCGCCACGTCCGAGTCCTCCACGTTGGCGACGGTCTGGACGTAGCGCAGGGGTCCCGGGAGCAGCGAGGCCAGCTGGATCCCCACCGCCGCGACGGCGACGAGGGCGAAGGCCCCGAGGCGGCGGCGTCCGAGCCACAGGGCCCGTCCCCGCACCAGGGGCTCCAGCCCGACGAGCCCGACCACCACCACCAGGGGCAGGAGGGGGAAGTAGTAGCGGCCGAAGTTGCCGAGGGGCGGCGGCGCCCCGGGGGCGGCCACCAGCGAATAGGCGAGGGGCTGGGCCAGCAGCCAGGCCGCCGGCAGCCATCCCCGGTCGCGGTCCGTCCCCAGCCAGCCGGCGAGCCGCAGGGCTCCCGCGGCGGCGAAGAAGACCAGCACCGGCTGGGAGCGGGCGAGGACGTCCAGCACCAGCAGAAGGTAGCCGCCGTCCGGCCAAAGGCCACCGTCGGTTGCCGTCTTGGCGGTGAAGGTGGAGGGCACCACCGAGCCCCCCAGCCATCCATAGACCGCGAGGGTCGGCCCGAGGACCAGGGCCCCCACCGCGAGCCCCGGCAGGACCCGTCGCGTCGGTTCCCGGCGGAGCCGCACGCCGTCCGGCGTCCCCTCGAATCGCAGGCACCGCTCCACCAGCGCCAGGGTCAAGGGCACCAAGCCCTCGGGGCGGGCCAGGGTCGCCAGGGCGAGGACCGCCAGGGAACGGGGGGGATCAAAGCGGCTCGGATCGAGGCGGGCGGCCCGCCGCTCCCGCAGGTGCAGGATCAGGCCCCAGGTGGCGAGGACGGTGAAGAGGGGGACCTCCATCCCGGAAAGGGCCGACCACAGCAGCCAGTGGCTGGTGGCCACCAGCACCGCCGCGAGGGTCCGCCACTTCGGCCCCAGGCCGAGCTCCCCGGCGAGTCGGGCGGCGGCATCGACCCCGACGGCGAAGAGGACGATGCCGAGGGCCTTGGTGTAGAGGAGGAAGCCGCCCCCGGGAAGCAGGAAGCCGAGGGAGAGGAGGGCGGTCCACAGGGGGGAGGTCGATCCGCCGATCCACTGGCCGGGGTTGTACGAAAGGCCGTCGCCGGAGGCCAGCTGGCGGGCGAATTGGAGATGGATCCAGCTGTCGTCGAGGGGAAAGCCCGGACGGCCGAGGATGAAGAGCTCGGCGACGAAGTAGCCGCACGCCAATGCGATGGCAAGGCCCGCGGGCCAGCGATGGGATTGGGTTTTCGGCACGGGCTCGGGGCCACTCGGCCGGGTTCATGGCCGGGAAGGGTGATGGTAACATCCCGCCCCCATGGCCCAAGCCCTAGTCCGAACCAACAAGAAGCTGGCCCGAATCGTCCTCTACTCGCTGCCGGTGCTCCTGCTCCTGGGCGGATCGTGGGTGGTCCAAAATCTGGGGAGTCTGGACATCGTGAACGCCTGGCTCGACGAGTCCTGGGAAGACTACGAGTCGGTGCGGCTGTTCCAGGAGTACCTTCGGTTCGACACCAGCTATCCCGATGGAAACGAGATCCCCGCCGCCGAATTCCTCGCTGGGGTGCTGGGGGACGCCGGCTTCGACGTCCACCTCGAACGGGTCGGCCATCGGAACGCCAACCTGTGGGCGCGCTTGGAGGGGGACAACCCCAAGGCCCTCGTCCTCCACAACCACATCGACGTCGAGCCGGTGCTCTTCCGGGACAAGTGGCGGGAAGACCCCTTCGGCGGCGCCATCGACCCGCCCTTCATCTACGGACGCGGCGCCTTCGACATGAAGAGCATCGCCATCGCCCAGCTGATGGCGGTGCTGGACCTCCAGCGGGGGGACCGGCCGAGACGTTCGGTGGTCTTCCTCGCCACCGCCGACGAAGAGCGGGACAGCTACCTGGGGACCCAGCGCCTGTTGCCGGAGCATCCGGAGTGGCGGGAGGAGTTCTGGGCGGTGCTCACGGAGGGGGGGGCGGTCGAGGCGATCAACGTCGACGAGGTGAAGTACTGGGGAACCGAATTCCAACAGAAACGCTTCGTCGACGTCTGGGTCTGCGACGGGGACGAGCGCCGCCTGAAAGACCTGCGCAAGCTCATCAAGCGCCGCCAGGGTGAGCGGCGGATGATTCCGGCCATGGAAGCCTTCTTCGCCGAGTACGCCCCGTCCAGGGACCGCCCCGAGACCCGGAAGCTGCTGCAGCGGCCCGATACGCTGCTCGAACGGCTGCGCACCTGGCCGGGAGAAGTGGGACCCACGGTCATTCCTCCCTACGTCGACGCCATGCTCCGGGAGGAGGTCGTGGCCTTTCCCGTCGAGGAGAGCGACGGCGGCGGATTCGAGATGCGGCTCATCCTCCACCTGATGCCGGATGCCCCCCTGGAGGTGGCCTGGGAGCGCCTGGTGGGGGACGACCTCGAGGGCTTCACCTACACCGTGATCGAGACCCATCCGCCGGTGGAGGCCAGCCCCCTCGACCACGAGGTGTTCCGCGGTATCGACGCGGTGATGGCCCGCCGGTACCCCGAGTTCGACCACGGCCCCCTGTACCTACCCTGGACCGCCACCGACGCCCGTTTCTTCCGCCAATACGGGATTCCCGCCTACGGATTCGGCCCCTTCCGCATGCTGTCTTCGGACGCCATGTCGATGAAGGGGGTCAACGAGCGGGTGCCGCTTCCGGCCTTCGTCGAAGGGGTGGACCTGTACGTCGAGCTGGTTCGGCATCTCGCCGGACCCGCTGACAATTAGTGTCGGCGGGAGGTGTCACGTTTTGTTGGCGAAGGTGGGATCAAGGTCCCCAAAGCGGTGACGAAAGGTGGGATCGAGTCCGTAGCCGGGCCCGGGGAAACGGGCTTGGCCCCCGCTGCGGGCCTCTGAAACGACCCTCCGCTACCTCGAAGGCGAAGATTTCGCTAGTTGGCACAGAAGCTGCATTCCCGTGAATGCTCGGAGATTAAACCGTTAGACATGGAAGGAAGAAGGAGGAAGCGAATGCTGAACCGCAATCGGCAGAAGGGTTTCACCCTCATCGAGCTGCTCATCGTTGTCGCGATCATCGGCATCATCGCCGCGATTCTGATCCCGAACCTGCTGGACGCCCTGCAGAAGGCCAAGCAGAAGCGGACCGTGGCCGACATCCGTAACACCGGAACCGCCTGGATGTCCTGGCTGACCGATCAGGTCGGTGCTGCCTCGGCCGGTGCTGGCAAGACCTACCGCGCCAACGACCACGCAGACATCAGCTACGCGCAGCTTTTCAACTACCTGCATCCGAACAACACGTTCTTCTACATGCAGGAAGTGCCGGTCAACGATGGCTGGAACTACACCCTCGACTTCGGCATGAACACCGACATCGTGTCGTCGAACGTCCTGATCATCTGCTCCCGCTCCCGCGGCGGTGACTCGGACGCGGCCTGCGAAGGCAGCAGCTGGACCGTCCAGTCCTTCATCGGCACCGACTACGATCGCGATATCGTCTGGGCCGACGGCTACTTCGTCCGCTGGCCGAAGTGATCTGAGCGCTGCCGACGCAGCTCTCCCCCACGCCGAGCGTGGGATGAAAAGGCGCCCCCCGGGGCGCCTTTTCTGTTTCCGGCGGGCCACAGGGATCGCCGCCTCCGGCCGGCCGAGAATCCGGGCTAAGATCTTCCAACTGTGACACCCGAGCTGGTCCCGCTGTTGACGGTCTTTTTCGCCGTGCTGGGCTCGATGGTGGGGAGCCACCTCAACGTGGTGGTCCACCGGTTTCCCCTCGGCATCTCCACCGTCCATCCCAAGTCCCGCTGCCCGCGATGCCTGATGCCGGTGCGTCCGTGGCACAACGTGCCGGTCCTCGGCTGGCTTTGGCTACGGGGCCGGTGTCGCGATTGCCGGGTTCGGATCTCGGTCCGCTATCCGCTGGTGGAGGCCGTCACCGGGGCCCTCTTCGTCGCCGCGCTGCGCCGCGGGGCGGGGCCTGTGGACATCGTGGCCGGGTGCCTGCTGGTCTCGACCCTGGTGACCCTGGCGCTGATCGACCTCGATGTGCGCGGACTACCGGATTCAATCACCCTTCCGGCGACGCTGATCGGGCTGGGGCTCGCGCCCTGGGTGTCGTGGACTTCCTGGGCCGACGCGTGGATCGGCGCCGTTGTCGGTGCCGTGGGCCTCTTCGTCGCCTCGGAGCTGTGGCGATGGGTCCGGGGTGAGCCGGGAATGGGGGATGGCGACATCAAGATGCTGGCGATGCTGGGGGCGTTCCTGGGTTGGCGGGGCGCGCTCGCCAGCCTGCTGGTGGCGTCCCTGCTCGCGGTGGCGGCGGCGGGGATCACGAAGCCCTGGACCGCCGATTTCGAGAAGAGGGGGGTGCCCTTCGGCACGTTCCTGTCCCTGGGCGGGCTGGTGGTCTGGCTGCTCCGGGAGCGGCTGTGGGGGGTCCTCGTCTGATGCCCCGGCGCGGCCTGGACCAGCGTACCGAGGTCTCCCTGTTGCTGCCGCTGGCGCTGCTGATCCTGGTCCTCCTGTCGACGTTCACCCTTTTCGCCTACCGCAGCACGGTGCAGATCCTCCTCGAGGAGCGTCGGACCGAGGCGGAGGGACTCGCCAAGGTGCTGCGGGCGGATCTCGCCGCCGGGGCCTGGCCCCGGGCCGAGGATCTGGCGCGTCGGGTCCCTGGGGCCCGGAGCGTGCTGGTGCTGGACGATCGAGGCAGACCGGCGTTGGCGGCCGGCAGCCCGCGGTCCGGGGAGCCGGGAATCGGCGTCCCGGGGGGCGAAGGCACCTCCGGAGTCATCGGAGAGGCGGGGTTCCGCCGCGGCGACATGACCTACACGGTGCGGGTGGACCTCCCCGCCCCCATCCTGCGTAGCCGAGAGCGCAGCCTTTCCATCCTGACCCCGCTGCTACTCTCCGTCGAGGCGGGGATCCTGCTACTCGTCCTCATCTATCTCCGCCGTTTGTTGGTGCCCCTGGACCGGGTGCTGGAGCGGGCACGGGACCTAGGCCACACCGCCGATTCGGGGCGGGAGGTCGCCGACCTGGTGCGGACCTTCGAGGAGGCCCTCGACGCCCTGGCCCGGCCGGGGCAGGACGATCTCTCGGTCCTCGAAGGGGCGTTGACCCAGAGCCTCGAAAGCGGGGTTCTGCTGTGTGACGGGGAGGGCAAAGTGCTGGCCCTCAACCAGGTGGGGGCGGAGATCCTCGGGGTCAAGGCCCCGTCCACCCCGACCCCACTGGCGCAGGTCCTCGCTCCGCACCCGGACCTGGCGTCGGTGCTGGGGCGGGCGGTGGTGGAACGGACCTCCCTGCAGAGGGAGGAGCAGGATGTCGTCACCGCCGCCGGGGATCGCACCCTGGGGCTCACGGCCCATCCCTTGAGGCGGGACGACGGTGAGGTCCGCGGCTACCTGGTGCTCTTCGCCGACCTGACCGACGCCCGGCGGGAGATGGAGCAGGAGCGTTTGTCCGAGAACCTGCTCCAGCTCGGCGAGCTGGCGGCCGGAGTCGCCCACGAGATGCGCAACAGCCTGGCGACCCTGAGGGGCTTTTTGACCCTCATCGAGAAGGGGCCGGGCGAAGAGGCTTTGGTGGACTACCTGGCGGAGATCCGTCACGAAAGCGACCACCTCCAACGGGTGCTCGAAGACTTCTTGAGCTTCGCCAGGCCCGGGAGCGTTCGCCTCCAGGAGGTGGACCTCCTGTCCCTCGCCCACCGGGCGGCGGCGGACCCGGCGCTGGGGGGCGCCGCCGTCACGGTGACGGCGCAGGGCGACGTCGATCCCATGGTCTCGGGGGATCCGCAGCTGCTGGAACGGGCGCTGCGCAACCTGCTGAGCAACGGCTTCGAAAGCCAGCGGGCCGCCGAGGTCGACGACCCCCTCGAAGTGCGGCTGGGCAACGTCGACGGGGGGATCTCCATCGAGGTGCTGGACCGCGGGGGGGGTCTCGATCCGGCCCTCGAAGGGCGCTTCTTCTCACCGTTCGTTTCGGGACGGGCGAATGGCGTCGGCATGGGGCTCGCCCTCACGAGGCGGATCCTGCTCCTCCACCAGGGGCGGCTGGAGCTGCTCGATCGCGACGGCGGCGGGGCACGGGCCTCGCTGTGGCTCCCTTCTGGCAAAAACGTTACCGATCGTAGCGTATCGGGTTGAGAGCTCGCTGCGAGCCGTCGAGGAGATTTTTCCTAAACACTGCAACATAGAGTCTTATGTGAATAGTTGGCCCGAAACTTCGGCTGGCACACGCCGTGCAATTCATTGAGCCGTAACCACCCGAGGACTGACATGCAAGACACCAAGCCCTGCAACGCCCCTGCGCCGACGGCCGCGAAGACAACCGGCGTCCGCGCCTACACCCTGCTGGAGCTGATGGTCGTGGTAGGAGTCATCGGCATCATCGCCGGCGCCCTGACCGTCGCCTGGGGAAAGCTGTTGCCCCAGACCCAGCTTCGCAACTCGTCGAACGAGGCCAGCGTGATGCTTCAGAAGGCTCGCCTCACGGCGATCCAGCAGAACAAGCCGGTGACGATCACGGTCGACTGGGAAACCGAGGACTGGGCCAAGAGCGCGAACAACAACCCCACCGGGATCTCCCGGCAGTGGCTGGTGGCGTCCGTCGAGGACGACGAGACCGGGGCGATGGTCGTGGTGGACCGGGTGATCGTCAGCAAGCCCCACGGCGGCGTTTTCCTGCGCGGTCCCAACGACCTCGTGGGCGGCGCCGACGCGGTCACCTTCACCGGCGACACCCTGGTGATCAACGCCGACGGTTCCATCCCCGAAACGGGGTCCTTCCGGTTCTCCGACACCAAGTCGGACCCCTCCGCCCCCCGCAACGTGCTGGAGGTCTACCTGGGCACCCTCGGCGGAAGGGCGACGATCCGTAAATACCTGGAACCCGAAGATCGGCCGGCCGGGGTCGGGGCCCAGGACTTCTTCGAGTCGACCCTGAGCGGCGGCAAGGAGGGGGGCAACGTATGGGTTTGGTACTGATCCGTCGCCCGGAGACCCGCCGAGTCGACGACCGAGATGCATTCGAAACACCGCGAGGTAGAGACGCCATGAGCACCCCACGACATCCCTCCACCCCCGCCGCGGCCGGCTTCTCCCTGGTGGAGCTGTTGATCGCCGCCGGCATCATGCTGATCATCCTCGTGGGGATCCTTCCCCTATTCATGCGGGCTATCTCCGCCAACGCCTACGGCGGCGACGCCACCACCCGGGCGTCGTTCATTTACAGCGGTCTGGGGCAGTTCAACCAGATCAGCGCCAACAACAACACCCTGAACTCCATCCTGCCGGACCCCAACGCGGGCGGGGGGGGGCGGCGGCGGCGAAGGTGAGTCCGGGGGTGCTGCGGGGGCCGGAGGCGCCGGCGGATTCGGTTCCGGCGACTCGGTAAGGGTCCTGCCGAAGCAGCTGTACGACACCGGATCCCGCTCGCCCTTCGGCGATCAGGTCATGGGCGACGAAGAGTGGATCGCCATCGACGATAGCGAGGTCGGTTTGCTGATGTGGGAGCGGCAGATCGAAGTGAGGAACTACGGCTTCGCCGACGTCCACTCCGGCACCATCAAAGTCGACGCCGCCGACGCCGCCGCCAGCCTCTTCCAGGTGGGCCACCCCAAGCTGTTTGACAATCCCCTGCCCTTCTCGGCCAATACGAAAGCGGAGATCCGCGAATTCCGCATCGCCGTCGACTCGATCAAAGAAGCCCATCCCGTGGGCCACGGCCAGCACATGGTGGTGGGTCACTACCGGGCCTTCTGAGGAGCGCCGCCATGACGATCAAGCCTTCCCAGCGCCGCGGCCGCCGCGGCTTCTCCCTCACCGAGCTGCTGGTGGTGATGTCCATGCTGGCGGTCATCATGGCCGGCCTCGTGGTGATTTTCCAGAACAGCACCCGGCTGGCGTTCAACCAGACCGAGCTGGCCGGCGTCCAGCAGTCGCTGCGTATCTCCCACATGGAGGTCGCGCGCTACGTGCGCATGGCGGGGGCCGGCGGTATGCCCGTCACCTGGAACAACCTGCCGGACCCCGACGTCACCCCGGTCACCTACGACACCGTCGGCGCGTTCCCCAACGGCTTCGCCGTGGCGCTCACCAACAACGCCCCCGAAGACGCCCGGATCCCCGAGACCGACGACGATGACGACGAGAGCGCCCACTGGGTGATCCCGGGGTCCGACGTGCTGACGGTGCGCGGCGTGCTGACCACCCCGGTCTACTTCTGGAAGCCCGGCGTCGACATCGAGGGCTGGGTCGAGGACGGCGTCATCGATACCCAGACCCTCGAGATCCCGGACCGGATCAACATGACCTACCACCGGCCCCTGGATCCCCTCATCAATCGCATCGAAGACGCGCGGGGTCGGGATCCCCAAGTGCCGCTGGCGTTCATCGGGCGGGACCTGATGAACCCGGACGCCTATGTCATCTTCAGGCTCGACTTCGCGCAGACCGACACCACCCTCAAGGACTGCACCTCCGACGCCCCCGCGGGCGGCGTGCCGTTCCCGGACGACAAGAAACCGAAGTGCATCACCCTCGGTCTCAAGTTCGACAAGGCCGAAGAGGATTTCGCGAAGGCCTTCGGTAACCTGATGCTGGGGACCAACCTCACGGACGCCGCCAACAGCCTGAGTCTGACGCTGCCGGGGGGCTCGACCGCCCCCACGGTACGGATTCCGAAGCGCATCAGCTCCATCGGGCTCTTGGAGGAATATCGGTTCTACGTCCGTGCCGAGTGGGAGGTCCCCGGTGATAAAAGAACCCGGCTGACCCCGGCGCTGACCCGCGCCGAGTTCGTTCCCGGCACCGAGCAGCTCATCGACCGGGTGGACGTCGTCGAGAACGTGATCGACCTCCAGGTCGCCGTCGGTATCGACACCGATCGCATCGTCGGCGCCGTCGGCAAGGACCTCGTCACCGAGGCGGAGGACGACAGCGCCGACGAGGTGCTCTTCAACGATCCCAACGACCTGCCCCTCGACGAAAAGAAGGCGCTGCTCCAGGTCAAGCTGCCGGCGGATCCCCCGGAGCACGTCGCCTGGTTCAACCCGGAGCTGGAGTACCACTACCTGCGCATCACCACGGTGGCGGAAACGACGAGGCCCGACCTCAACCACAGGGCCCCGGCCTTGGGCACGATCGAAGACGTGAACCGCAGGCAGAGCTTCAAGATCGACGAAGTCGACTACAACTACAACGAAGACCTTCGCTACCGGCGACGGATGCTGACCACCCTCGTCGATATGAGGAACTTGAAATGAACCCCGAGACGACAACGTCCACGCGCACCCAGGCCGAGCGCGGCTCCGCCTTCTTCGTCGCGATGGTGGTGCTGGGGGTGCTCAGCCTCATCGGCCTCTCCCTCGCCCTGGTGACCGACACCGAGATGCTGCTAGGCGGCAACGAGAGGGTGGTCAACGAGACCTTCTTCGCCGCCGAGGCGGGGGTGACCACCATGATTTCGAAGCTGCTGGTGACCAACAGCATCGAAGCGGTGGATCTCGTTCTGCCGTCCTACTACGGCGAGCTGATCGAGAACACCCAGCTCGGCTTCGACGTCCGCACCACCGGCCTCCTGCCGGTGATCCAAGAGACGCTGCCGTACACCACCGCCAACGAAGGCACCGCCCAGTTTTCGTCGTTCTATTACTACGGCCTGGTGCGGGCCCAGCGGACCGGCTGGCGGTCCAGCAAGGCGGTGCCCGACTGCGACGACCTGGAAAGGAGCATCAGCTCCGAGCGGCACATCTTCCACGGCTTCTATTACGGCCCCGTTCCGGACCTGCAGGCGAACGAGCTGATCGAGTTCGAGCGCAACGGCCTCGATCAGAGCTCCGCCGAAGACCTGTGCGAATTCGACAACATCGGCACGTTCGACAACTCGCGGCAGGACACCGGCCGCGCGGGCGTCCTCAGGCAGAGCAGCGGCAACAAGGCCCTCTACTGACCCGCCCGACGAGTATCGCCACCGCCACGAGCTTTCCGATTCGGTATTGCCAAGGAGATCACCATGTTCCGTAGAGCCAACCTGACGACCCACGACGCCTCGGCCCCGATGCCGCGGGCCGCCTTCCTGGGAATCGCCGTGGCGCTCGTTTCGTTCCTCGTGGCCGGTGTCGCGCTGGCGGACGACCGCGAGCTCCTCCGCGACTCGACGGGGGACCCCTACGTCTTCATCATCTTCGACACCTCGGGTTCCATGAACTGGACCCCGGCGTGTACCGAGGAAGACGCGGCCATCGACATCGACCCCTGGGACGGCAAGTGCACCTTCGAGTGTCCGCTGGACGACGCCCAGTGCGCCAACGTCTGCCCCAACTTCGGCTGCGTGGAGTACGCCGAGACCGCCGCCGCCTCCACCCCCATCGTCGAGGTCCTCGACCAGGACAACCCCAGTGACGCCACCGTCACCGGTTCCTGGACCGAGTACAGCTCCCCCGGTGAGGCCATCAACGACACCTACCTGGTGGCCAGCGCCGGCGCCGACGCGTCGGTCACGTTTGCGCGGACCCTGCCTTCGGACGGCGAATACCACGTCTACATCCAGTGGCCGAGCCGCAGCCATCGGGCCGAGAACACCCTGGTGGAGATCACCCACGCCGGCGGCCTGAACACCCTCGAGGTCGACCAGAGCGACGGTCGGCGTTCCGGCGAGTTCAGCTACCTGGGGACTTTCGACTTCACCACCGCCGCCGCGGCCCAGGTCCGCATCTCCGCCAACACCGCGACCGGGACCGTCGCCGCCGACGCGGTGCGCTTCTCCCGCCTCCCCCCGCCGGCGTCCCCCACCTGCGTGGACACGGGATGGCGCTGCGAGCAGCCCCTCTGCCCCCAGGGGGACTGCAACGCCCCCATGGGCGCCGACGATCCGACGTCCAAGTTCTTCCAGGCCCGCTGGGCCCTCGACGAGGTGCTCTCGGAGGTCGACGAGGTCAACTTCGGCTTCGCCAGCTTCGAGCAGGACAACGTCCGCCTGACGTTCAAGCACTTCCTCTACGACGTCCCCTCCCTGGACTTCAACGGCAACGTCCAGAACCAGCTGGACATCGATGGGATCAAGTTCCCGCAGTACGGCGCCAAGGAGGTCTTGGGAACCGGCGCCCCGTTCCGTCAGAACGACGGTCAGAGTGAGGATCCCTTCAGCGCCGACGGCTCCGCCGGCTTCTACCACTGCGCCGTCGCCGGCATCGCCGACGACGACAACTCCGTGGGCTGCGTCGCCGCCCAGCCCGCCGACCTCCGGGATCTCTGGGAGATCCAGAGGGTTCACCGCATCCCCAAGCTCGGTCGGACCGAGGCGATCCAGACCTACGTCTGGCTCCGGGGCCTGACGGAGCGGGACCCCGGCGTCGAGCCCATCTACCGGGTCGACTACGAGCCCCACGACAGCACTACCTACAGCTACGGCGACGAGTGGTTCCCGATCGAGCTCGACCTCCACTACTGCCCCGACGGCGACTGCGACGCCGGCGAGAAGCTGGTGGACGACATGGTGGTGTGGCTCGAATTCGTCGGTGACTACGGCGAGTGGCAGGGCCGGGCGTCCCGGACGCCGATGCAGGGGGCTGGCTTCTTCCAGTTCCAGACGACCCAGCTGGCCGGCAGCACCTGCAACGGTCTCGAAGAGAACGACGACTGGGACAACAACCTGGCCCTCTACACCCCGTTCACCTCCCACAGCGACGACGACGCCTGGTGGGGCTACCCGATCAAATGGGCTTGGGAGCAGGACCCCCGGGGGGAAAAGCACCCCAACGGCGATCCGCTACCTTTCCGTATCCAGCTCTTTGACTCGGGGGACTTCATCCCCCTCGATTGGGAAGACTCCAACAACGAGCACGTGCGCCGCAGGCTCGCCCCCAACGCCTGGGAGATCAACGCCGGAACCGGCGAGATCCAGTCCACCGGGGAGGTGCCCGACTTCCGGACCGCCCCCTACTTCGCCGACGTGCACGATGAGTTCGAGACCGATTTCCGGCGCCGGCTCAAGCTGCGGGACGGCGAGGAGCGCCCGCTCCTGGCCTACGGCTCGACGCCCCTGGGCAACTCCCTCCAGGACTTCGCCAAATGGTACGCGGGGGATACCGACCGCTACGGCTGGAAAGACTACGCCTCGATCTTCGACCTCGACTGGGCCTGCAAGGAGAAGTTCGTTCTCCTGCTGACCGACGGTGACGAGACCTGCACCTCCGTCGCGGACGCCTGTACCCAGGCGGACAACCTGCTCGACCGCAACCAGGTCAAGACCTTCGTGGTCGGCTTCGGTCTGCCCGATGCCGGTGACGCCCTGACCTGCATGGCGGAGAACGGCGGCACCGGCGAGCCGATCCTGCCGCGCAACAAGGACGAGCTGGTGGAGGCCCTCGAAGCGGTCCTCCAGCAGATCCGCACCGAGTCCCGGGCCTTCGCCTCGGCCTCGATCCCGGCGGTTCAGAGCACCGCCGCCGACAAGATCTACCTGTCCAGCTTCACCCCCATCCCGGGCGTGTCGGTCTGGCCGGGTCGGCTCGACGTCTTCCGCCAGCCCCTGCCGCTGACGGACGATCGTCGGCCCGACATCTCCAAGCAGTGCCGGGACGCCGCCGGCGTCCGCCAGTCCGCCTGCCACCTCTTCGATCTCGGCGACACCATTCTGGATCAGGCCCCGACGGAGATTGAGGTCGAGGACGACCCGCCGGTGTTCAAGATCGGCAACCGCGACGACGAGCGCCGGGTCTTCTACGGCCAGGGCAATCCGGACCGCGCGCGGCCCAGCCCCCTGCGCCTGTTCCAGCCGCCGGAAGGGCTCTACGCCGGCCAGGCGGAGGATCTGCAGGATCTCATCGGATTCCCCGACACCACGATCGATCCGTTCACCGACTCCGTTACCGGAACCGGCCTCTTCACCGAAGATGAGATCGGCCAACTCCTGGCGGGCAACATCACCGACGCGGCCGTGACGAACATGGTTCGGGAGCGCATCGGTGAGACCCTGCACATCAAGGAAAAGGTCATCTTCAACGCCGACGGGACCGAGGTTGGCTGCACCGGCGATCCCACCCAGGTGCCCTGTCGCTACGTGATGGGGGACATCTTCCACGCCAACCCGGTGGTGCTCGCCAGCCCCGACAACTTCGACCTCTTCACGCAGGATCTATGCGGCACCCCGCCCCCGCGGGGCCAGCCCAACAACTGCGTGCCCACCGACCAGTTCAACAACGCCGCCGAGATGGAAGTCCGGGGCTACCGGGAGTACGTCCGGCGCAACGTGTGGCGTCGCCGCATGCTCGCCGCCGCCACCAACGACGGTCAGCTCCACTTCTTCGACGCCGGCACCTACGTCAACATCGACGATCCGAACCTCGGCGAGGTTGAGGTCTTCACGGACGGCACCGGCGCCGAGCTGTTCTCTTACATCCCGCGCTGGGCCCTGCCGGTGGTGCGTGATCAGGCCCTGGGGAACCAGCACGTCTACTCGGTGGACGGCTCCATGGCCGTCGGCGACGTCTTCATGGACCCGGTCTTCGAAGTCGAGCCGGATGAGAACCAGAGGGAATGGCGCTCCGTCGTGGTCGGCGGCCTGCGGGAGGGCGGCGACGTCTTCGACCAGGTGGCGGACACCCGGGGCTTCGTCGGCGGCTACTTCGCCCTCGACCTGACCCAGCCGGACATCTTGGAGACCGCCGATCGGGATAGCGCCTTCGAGCCCTATACGCCGGCCTCCAACTCGCTGATCCCCACGTGCCTCGACGCCGACTACGCCGGCAGCGGGGACCAGGTGGCGGTGAACGACTGCCGGACCCTGTCCGGTGAGGACGTGCCCTTCCCCATGGAGCTGTGGACCTTCACCGACTCCGTCAACATCGACGGCGTCGAGTACTTCCTCAACGAGGAGCGGTACCTGAAGGACGAGGATCTCGATGGTATCCACGACGGCGGAATCGTCGACGCGGGCACCCTGTTCTCGGGGAACCTGCTGGTGCGGGACCTCGGACAGACCTGGTCGCAGCCGGTAATCGGCCAGATCCCGGTCTGCGGGGGCCCCGCCTGCGACTTCTCCGATCCCTTGAACGGATCCGCGGACGATGTGACCACCAAGTGGGTGGCCATCTTCGGCGGCGGTATGGATCCGGGGAACAAGAACAACCCCACCAAGGGCACCTGGATCTACATGGTCGACATCGAGACCGGCAACGCGCTCTACAAGCGTCAGGTCCAGGGCGCCGTGCCCTCGGATCCGGCGGTCCTCGACATCGACCAGGACGGCATCCTCGACCGGATCTACATCGGCACCACCGAAGGTCTGCTCTACAAGATCGACCTCAAGTCCAAGGTGCCGACCATCGTCGACCACCAGATCCACCCGGCCAGCATCATGGGCTGGGAGCCGGACTCGGATGGTGACGGCGTCATCGACGACGTCTACCACACCGTCCAAAGGATCAAGGACGTGGAGTGGGATCCCTACCCCATCCTGTTCACCAACTCGCCGATCTACTACCCGCCGTCGATGTTCCGCATCCCCGAGCGGGAGCAGTACGGCGGTGCCCTCGGCGTCGGTGACCGGGAGGATCTCTGGGACGCCGCGGGTCAGCCGGGACGGTTCTTCGTCTTCGTCGACGAGGACTTCCCCTGGGTCGGCTTCACCGATCCGGACGACCCCAGCTACGAGCGCCCGGAGCTGCCGATCTTCGAGAACGAGCTCCAGGTGATCGATTGGCAGTCGGATCAGTTCGATTCCGACGCCGACTTCCTGCTCGCCCCCGGGCCGGACGCCACCCGTCCGGGCTGGGCGATGACCTTCCCCCCAGAGTACCGGGCCACCAACCCGCCCTTCGTGCTCGCCGGCCTGCTGATCTTCTCGGTCTTCGAGCCGCTGAACTTCACCGTCGAAGATCTCGGCGGCGGCGGCGGCCCGGGGGGTGCCGATCCGCAGGTGGTCTGTGCGAGGACCGGTACCACGTACTCCTTCGTCACCTTCCTGAACAACGCCAACGGTCTCGCCGACCTGGGGAATTGCGGCGGCGGTCGATGCGAAGCCATCGACGACTTCACGACCGCGGTCCACACCGATCGCACCGTGAGCAAGAACCCGCCGCCGGAAGAAGGCAGCCAGACCCTCGGCCAGGACACCGGCAGCATCATCGACGATGCGCTGGCCAACGCCATCCGGGAAGCCATCCTGGGTCAGATGCCGCGCTCGTGCCAGATCAACGAGAAGTACGAGATCCTGGTATCGGCGCTTCGTAACTCCACGGGTATCAACGTCTACGCGAAGGTGCCCATGGTAGTCTGCCCGGGTGATTGGAAGAACTGACGTGATCCGGACGGCGCGCTTCGGCGCGCTCGCCCTCGTCCTCCTGGCTCCGTCCTTCGTTTCGGCCGACTGGCTGGTGACGAAGGACGGTTCCAGGGTCGAGACCGAAGGGCCTTGGCGGGTGGAAGGGCGTCAGGTGATCTTCACCCTGCCCAACGGCACCCTCTCGGCGATGCGGGCCAGCGAGGTGGACCTCGACGCCAGCGCCGAGGCCACCGCCGCCGCCAAGGCTCCCCCCGCGGCCGAGTCCGCGGCCGCGGAGGACCCGGCCCGCCCCCTTCCGGAACCCGTCCTCGTCCTGACGGACAAGGACATTCCGAAGGCGGCGGACACCGGGATCGACGAAGCCCGAGCGGATCCCCTCTCGAGGCAGGCCGGCGTCGGCGAAGAGGTCGAGGAGGAGATCCTGCGGGTCGTCTCCTGGCGTCAGTCCGAGGAGCGCAACGAAGAGGGCCTGGAGATCCGCGGCACGGTCCGCAACACCGGCAAGGAAGTGATGTCGGCGGTGACCCTGGCGGTGGAGGTCCAAGGGGAGGAAGGTTCCCCGCTGGCCACCGTCGATGCCTTCCTCGCCTCCTCCACCGTGCTTCCGGGCCGATCGACGACCTTCCGAGCGGTGCTCCCCGGGGTCTTCGAGCTCTACGGCGAGCCCACCTTCAGCCTGGGCGGCAACGCGGTGACGGTGGGGGCCGGTAGCCCCAGGGATTCCGCCGAGCCCCGCGGCGGCGAGATCGAGCAGGAGCTCGACGAAGAGCCAGAAGCGGGCGACCCTGAGCCTTGACCGACCGGCGCCCGGGCTCGCCGTGGGCCCGGCGTCATCGACTCCGAAGCGGTGACGGCGCGCTCAGCTCCGGTAGCGCGGGAACCCTTCCAGGTCGTACTCCCGGATTCGGCGCTGCAGGGTCCGGTAGCTGATCCCGAGACGCTCGGCGGCCCGGGCCTTGTCGCCGTCGGTGTCGAGGAGCGCCCGCCGTAGCCGCGTTTCGTCGTCGTCCGCGGTCCCCGCCCCCGGGGCATCGGCGACGGCGCCGCTGTCGCCCCGCGCTGGATCCGCGGAGCGGCTGGCGGCCAGCAGGGCTTCGAGGTCGTCGAGCTCGAGGGCGTCCTCGCACAGGATGAGGGCCCGCTCCAGGAGGTTGGCCAGCTGGCGAACGTTCCCCGGCCACGGCTCCGAGGCCAGCCTATCCAGTACCGCGGGCCCGAGGTCCGCCGGCCGGCGCCCCAGGCGGTCCGCCAGCCGGACCGTCAGGTGCCGGGCCAGGTCCGGGATGTCACTGGCCCGCTCCCGCAGGGGCGGCAGCTCGATGGGGAAGACGTCCAGGCGGTAGTAGAGATCCTGCCTGAACGTGCCGCGCCTCGACATGGCGGCGAGGTCGCGGTTGGTGGCGGCGACGATGCGCACGTCCGTGCGAACCGAGCGGGATCCCCCGACCCGGTCGAAGACCCGCTCCTCCAAGACCCTCAGGACCTTTCCCTGAACCTGGAGCTCGAGCTCGCCGATCTCGTCGAGGAAGAGGGTGCCCCCGTTCGCCTGCTCGAATCGGCCGCTGCGCCTTTGGGCGGCGCCGGTGAAAGCTCCTTTTTCGTGACCGAAGAGCTCCGTCTCCATCAGGGTCTCGGGAATCGCGGCGCAGTTGACGGCCACGAACGGGCCCGTAGATCGGGGGGATAGGGCGTGGAGGGCGCGGGCGAACAGCTCCTTTCCGGTGCCGCTCTCGCCGGTCAGCAGCACCGTCGACTGGGTGGGGGCCACCTTGCGCAGCAGCCGCAGGGCGGCCCTCAGTCGGGGGTGACGGCCGACGATGGCCGGCGCATCCCCGGGGGGCTGGAACACCGCGATGTCCTCGCCCTGGGTCACCAGGGAGCGGACCAGCTCGAAGAGGTCGTCCAGCTCCACCGGCTTTTCCAGGAAGTCCACGGCCCCGAGCTTCATCGCCTCCACCGCCATGGACACCGAGCCGTACGCCGTCAACACCACCACCGGCACCTCCCGCTGGTGGCGGCGGAGGGTCCGCAGGACGTCGATCCCGCTACCGTCCGGCAGCTTGAGGTCGGTCAGGGCGAGGTCGAAGGACCGGCTCCCCACCTGGTCACGGGCTTCCCCCACGGAGGCCGCCGGCGTCACCGCGAACCCCTCCCCTTCGAGGGCCGCACACATCAGCCGGCGTAGGGAATCGCGGTCCTCCACCACCAGAATCTGGGTCACGGCTTCGTCCGCCGGCGATCGAGGTTGGCGTTCGGGGGCGGCGATGTCGGGGACCACTTGGACCCTGTACGGCCGGCTTCCGTATAATCCGTCGGTGCTTTCCCATGTCGGGTCGCCCCGGGGGCGACCAGCGGCACCGAAGCCCGACGCGGCTCGGGGTCGAACATGCCGGGAAGCTTACCGCGGATCCGCCCCGCGGCCCATCGCACCCCCCGATCCGAGAGAGTCCCTTGAGCAAACGAACCACCAAGAACCGCGGAAAGCCCTCCGAAGAGTCCGGTGGTCGAGGCATGGGGCGTCATCTCGACGAGCTGGCGAAGCGGATCGAGCAGTTTCGTATCGACGCGCTGCGGTTCTTCGCCGGCGACCTCAAGCTCCCCCCCGAAGCGCTGAAGGAAACGATCTCTACCAACATCCGGAGCCTGCGTTCCCAGCGGAGCCAAGGGGCCGCCGAACGCTTTCGCCTGGGTTCCCTGGAGGCGAAGTTCAACAGCCAGGTGGACCTGTACAACCGCCGGATGCGGGAGCGGGAGGTCGGAGCTCGACGGCCTCCGGTAGAGGACACCGCTCCGCCGGATCCGCGGGAGGGCGTGGTGATCGGCCGCAGCTCGGACGGCAACGCCGTCGAGGTGCTCTACCAGGGGCTGTACCTGGGGAATGGACAAAGGGCCCCGAATATGGACCTCGAGAAGTTCCGCGGCTACATCTCCCGCCAGGCGGACGTCATCCGCGCCAAGACCGGATGCTCCGACATCCACTTCCGAGTCGCCGTCGAGGACGGCAAGATGAAGATCAAAGCAAAGCCCTTGAAGTAGCCGGTGGTCCGGAGACTTCCCCAAAGGAGATATGACGTGGCCAAGCCCATGCCCATAGCACCGACGCTCGTGATGGTCGCCCTCGTGGCGGCGCTGTTCACCGTCATGACGGTGGGGGCGGACACGTCGCCCCCGAATTTCGAGAAGGCCCTGGCCGCCCAGCGTACCCTCGCCGACGAGCGCCCGTACGATGCGACGGTCCAGAACGACCTCGGCAACCTCCTTCTATTGACCGGTCGCCCGTCGGAGGCCGAAGCGGCCTACCGAAGGGCCCTGGAGATCGACGATAACGAGTCGTCGGCGCGGTTCAACCTGGCGCTGCTTCTCCAGGCCGACGGACGCCCCGAAGAGGCGAGGTCCGCCCTCGAAACGCTGGTGGAGCACGATCCCAACCACGCTTGGGGCCACTACCAGCTGGGGGTTCTCTTGGCGGACGACGGGGACCGCAAGGCCGCCATCGATCACTACGCCCGATCCTTCGCCCTCGACGCCACCCTGAGCTTCCCCGAGCAGAACCCCCACATCATCGACAACGACCTGTCCACCGAAGCGCTCCTCAAGTCGAGCTCGTACCGCGCTTCCGAAAGCCTGCGGGTGCCCCGTCAATACGGAGAGGCCGATCGCATCGCCAACCTGATGATCGCCCTCGAAGCCGAAGAGGCCGCCGAAGAGCTCGCCGACGAGGGTGAAGCGGAAGCCTCCCCCGAGGTGGACGAGAAGGCCGAGGGCTACAGCGGCGCCCTCCGGCCCGGCGGCGGCGGAGCGACCTTCGACGGCGAAGACGTCGCCGTAGACGACGGGGCCAAGCGGGTCCTGACCCAGGACGACCTCGACACCGGCAGCAGTCTCGGACAGGTGCAGGGGGGCGGCAGCCGGGTCCGCTCCGGCCGCGGCTCCACCCGCTACCGTCCGCCGTCGCGGGTCGACGCTCGACGGCGGAACCAGGGCGGCGGCGGCAACGCCGGCTCGGCGACTCCGCGTTACCGCCCCGGCGCCGGGGCCGGCGACCAGGGCCGCAACGTCCAGCCCCGCGGCGGCGCCCCCGTGTACGTCAACCCGAGGGTCAACGGCGGCGGCGGCCGAATCGACTCGGGGGGGCAGACCGCTCAGCCCCCGAGGGCGGGGCGGCCGTTCCGGCCCGGGGGCCGAAGCTCGGCGCAGCTCCAGCTAGACCTGGGGCCGCGGTCCTCCGAGCCGGCGGCGGGCTGAGCCGGTCAAGGCTCCCGCCGCAGCTCTAGGCCCCGCACCAGGACCGTCGGCGCCCCCACCATGCCGGCGCCCATCGGTAGGAACGTGAGATCCCGGGCCACGGCGACGATGCTCTGCAGCAGCGTCGATACCGTTCCCAGCAGCCAGGCGCCGGCCACCGTGCCGGCCCCCTGGCCGCCGTCGATGGCGAATCCGCTGACCGGCACTGCAAAACGCCGCAGGCCCGGCTCGATCCGCACGGCGCCGTCGGTCCCCAGAAGGTAGTAGCCGCGGCGTAGGTCCCGCAGCATGGAAGCCACGCCCACGGCGGAATCGGGCCGCAGGTAGAGGTGGCTCGGTCCCGGTTTCGGAAGGTCGCGCCAGCTCGCCCTCCGGCAGCAGCCGGTGGCTCGGGTTTCGCCCCCCTTCGCTTGCCACCAGGCCAGGAGGGGTTGGCGGAACAGGCCGCGGTCCCAGAGCACCGTTTCGCGGGTCGGCATGCCCTCGCCGTCCACCGGCCCGTCGAGCACGCCCCCCGGCAGGCGTCCGTCGTCCACCAGGGTCACGGATCGGTTCGCCAGCCGGCCGCTGCGGCCCATCAGGTCCTTGGCGAGGCCTGCGGCCGGGGGGCCGAGCCAGAGGTCCGAAAGGGCCACGAGGAGGGCGGTGGTCACCGCCGGGCCGAGGAGGAACTCGCCGCGGTCTCGATCCGGGGCCTCCCCTCGGTCCACCACCAGCAAGCGGTCCGCCAGCCGACGGGCGAGTACCGGAGGGCTGAAGCGGCGGGCCTGGCGCTCCGCCACCAGCAGGTGGACGCTGCTGCCGCCGCGGCGGGGTCCCCGGGCCTCCAACTGGAGCGCCGCGGTGCGCTGCCGCACCACGGTCCGGACGCCGCGATTCGACGCCAGATGCTGCTCGCTGGAGCCGTCCTCCAAGAAACCCTGCAACACCTTGGCGCCGGGGAGCTCGTTGTCGAGCTCGCGGGCGATGGCGGCGAAGAGGGCCCTGGCCTCGTTCTCCCCCAGGAGGGGCGCATCGAGGTCCGAAGGGGGCTTCCACGCCGGGACCGGCCGCGCCGAAGCCAGCCGGAGGCCTTCGCCGTCGGCTTCCGGCAGAGCCGCTTCGGGATTCGGGGCGCCGGACGACGTGTAAAAGAACGAGCGTCGATCGTCCCCAGCCCGCACCGCCCAGCCCTCCTCCTGCCGCAGCGACGAGGTGTCGCCGTGGGGGGAGTGCCGCAGCGTCCGGGAGCGGCCCCGCTTGTGGAGCACCTCGGCGTCCCTCCAGGTCCCCTCCAGCACGTCGAGGGTGTCCAGCACCCCATCGCCGACCCTCACGGCCGCACCTTCACGCCTTCGAGCCGAAGGTCCGGCGCCGTCGCCCAGACCGGCATCACGATGCCATCCTTGGCGCACCATCCGGCCCCCGCGGATCGGGTCTCGGAGCCGACGGCGGTGGCCGACCCGAGGAGGTCGGTGAGGTGGGCCCGCAGGGAGCAGGGGCCGACGGGGGCCCCCGGTGCCTGGTCCTGGATCCGGTGGCCGTAGGGGAAGCGGATCGTGAACACGCCGGTGAGGGGGTCGAGCCGACCCCGCTCGACCTCGGGGAAGTAGAGACCGCCGTCGGCCCCTTCGAACAGGTTCGCGGAGCTTCGGGCGGGGACCAGCTCGAGGTGGCTGGAGCGCGGCGCCGGGGCGTCGTGGCGGTCCCCCCGGCGTCCCGCCCCGGGGACCAGGAGGTCGGAGCGACGGGCCCAAAGGGCGTCGCTCAGGGGCTGCTCCACCACGCCGCCGCGCAGCAGGCAGCGGCGCACGGTGGGGAATCCCTCGTCGTCGGAACGCCGCCGGACCGGCTTCGGAGCCCCCGCGGGGTCGTCGAAGACGTTCAGGCAGGAGCTCCCGAGGGACACACCGATGGCCGCCTCTGGATGGCTGCCGCGGGCGAGGACGTCGGTTTCGAGGGCATGGGCGACGGCCTCGTGGAGGAGCACCGCGGTGGCCCCCGGCCCGAGGACGCAGGTGGTGGGCTCCGGCGCCGGCGGCTCCACGCCCTGGGAGCGCGCTGCCCGCAGCACGCCGGCGGCGGCGGTCTTCGCGGCATCGTCGTCGAGCTGGGTTATGAGGGTGCCCCACCGGCCCCAGGGCAGCTCCAGGTCGAGACTGTAGAAAGATTCGAACTCGGTGGCGGAGGCGAGCCTGACCCCGAGGACCCGAACCCAGCGGCGATGGCGGCGGACCGTCGCCCGCACCTCGAGCTTCGAGCCCTGGGCCCGGAGCGCCCGCTGCAACAGGGATGGGAACACCGACACCTCCGGGGCTTCGGGGGGCTCCCCCCACGGGCTCGGCCGCAGCTCGGGCATGGGGTATGAGGCCCGGGGCTGGGCCCGGGCCACACGCCGTACGGCGTCCCGGAAAGTCTCGGTGTCCACGTGGTCCCGGCCGGCGAGCCAGGTGCCGCCGTCCCGCACCAGGCGGACGGCGAGGCCGGTCTCCCGCCGTACCCTCAGGCCGGGGGAAAGGCCCTGCGCCGGCAGCTCGATCACCTCCAGGCGCTCGAAGTAGGCGTCCGCCAGATCTTCGGAACGGTCCGCGATTTGGGAGAGGGCCCGCGTGATGCCGGCGGCGTCGATCTCGGAGAATGGCACGGTAGGGTGGGGTCGGGGATCGCAAGGGTGGCGGGGAAGGGCGGGCTCGAATCGGCATTGTAAGACGAAACCGACGGGAGGCTGGACTGCCGGGTCCCATCGAGTAGAATCCCAGCATCCGAAAGGGGCCCTCCATGGATCGAAGCGATTCCGCCGGACACGACAAAACGGGTGCGTTCGCAGAGCTCGAAAAGCGCCTGGACGCCGCCAAAGTGGGCGGCGGCGAAGCCCGCATCGAGAAACAGCACGCGGCCGGCAAGCTGACCGCCCGGGAGCGGATCGACCTGCTCCTCGATCCGGGGTCCTTCGTCGAGCTCGACGCCCTCGTCACCCACCGCTGCACCGATTTCGACATGGAGCAGCAGCGGATTCCGGGGGACGGCGTGGTCAGCGGCTACGGCACCGTCGACGGACGACTGATGTACGTCTTCGCCCAGGACTTCACGGTCTTCGGCGGCTCCCTCTCGGAGACCAATGCCCGCAAGATCTGCAAGATCATGGATCTGGCGATGGAGAACGGCGCCCCGGTGGTGGGGCTGAACGACTCCGGCGGCGCGAGGATCCAGGAAGGGGTGGCGTCCCTCGGGGGCTACGCCGACATCTTCCTGCGCAACACCCTGGCTTCGGGGGTGGTGCCGCAGATCAGCGCCATCCTCGGCCCATGCGCCGGCGGCGCCGTGTACTCACCGGCCATCACCGACTTCATCTTCATGGTGGAGAACACGAGCTACATGTTCATCACCGGACCTGATGTGATCCGGACGGTGACCCACGAGGACGTCACCAAGGACGAGCTCGGCGGCCCCAAGACCCACCACTCGAAGAGCGGCGTCGCCCACTTCACCTCCCCCGGCGACACCGCCTGCCTGGCGTCGATTCGGCAGCTGTTGTCCTATCTGCCGTCGAACAATCTCGAAGACCCCCCCCAGGGCAGCAGCGACGACGATCCCAACCGCGAAGATCCGGCCCTGGACTCCCTGGTTCCCCCGGACCCCGACGTCCCATACGACATCAAGGATCTGATCCAGTCGGTGGTGGACGACGGCAAATTCCTCGAGGTCCAGGCCGGCTACGCCCGCAACATCGTAGTGGGCTTCGCCCGCATCGCCAACCAGAGCGTCGGCATCGTCGCCAATCAGCCGGCCTTCCTCGCCGGCGTGCTCGACATCGACGCCTCGGTGAAGGGGGCCCGCTTCGTCCGCTTCTGCGACGCCTTCAACATCCCCCTGATCACCTTCGAAGACGTCCCCGGCTTCCTCCCCGGGGTGCAGCAGGAGTTCGGCGGCATCATCAAGCACGGCGCCAAGCTGCTCTACGCCTACGCCGAGGCCACCGTGCCGAAGATCACGGTCATCACCCGCAAATCCTACGGAGGGGCCTACTGCGTCATGGCGTCCAAACACCTGCGGACCGACGCCAACTTCGCCTACCCCACGGCGGAGATCGCGGTCATGGGTCCGGAGGGGGCGGTCAACATCCTCTATCGCCGGGAGTTGGCGGCGGCCGACGAGTCGGAGCGTGACGAGCTGCGTCAGCGGCGGGTGACCGAGTACCGGGAGAAGTTCTCGAACCCCTACATCGCCGCGGAGCGCGGGTTCGTCGACGCGGTGATTCAGCCCCGCAGCACACGCCTGCACCTCGCCCGCACACTCCGCCAGCTGGGGAGCAAGCGGTCGAAGCTGCCCCCCAAGAAGCACGGCAACATTCCGCTCTGACGGAGGCCAAGGATGCGGGAACGAGACCGGCAGCTGCGTCGTCGTCGCCACCGCCGTCGCAAGCGGCTCAAGGAGCGGCACCGCGAGGCGGCGGAGCACATCGTGCAGCAGCGACCGGACCACAGCCCGACGTCGTCGAAGCGGCCCGTCAAGCGTGAAACCGAACCGGATCCCGATAACGACGACGACGGCGAGGGAGACGAAGAATGAAGTTGGCCATCGGCGCCGACCACGCTGGCTACGAGCTGAAGGACCACCTCGCCGATCTCTTGGGGCGGGAGGGGTTCACCGTCGAAGATCTGGGCACCCACGGCCCGGACAGCGTCGACTACCCAGACTACGCGGAGAAGGTCGCCCGGGCCGTCGCGGGGGGCGCGGCGGATCTCGGGATCCTGGTGTGCGGAACCGGCCTTGGGGTCGCCATCGCCGCCAACAAGATCGACGGCGTCCGGGCGACGACCTGCAACGACCTGTTCACGGCACGCATGGCCCGCGCCCACAACGCCGCCAACGTGCTGACGTTGGGCAGCCGGGTCGTGGGGGTCGGCGTGGCGGAGGAAATCGTGCGGGCCTTCCTCACCACCCAGCCCGAAGGGGGGCGCCACGGCCGCCGGATCGACAAGATTCGGGACCTCGAAACCGGCTCTGCCTGAGCCCGTAGCCGCCTCGGATGCGAGTGCCCTAGCCCTATCGGCCGGGCGCCACCCCAAGATCAAACATCGACCAACCAAGGACGGTTCGACTATGCCCAGCTACGCATCCCTACGGGAGACCGATACGGAGATCTACGACCTCGTCTGCGCAGAGCGCCGCCGGCAGTCCGAGGGTCTGGAGCTGATCGCTTCGGAGAATTTCGTCAGCGAGGCGGTGCTCGAGGCCGCCGGAAGCGTGCTCACCAACAAATACGCCGAGGGCTACCCCGGCCGCCGCTACTATGGCGGTTGCGGCGTCGTCGACAAGGTGGAGCGCCTGGCCAGGTCCCGCGCCAAGAGCCTCTTCGGCGCCGAGCACGCCAACGTTCAGCCCCATTCCGGTACCACCGCCAACATGGCCGTGTACTTCGCGCTGCTGCGCCCCGGGGACACCCTCATGGGGATGGACCTTGCGAGCGGCGGCCATCTGACCCACGGGCATCCCCTTTCGTACTCCGGACGGGATTTCGAGGTGGTGAGCTACGGCGTCGACCGGGAGACCGAGCGGATCGACTACGACGAGGTGGAGCGCCTGGCCCTGGCCAACAAGCCGAAGCTGCTGATTTGCGGCGCCAGCGCCTACAGCCGCATCATCGATTTCGAGCGGTTCCGCCAGATCGCCGACGCCTGCGGCGCCGTGCTGATGGCGGACATCGCCCACATCGCCGGCCTGGTGGCGGCGGGGGTCCATCCGTCGCCGGTGCCCCACTGCGACGTCGTGACCACGACCACCCACAAGACCCTGCGGGGTCCCCGCTCGGGCCTGATCCTGTGCAAGAAGTCGATGGCGAAGGCCATCAACAAGGCCCTCTTCCCCGGCCTCCAGGGCGGTCCCCTCATGCACATCGTGGCGGCCAAGGCGGTGGCCTTCAAAGAAGCGGCGGGGGAGGATTTCCGCCAGTACCAGCGGCAGACCGTCGCCAACGCCAAAAGCCTCGCCGGCCACCTCCAGGACCACGGTTATCGCATCGTCTCCGGCGGCACCGACAACCACGTCTTCCTCCTCGACGTCAGCTCCAAGGGGCTGACTGGAAAGATCGGCGAAGGGGCCCTCGAAGCATCCGGCATCACCGTCAACAAGAACACGATCCCCTACGACCCCAATCCGCCGCTGGTGGCGTCCGGCGTGCGCCTCGGGACGCCGGCCCTCACCAGCCGGGGGATGGACGACGCGTCGATGGGTGAGGTGGCCTCCCTGATCGCCGCGGCCCTCGACGCCCACGACGACGAGCAGCGCCTCGCCACCATCCGCGGTGAGGTCGAGGCCCTCTGCAGCCGTTTCCCCCTCTACGCCGACCTCCCCTGAGACTGAGACCGTGCGCAGAACCGCGGGACGACCCGGACCGAGTCGCCTCTGTCGTTCTCCCTACCCGCCCAGGATTTCGGTATCGAGAGTCCCGCGGCTTCGAGCACGGCCGAAACTGTTCGAGTAGATCCGGGGTGGGCGTGGCGTACCGGCCCGATCCTCGACGGGAAAGGCAAGGGGATGGGGCCTCAGCGAGTTTTGCAGGCCGCGCGCAGAACCGCGGGACGACCCTGACCGCGAGCCTCCGGGGCTGCGTGAAGAACCGCGGGACGACCCTGACCGCGAGCCTCCGGGGCTGCGTGAAGAACCGCGGGACGACCCTGACCGAGGGCGGTCCTATACGGGTCCGGGAACCCCGAAGCGACTCCGAAGCTCCCCCCGTAGAAGCCCCACGAGGGCGACGGAGCCGCAGATCACCAGGGGCTCGGACGGGCGGAGGTCTCGAAGGGCGAGGTCGAGGGCGGCTTCGGGGCGGGGCTCGACCTCGACCCCCGGAACCTGGGCTTCGAGCAGGGGCCGCCAGGCTTCGGGGTCGCCCCCACGCGGGCTCGGTGGACGGGTCAAGATGAGCCGATGGGCCAGCCCGGCGATGGCCGGGAGCATGCTGCCCACGTCTTTGTCTTCGAGGGCGCCGAACAGCACGTGCAGCCTCGACGAACCCGCGGCCCCCTCCGGCGACGACTCGAGGTAGTCCACGAGGGCGGCCACCCCCGCCGGGTTGTGGGCGACATCGAGGAGGATTCGGTGGCCGCCGGGGAGATGGACCCACTCCAGGCGACCCGGCCATCGCCAGCCCGACACCCCGCGGACGACGGCGTCCCCGTCGAGGCGTTGGAAGCCGGCCTCCCCCAGGGCTTCCGCCGCCAGGATCCCCAGGGCCAGATTCTGGAGCTGATGGTGACCTGGGAGGGGCACGGTGAGGATGTGGGTAGTTTGGGGGGTCCGTGCCCGGTACCGGTGATCCCCGAGGGGCTCGAAATGGACCAGGCCATGGGCGGGGAGATAGTGGGCACCGGCGGCGGCGCATCGGTCGGTGAAGACCCGCTCGACCTCCGCCTCGTCGGCCCAGGCCACCAGCGGACGGCCCGGCCTCAGGACGTGGGCCTTCTCCCCGGCGATGGCCTCCAGAGAATCCCCTAGATAGGCCTGGTGGTCCAGCCCGATCGGAGTGATCACCGAAACCAGCGGCTCGCAGGCATTGGTGGCGTCGAGCCGGCCGCCGAGGCCCACCTCCAGGATCGCGATGTCCACGTCCCTTTGGTGGAAATGGGACACGGCGGCGAAGGTGATCGCTTCGAAAACCGTCGGCGTTTCGAGGCCCCGATCCCGGGCGAGATCGACTGCCCGGCCGATCCAACGGGCGAGCTGCCCGTCGTCGATGGCGTCGCCGTCCACCTGGATGCGCTCACCGAAGGTCTCCAGGTGTGGGGACGTATAGAGCCCGGTGCGGTAGCCCGCCCCGCGGCAGATGGAGGCCAGCAGCGACGCGGTGGACCCCTTGCCGTTGGTGCCCGCCACCAAGACCACCGGCAGGCTACGGTCGGGGCGGCCGGCGGCCGCCAGCAGACCCCGCATCGAATCCAGCCCGAGTCGGATCCCGAAGGTTTCGAGCCGGCTCAGCAGCTCGGCCGGCGACCCCGGTTCCGCGGCTTGGGAACCCGGTCGCAGGGCGCCGGCGCCCGATGTGCGAGGTTCCATGGACATCGCGGCCCGTCCGGCCGAGGCTCTCTGGGGCTCCGGGCTAGGCGGAGCGGCGATCCAGCTTCGCGGTCAGGTGCCTGAGGCTTCGGGCCACGGTTTCCTTCATCCGGTCGCGGGACACCACCATGTCGAGGAAACCCTTCTCCAGCAGGAACTCGCTGCGCTGGAAGCCTTCGGGGAGGCTCTGGCGGAGGGTCTGCTCGATCACCCGCGGTCCGGCGAACCCGATCAGGGCCCCCGGCTCGGAGATATTCAGGTCCCCGAGCATCGCGAACGAGGCGGTCACTCCGCCGGTGGTGGGATCGGTGAGGATCGACAGGTAAGGCAGGCCGGCGCTGCGTAGGCTGGCCAGCACCGCAGAGATCTTCGCCATCTGCATGAGGGACAGGATGCCCTCCTGCATCCGTGCTCCCCCCGAGGCGGAGACGACGATCAGCGGCACCCGGCGCCGCATCGCCTCTTCCCCCGCCATGGCCACCTTCTCCCCCACCACGGAGCCCATCGAGCCACCCATGAAGCGGTAGTTCATCACCGCCAGAATCACCGGCATTCCCTCGATGGAGCCGGCGATCACGTAGAGGGCGTCCTGCGCTTCGACCTTGCGCTGGTACTGCTTCAGGCGCTCCTTGTAGGGCTTGGTGTCGGAAAAGGAGAGCGGATCGGTGGGCGAGACGCCCGAAAAGAGCTCTTCCCAGCCGTCGTCCAAGAGCAGCCGCACCCGCGCGCCGGCATCGATCCGGTGGTGATAGCCGCACTTAGGACAGATGTGATGGTTGTTCGCCAGGTCACGGGAGAACACCACCGCCTTGCAGGACGGGCACTTCGACCAAAGCCCTTCCGGCACTTGGCTACGCTGGCCGTCCGGCCGAATCGGCTTGGGTTTCTTGGTCTTCTTGAACCAGGGCATGGGGCGAGATCCCTTCGTCGTTCAGGCAGGGGCAACGACGGCGAATGGTCGCTTTGCGTTGTCACAGCGGGAGGAGCCGGCTCTCCGGCGGGGGCGACTACTCTTCGTCGCCGGCCTCTTCCTCTTCGAGCTCGTTGGGGACACCGAGTCGCATGCAGGCGGCGTCGTACATCGCCCGGGCGGCCTTCTTGCCGTTCTGGAGCTCGGCGAGGCGATCCTTCACCTTGGCCAGCTCTTCCTCGATCTGGCGGTCCAGCTCGGCGATCTCCTGGCGGGTGACGGTCAGGGTATTTTCGTAAAAGCTTCGCTGCTGCTCATTCAGAGACATGGCGTTCCTTCGATCTCGATGGGGGGAGCGGCGGGTCCGTCCGCGCCAATCCCGGGTTCATTGCATGGGTCCCAAAAGCGCGTCGAGGATACTTTGCCAAGGCCGACCTGACAAGCGAGGGCCTCAATTGTCGCCTTCGCCGCCGCCCTCCGGATCGGCTTCATCCGGATCCCCGCCCTCGGCCTCCGCGGCTTCCTGGACACGGCGGATCTGCTCTTCGAGGCGCCGCTTCTCCGCTTCGAAGTCGCGCTCCAGCTGCTCCCGCTGGGGGGCCAGCTGGGCGTCGATCATCTGCTGCAGGGCTTCGGTGTCGATACCCTGATTCGGAGCCTCACCGTCCTCCCCGGCGGCGCCGGGACCTGGATCCGGAGCGTCCGCCGCGCCGGGTTGGGGCGCGGTGGGCGCCCCGTCGCTTTCCCCGGGGGCGTCCGCGTCCGGGTCCGTGCCCTCCGTCGCCGGGCCGGTGCTCGGCGCGGTGGAGGTCGCGGGAGCGGTATCCGTTGCTGGGGCGGTCACCGCCGGTGCCGGGCCCGCGGCGCCGTCGTCGGAGGTGGAGTCGCCGCGGCTAAGGGTTTGGTAGACGATCGCCGCCAGGGCGAGCAGGACCCCGAGGAGGATAGCGCCCACCAGCAGCTTTTTGGCCTTGCCCTGGCCGGCGGGCTCCTTCGCCGGCGGGTGGACGGCGCTGGGGTTCGTTTCGGAGCTCGGGGCCCGGGTCCCGGTGCCGTCGCCGAGTCCCGGCGGCGGAAACGACGGGGTCTGGGCGGGCGCCTGGGGAGGTGCCGCGACCTTGACAGCCTCGGTGCCGCCCACCGGTTGGACCTGGGCCTTGGCGGGGATGCCGGGGGCGGAGAACAGGCCCTTCAGGTAGTCCGCCAGGTCCCCCTGGCTCGGCGACGGCTTGAAGGCTTCGAGTACGGCGGCGATGTCCCGCTCGAGCTCGCCGGCGGTCTGGTAGCGGGCCTCGGGGGTCTTCTCCAGGGCCCGGAGGACGATCCGCGCCACCTCTTCGGGCACCGAGGGCTCGAGCTCCCGTGGGGAGCGGATCCGACAGTCGCGGACTGCATCGAGGACGCCGATCTCGCTGTCTCCGGTGAACAGCTTCTCGCCCGTGAGGATCTCGAAGAAGACGGAGCCCAGGGAGAAGATGTCGGAACGGGCGTCCACGTCCTTGCCCCAGGCCTGCTCCGGCGACATGTACTGGAGCTTGCCCTTGAGGGCCCCCATCTGGGTCGTGCTGGCCTTGGCGACGGCCTTGACGATGCCGAAATCGCACAGCTTGATCTCGCCTTCGTAGGAGATCAGCACGTTCTGGGGGGACACGTCCCGGTGCACGAGGCCGAGGTGGTGGTCGTCGAAGTCACGCTTGCGATGGGCGTAGTCCAGGGCCCTCGCCAGGGCGGCGACGATGGTCAGGCACAGGCCGATGGGGATGGGTTTCCCCTGCTCGGAGGCGTCGGTGAGGATCGAGCGCAGGTCCCGCCCCTCGACGAACTCCATGGCGATGAAGAAGTCGTCCTCGACCTTGCCGAGATCGTAGATCTGGATGATGTTGGCGTGACTCAGCTGAGCCGCCAGCTTGGCTTCGTCGATGAACATGGTGACGAAGTCGGCGCTGCCGGTCAGGTGGGACAGGATCTTCTTGATCGCCACCGTCTTCTGGAAACCCTCGACGCCCCTGCGCCGGGCTCTCCACACTTCCGCCATGCCGCCGACGGCGACTCGTTCGAGCAGGCGATAGTCGCCGAAGGGCCGGCCCTCGGTTTCGCCCCCGCCGCCGGCCTGGGCATCCCCGCGGATCTGTAGGACGCCGTCCAGGGCGTCGCCGGCGGGGGCCTCGTCGTCCGGGGTGGCTTGGGCCTGGGCCGGGTCCGTGGGCGGGATCCAGGAGCCGGTGCCGTCCTTGGGGTCGAAGGCGAAGGCCGAGGTGAAATCCGAGGGGGAGTCGTCTTCACCGCCGGAGTCGGACTCGTAGTTGGTGACCGACCAGCCGGAGTCGGCGGGCGGCGGAAAGGCGTCGGACCTCGGGCCGCCGGCGTCGCCGGGGGCGTCCAAGGCCCCGATGCGGACCGTCGACGCTCCGACCGGCGGACCGTCTTCGGCGGCCGGGGCCGGCGGCGAGTCCCAGGCGGTGGGCGGTTCGAAGGCGGGGAGCTCGGGGACGTCGAGGGCTGGCGGCGGTTCGAAGGTCGGGGCCTCGAAGGGGGCCGGCGGCTCGGGGGACTTGCCGGAGACCGGGAGCTCGGACCAAGGGGCTCCGCTCTCCTCGAGTGGGGTGAGGGTCGGGGCTTCGAGGGGGGCGGCTGCCGCGGGGGTGGTCGCCTGGGGAGCGGCCGGTTGGGGCGGCGAGGGTGCAGCTGCCAGAGGTTGTGCCGCCGGGGGTTGTGCCGCTGGGGGTTGTGCCGCCGGGGTCTGAAGCGCTGGTGGGGCAGCCTGGGGGGCGGCGGGCTTGGGGGCAGCCTTCTTCGTTAGCGACTGCAGCTCCAGGGACGAGAGGGTCTTGTCCAGCAGATCGTCGATCTCGTCGGCGCTGGGGGGACCCGTCCGGGCCCGCCGTGGCGGAGCTTTTGTCTCGGGCTCGGGAGGGGGCGGGGTCGGCCGGGTCAGCCCAGCGCCGGTGGGGAAAACGCCGGAAAGGGTTTCCTCGAGCTTGCGATCGATGTCGGAGGAGCCGGCCTTGCTCGCCGCTCGACGGCGCATCCGCTCCGCCCTTTGGGCTTCGGCTTCGACCTCCGCCAGAACGTCTCCGAAGATGTCTTCCGAGGTCAGCTGCCCGGAGGGAGTCGCCGCGGCCTTGGTCGGCGGCTTCACAGCGGGGGGCGCCAAGAAAGAGCGGATCAACTGCTGGAAGTCGTCGTCGGCGAAAGGCTTCGCGAGGATGCCGTCGGCCGAGTAGTCGCCGGCGTCGGCGACCCCCGCCAGGGTCACGGGCAGGATGACCACCGAGCCTGGGCCGCCCTGGGAGCGCGAGAAGCGTTCGAGCAGCTCGACTGCTCCGGGCACGGTGCCGCTGGCGAAGACCAGCTGGGGGGGTTGGCTCGACGCGCTGCGCAGCGCCTCCTCGCGGCTGCCCACGACGGTGGCCGTGAGGCCAGCCGCCTGGGCGACGCCGACGATGCGCTTGGCGTAGCCGGCGTCTTGTTCGACGACTAGGATGACCGACATGTGCTCAATGTTCTCCGTGCTCCAATCCTATCGTCATCCCCTAGGGAATCGCCGAGGTCATACATATCGCCGCTTTCCAGCTCCGGGCGGAACTGCCGGCCGGGGGGAGTTCCTGTAGACTAAGGGACCCCGCTAGACGGAGAACGCCGAGATCGAGGCGCCACCGCGGGAGATGCCGTCGCGAAGGGCGATCCCGCCACTCCGGCGGGAACCTCCAGGGCGATGATCCCCGGGCGATACCCCCCGGAAAATTCTATCTGGCTCGGCGATTCTACAGTACCGAAGACAAGGTTCGAAGTTAGGAGATAGCAGCATGGCTGGCCATAGTAAATGGGCGAACATCAAGCGCCGCAAGGAGGCTCAGGACTCCAAGCGCGGCAAGATTTTCACCCGACTCCTCCGCGAGGTCATGGTCGCCGCCCGCGTCGGCGGTGCCGACCCCGGAGGCAACCCCCGCCTGCGCACGGCGATCCAGGAGTGCAAGGCGAACAACGTCCCGAACGACAACATCGACCGCGCCATCAAGAAGGGCAGCGGAGATCTTGAAGGGGTCAACTACGAGGAGACCTCGTACGAAGGCTACGGCCCCGGGGGGGTCGCCGTCCTCGTGGACGTCATGACCGACAACAAGAACCGGACGGTCTCCGAGGTGCGGCACGCCTTCACCAAATACGGTGGCAACCTGGGGGAGAACGGCTCGGTGTCGTACCTCTTTGAGCAGCGGGGCTACTTTGCCATCGATCCCGGCGGGATCGCGGAAGAGGCCCTGATGGAGGTCGCCCTCGACCTCGACGTCGACGACATCTCCACCGAAGGTGACCTGTACGAGGTCTTCACCCTCCCCACCCGCTACATCGAGGTCAAAGAAGCCCTCGCCGAGCGCGGGGTCGAGGTGATGGAAGCGCAGCTGGCCCAGATCCCCTCGACCTCCGTCGAGCTCGACGACACCGGTGCCGCGAAGATTCTCCGTCTCCTGGAGGCCCTCGAAGAGCTGGACGACGTGCAGGGCGTCTGGTCCAACTTCGACGGCTCCGAGCAGCAGTTGGGGGCCTGACCTGGAGCCCCCCCCGTCCCCCGGGTCCGGCCCGAAGGGGCCGCCGGCCCTGCGGGTCCTGGGGATCGATCCGGGCAGCCGGCACACCGGGTGGGGCGTGGTGGATCGCCGCGGCTCCCGCCTCACCGCCGTCGCCCACGGTCGCATTTCGGTGGCCTCGCAGGGGGCGCTGGCGGATCGGCTAGTGCGTCTCACCACCGAGTTGCATAAGCTCGTCGAGCTCCACCGTCCGCAGGTGGCGGTTCTCGAGTCCCTGTTCCACGGCATCAATCCCCGGTCCCTGATCGTGTTGGCCCAAGCCCGCGGCGCGCTCCTGGCCACCGTCGCCGCCGCGGGGCTCGAGATCCGCGAGTTCTCACCCGCCGAAATCAAGTCCGCCATCACGGGAAGCGGCCGCGCCGACAAGCAGCAGGTGGACCGGATGGTTCGTCTCTCCCTGGGGCTCGGTAAGGTCCCCTTGCCGCCGGATACGAGCGACGCGCTCGCCGTCGCGATCTGCTTCTCCCAGCGTTTGAAGATGGATCGTCTGGCCCGTCCCAAGGGATCGGCGGCTCGCCCCTAAATACTTGAAATCAAGACACTTGAGTCGGCTGCCGTGTTCCTTGACCGGTCTTTTTGGGCTGTGCTAACATGGCGCGCCAACCGACTCTAGTGGGGTTTTAGTACGGCTTCTCCGAGTTCAGCGAGGCTAGTTCGCCAACGTCCGCAGCGTCCCGAAATTCGGGGTGCGCAGGCCGGCGTCGGCCTCGAGTCCTGGTGCCTCGGGAGGGCCATGAAGTCCCGTACGGATGAATTCGTCGCCAGCTGAGTGTGGGTCAGCGCCGAGCGCTTGATCGACGCGCCAGAAAAATTTGGAACCGGATTCGCATACCGCGGGTCCAATCAGCCCAAGGAGGAAGAACCTTGCCAAACATTGGCGGTACCTTCATGAAGTTCATGCACCAGGGCGGCCCCGTGATGTGGGTCCTGCTCATCTTCTCGGTCGCGGCCGTGGCCGTCATGATCGAACGCTGGCTGGTGCTCAGAAAGGCCAAGATCAACGTCAACGAGTTCTTGGCCAAGCTCCGTAAGGCGCTGATCGTCAACAAGTCGCTCCGCGATGCGATCAAAATC